>CAYQBY010000049.1:0-2184 GCA_964415865.1 uncultured Piscirickettsiaceae bacterium | reverse complement strand
AGCAGCAAAAAATAGTTGATGACTACCTAATAACACTAAAAACGCAGACCTGACCCCCTTATTTGTTCTTATTTGTTTCTTATAGGTAGCTAGCCGGTATGGCGTTGACAGTTTCTGTTAATGGGAAATCTCTGTCACAAAGTGAGAGGACTGCACCTTCTCCAATCTCCCTTTTGAGCCTGCCTAGTGCGCCAAAATTTTTTATTGCCTCTTTGGTGGGAGAGCCACTTTTTTTGAACTCGACCGGGTAGAGGGTATTGCCATCCTCAATGACCAGGTCGATCTCTCTCTGATTGGTATCACGATAGTAGTAGAGATATGGGGTACGGAGATTGTGCCAATAACTTTTCAAGATCTCCGAGACAAACCATGTCTCCAGAATGGCGCCCGACATTGCCCCAGCCTCAAGTGATTCAGCAGTTGGCCATCGTGTGAGGTAGCTACAGAGACCGGTATCAAGAAAGTATAGTTTGGGAGTATGGACCAACTTCTTTGTGAGATTACTGTGTAGTGGCTGGAGCAGATAGACCAGGCCAGAGCTCTCCAGTACTGAGATCCATGACTTGGCTGTCTTATGATCAATTCCTGCATCACGTGCAATGCTGGAATAATTGAGTAACTCCCCCGTGCGGGCAGCAGTAGAGCGCAAGAATTTTGCGAATGCAATGGGGTCGCTGACCTTGAGCAGATCTCGTACATCTCGCTGGATGTAAGTCTGCACATAGGAGTTGAAGTAGAGCTCATGGTTGATGTTGTTATCGGTAACAGGCTGTGGATAGCTGCCTTTCCAGATTTGATGGTAGATGGCAGGTAGAGGTTTTGCGGGGTGTCTCTCCTCCCGAGCCTGTTGAATCCAGCTTTTGGTAGGAATAAATGGCGGCAGGGAGGTTGGGCGATCTTCGATCTCTGCCTGAGAGAGTCCCTGCATCTCGATAATGGCAACCCGGCCTGCCAATGTTTCAGTAATGCCCCGCATCAGTGAGAATTTTTGAGAACCGGTAAGCCAGAATGTACCTGGGTTTTTCTCGCGATCAACCGCGATTTTGATTGCACTAAAGAGTTCAGGTGCATACTGCACCTCATCGATCGTGACCGGCGGGGGGTTAGCCTGCAGAAAAAGTGCAGGATCACTCTGTGCCAGGGCTCGTTGATTGATGTCATCAAGGGTTACATACCCTCTCCCTTCCTCTGCGCACTGTTGTAGTAGCGTAGTTTTCCCAACCTGTCTGGGGCCAGTCAAGAGGATGACAGAAAAGCCTGCTGATGCTTTTATGATCTGGTTTTCTAGCGTCCGTTTTTTCATTAGCCAGATTATAGCATATTTATAGTTTAATTGGGAACGAATTACCAAATCATGGAGTCAGGTCTGCGTTTCAAAACGCAGACCTGACCCCCTCTTATTTCCTTGAATGTTTTGTGATAGTATTTACAATGGTACTATTAAGGAGGTTGTTATGAATGCGATTACGGCAAATGATCTAAAGACTCGAGGTGTTTCTGCGCTTGAAGAGAGTCTGCTCGTTGAGCCAGATGCGATGATTACTGTGCGTGGCAAGAATAAATATGTGGTGATGCACCTGGAGCAGTACCGTTATCTGCGTGAGATGGAGTTGGAGGCAGCCCTGTTAGAGTCTCGTCGTGATCTTGAAAATGGAAACTTCCTACGTGAAACGGCTGAAGAACACCTGGATCGGGTAACTGACAAGTGAGTTATTCGCTGGTTTTCACTGAAAGCTATAGCAAAAGGGCAAGGAAATTCCTCAAAAAGCACCCGGAGCTGAGCGTCCAATACCTGAAAACATTGCAGTTACTGGGGTTGGATCCATATCACCGGTCATTGCGACTGCATGCACTGGAAGGGCGATTGGCTGGGCTGCACTCAGTCTCAATTCACATAAGCTACCGTATCACCCTGGAATTCCTGGTGGACGGTAATGATATTGTCCCTGTCAATGTTGGTACACATGATGATGTCTATAGAAAATAACATGGGGTCAGGTCTGCGTTTTTAGTGTTATTGCGGGGTCGTGCCACCAAATAACACTAAAAACGCAGACCCCACCTGTGGTGTTGAGTCGGCAGATGAAAAAACTAAGAGAGCGATCAGAACGACCCCCGAAACTGAAATCCGATCTGAACCGACATCGAATAATGCTAAAAAAGCAGGTCCGACCCTGGTCTTCA
>CAYQBY010000048.1:0-2717 GCA_964415865.1 uncultured Piscirickettsiaceae bacterium | reverse complement strand
AGTGTTGTGAGCAGAAGATATGTATCATCGGTGAACTTCAGATCGTCACCATTCTCGAATCGGTCGATAATCTCATCTTTTGCTGGTGACTGAAACTCGAACACTGATCCAAGTGCATCACCAATAGCAAAGGCGTAAACGATCTCTCTTATTTGCCTTGTGTTCATACCTACAACTTTCTACCGAACTTCTTATCACTAGAGCCACGAGCACGAAAAACATACTCTCTATAGAGATCAGGGATAGAGAGGTCGTACTTCTTAAGAACCTCAGCCACTTCATCAAATGCGGCTCTTAATCTCTCCAGTCTCTCTTTGCCCTCAGTGGAGACAAATTTCCCCGCAACGTATGGTTCATTCATCATCACTATCCTTGTCTGCTCTGGCCAACTTAAATGCTTCGTCTGCGCTCATGCCGCCAAATATTACCCGCATTATCGCTCCCCCATAACGATCCATTCCGTGAATACATGGGTCCACTATATTTTTAATAGTCTGTGCAGTTACCTCTGTACCTTCAGCATCGATTGATGATTTATAGTGGATGTAACCATCATCCATATCAATTTCCAGACTACCAACACTCGATAACCAGTTTATTTTGGATATCAGCTTCATGGCCTCAATTCTTCTCTCCTTTGGGGCTGCTGCAGGCAGTTTTGTTAGTACGATAATAAGTCGATCATCCTCATAGATAAGAACTCTGGTGTGAATCATTATCTCTTCACCATTAAGCACAAAACGTATAGCAGCTCCTCCATCCAGCTGCTGAAACTTCCACTCATTCTGATGCATCAGATCAACCACAGCATTGAAGATCTCTCCGTGCATTGGTGTGGTTGTAGTTAGTACCTTGGTTTCACTACTAGCCATCTTCTCTCTCCCAAACAGTCCAAACATCGCTATATCTACACCTGCTTCCTTTCAATCACTGCTTATCCCTTTATACAGTGAGGCAATCTCCAGCAACCCCGCGAACAGCAATGTTCCGTAGCCCACATAGATTACGATCTGATTGATGTCATTAGATATTGACTGAATGACCAACATCATAAAAACTGCAATAGCTGTTAATCCAAAGCGCATATTTCCTCTCCTTTAATTAATAAATACTCTACAACACCTATACGACACATCGTGTCTGTCTGTGTCATTGATGCTCTACTCTTCTACTTCACCTGACATTCCGTCTAAACTGGTTACGGTTTGATTTTTCCTCAATCTCTGCAGGGGCATACCTGTTGTTATCTACAAGGTTATCGAACCTGGTATAGACCCCCTGAAATGCCACGTTAACCGTTCCAATGGCACCATGCCTCTGTTTTCCGATAATGATCTCTGCAACCCCCTTATTTCCTGGATGATCGGGGTTGTAGTACTCATCGCGATAGATGAACAGGACGATATCTGCATCTTGCTCCAGTGACCCCGACTCCCTCAAATCCGAGACCATGGGTCTTTTGTTGCTTCTGGTCTCAACTGATCGATTGAGCTGCGATAATGCAATCACAGGCACATTCATCTCTTTTGCCATCGCCTTCAGTGATCGTGAAATACCCGAAACCTCAGCTGTTCTATTCTCCAGTGATCCCGTTTTGTCACCCTGCATCAACTGCAGGTAATCAATCACAACCAGATCCACCCCATATTGACGATCGAGTCTTCTGATACGAGAGCGCATCTCTGATGGGGTTAGTCCAGGAGTGTCATCTATATGGATCTTTGCATCTGCAAGCACCTCTATAGATTTGTTGAGATAGCTCCAGTCCTGCTCATCCAGATCCCCGATTCGTATCTTTCCAGAGTCAATACGGCCTAATGACGAGATCAATCTGGTGGTTAACTGCTCACTCGACATCTCCATGCTGAATACCGCAACAGACTTCCCCTCCTTAACTGCCGCATTTTCAACAATATTCATGGCAAAAGAGGTTTTTCCCATGGCTGGCCTTCCTGCCAGAATGATCAAATCTGAGTCATGCAATCCGGTTGTTAGACGATCAAAGTCATCGAAACCTGTAGCAATCCCAGTGACCTCTCCGGCACCTGAGCGGCTAAGCTCCTCAATTCTTTTGCTTGCACGATCAACAAGCACTCTGACCGTTTCATACCCACTCTTCCTTTTCACCTCCTGGTCAGAGACCTGATAGATCAACTGCTCTGCACGGTTAAGCACCTCATCAACAGCAAGCCCCTCGTTATGCACAGCAAGTGCGGTTGTCTTGTTAGATACCGTAATCAGGTTTCTGAGCATGGAGGCTTCGCGTACAGTTTTGGTGTAGTGTCTGATATTGGCTGCACTAGGAGTATTTTTATCCAGCGCAATCAAGTACTCCCTCCACTCCTCATTTCTTAACTGCCCTCTCCCTTTTAGCCAGTCAGCGATGGTTACTGCATCAAACGGTTTATCCTCATCTGCCAATCCTGTGATTGATTCAAAGAAAAGACGATGGTCAAAACGGTAGAAGTCATCGCTTGTGATCTGATCAGAGATCTCATCCCAGCTCTCATTACTGATCAAAAGCCCCCCGATCACATACTGTTCAGCCTCAATATTGTGAGGTGGCACCTTCAGATCATCACTCCGGGGCTCTGCAATTACGCTCTGACTCATTCAAATTCTCTCCTTTCGTTGTCCTGACTGGATCTTAAACCAGCTATACGACACCCCATGTCTGACAAGAGAAACTGCACTTTTTCCGCATCAATTTTATCTGC
>CAYQBY010000047.1:0-3909 GCA_964415865.1 uncultured Piscirickettsiaceae bacterium | reverse complement strand
TGGAGTGGAGACAACCCTGATTCCGCCACCAGCAGGGCGCCATGGCGCATCTACAATATTGGCAACAACAACCCGGTGGAGCTGATGGACTATATCGAGGCCCTGGAAGAATCCTTGGGAGTTGAGGCAGAGAAGGAGATGCTGCCACTGCAGCCGGGCGATGTCCCGGACACCTATGCCGATGTGGATGATCTGGTTATGGAGTTCGACTACAAGCCGTCGATGTCAGTGAAAGAGGGTGTGAAGAATTTTGCTGAATGGTATCGTTCATACCACCAGATCTAATTGAGGGGAGATATGATTCAGTCAGTGCTGAGAGAACACATTGAGGTGATATCCGGTCTTGAATCTCTTGAGGTGGAGATTGGTGAGACTGCCAAGATGATGGTTGCATGCCTGCAACGTAGGAGAAAAATCCTGATTATGGGTAATGGTGGAAGCGCAGCCGATGCCCAGCATATTGCCGCTGAGCTTGTGGTCCGTTACCAGAAAGATCGAGTAGCGCTTCCTGCCATCGCCTTGACCACAGATAGTTCAATTCTGACTGCAACCGGGAATGACCTCAGTTTTGAACAGCTCTTTAGTCGTCAGGTTGAGGCACTTGCTCAGCAGGGGGATCTGGTGGTTGGCATCTCAACCTCAGGCAACAGCAAGAATGTGGTCTTGGCCCTACAGGCCGCCAGGGAGAGAGGTGCTGAAACAATTGGTCTGACAGGTGAGTCTGGAGGTGAGGTTGGCAAGATTGCGGACCGTGCTATCTCAGTTCCATCAAAGACAACAGCCAGAATTCAGGAGGCTCATATCCTGATCGGCCACTACTGGTGTCAATATATCGAGGAGCAATGGTGAGCAATACTCTTCCCCAGTTTTCAGAAGGTCGGACACTGGTTGTTGGTGACCTGATGCTGGACCGCTACTGGTCCGGTGGTGCAGAGCGAGTCTCTCCGGAGGCGCCAGTTCCGGTGGTTCAGATTAGCGAGATTGAGGAGCGTCCTGGTGGTGCAGGCAATGTCGCCCTCAATATCGCCTCGCTGGGTGGGGCTGTTACCCTGCTGGGTGTGGTGGGAGCGGACCAAGAGGGGGAGAGTTTACAGAATATATTGATTAAGCATGGGGTCCAGTGTGATTTCCAGCGCGAGGAGGGGGTTCGTACCTCTACCAAACTTAGGGTGCTCAGCAGGCACCAGCAGCTGATTCGGCTCGATTTTGAAAACCGTTTTGATCGACTCTCACTGGAGGCGATGCTGGAACACTACAAGAGTCAACTGGATCAGCATGATGTGGTGATCCTCTCTGATTACGGAAAGGGCACATTGAGTGATGTGCAGACCATGATTCAGCTGGCGCGTGCTGCGGGGAAAAAGGTGTTGATTGACCCCAAGGGGAGTGATTTCTCCAAATACCAGGGGGCAACCCTGATGACCCCAAATTTCTCCGAGTTTGAGGCCGTAGTTGGACCATGTGGCGGTAGTGAAGATGTTGTGGAAAAGGGTGAGCAGCTTCGTCAGCAGTTGGAGATGGACGCACTCCTGGTGACGCGTGGAGAGGATGGAATGACACTACTATGTGACGGGGATGGACCTTTTCACCATCCAACTCATGCCCGCGAGGTCTATGATGTAACCGGTGCCGGTGATACGGTGATTGCAACCCTTGCCGCGGGGCTGGCAGCAGGGGCCACACGCCAGGATGCAGTGACAGCAGCCAACCTGGCAGCTGGAATTGTGGTTGGAAAACTTGGTACTGCAACCACCACTGTTGCTGAGCTACATCACGCAATTCATGATCCGGAGGAGATCGGTTTTGGTATCCTCACAGAGGATGAGCTGCAGCATGCTATTGAATTGGCACATGCACGAGGAGAGAAGGTGGTGATGACCAATGGCTGTTTTGACATACTCCATACTGGCCATGTTACCTATCTTGCAGAGGCGAGGAAGCTTGGAGAGCGCCTGGTAGTGGCAGTCAATTCGGATGAGTCAGTGCGGCAACTTAAGGGGGATGTGAATGGAGTGAGTCGTCCGATCAACGGTCTGGAGCAGCGGATGACGGTGCTGTCAGCATTGGAGAGTGTGGACTGGGTAGTCTCTTTTGCCGAGGAGACCCCAGAGAGACTCTACTGCAGGGTCCTGCCAGATATGATTGTAAAGGGTGGGGACTACAGGCCAGATGAGGTGGCGGGAGGTGAGTGTGTGACAGACAACGGAGGGTCGGTAGAGATCCTCAAATTTGTAGATGGACAATCTACAACCTCGATGATTGAGAGAATGAAAAAATAGCGTAGTCAGGCAGCCCTGATTACCTCACAAGAGAAGAGAACAGAAGAATGATTATTGTTACAGGTGGTGCCGGTTTTATCGGCAGTAATATTGTCAAGGCCCTCAATGAGCGTGGGGAGACCGATATTCTTGTTGTTGATAACCTTACCAATGGCCACAAGATGCGCAATCTGGCCGATCTTGATATTGCCGACTATATGGATCGACTCGATTTTATCGAGCGTATCAATAGTGGCGAGGAGTTTGGTGAGGTTCAGGCAATATTTCATGAGGGGGCGACCTCTGCCACCACAGAGTGGGATGGCCACTTTGTGATGAAGAACAACTACGAGTACTCCAAGTCACTTCTCCACTGGTCTCTGGAGCGTGGGGTGCAGTATCTATACGCCTCCTCTGCCTCGGTCTATGGTGCAGGAACTACCTTTATTGAGGATCGGCAGTATGAGCATCCGATCAATATGTACGCCTACTCCAAGTTCCAGTTTGACCAGTATGTGCGTCGCCTCCAGCCTGGGATGAAGAGCCAGGTGGTTGGTTTTCGCTACTTCAATGTCTATGGCCCACGGGAGCAGCACAAGGGGGCCATGTCGAGCACCGCATTTCACTTCAATAACCAGATCAAGGAGGGCGGTGTTGCCAAACTGTTTGCCGGTTGTGATGGTTACGGGGATGGGGAGCAGAGACGAGATTTCATCTATGTGGGTGATGCGGTCAAGGTCAATCTCTGGTTTATGGACAATCCGGGGCAGTCGGGGATATTCAATCTGGGGACCGGGCGTGCCCAATCATTTAATGATATGGCTAATGCAGTGGTTGATTGGCACGGCAAAGGCGAGATCGAATATATACCATTCCCGGACCATCTCAAGGGCGCCTATCAGAGCTTTACTGAGGCCGATATCAGTGCCCTGCGTGAGGCCGGTTACAGAGAGCCGTTTCTGACTGTTGGGGATGGGGTGCGTGAGTATATGGATATTCTCAATGGTTAGCGGGGTCAGGTCTGCGTTTTTAGTGTTATTTGATCGTTAGGTGGCTGCGGTAAGGTGGGTGCTCAAAATAACACTAAAAATGCAGACCTGACCCCGTCGGTGCTTGTTATTGGGCCCTCCTGGGTGGGGGATATGGTGATGGCGCAGAGCCTGTTTAAGGTACTGAAACAGCGCAATCCTGAACCAGCCATTGATCTGTTGGCTCCAGCCTGGTCACTCCCACTGCTGGAGCGAATGCCAGAGGTAAACCAGGGGATTGTGATGCCGCTGGGCCATGGCAAGCTTGGGCTGGGGGAGCGTTACCGACTGGGCAAGAGTCTGCGATCGGAACGGTATAGCCAAGCAATTGTTCTCCCAAACTCACTAAAGTCGGCGATTGTCCCATGGGCAGCGAGGATTCCAAAGCGGACAGGTTATCGTGGTGAGATGCGCTATGGGTTGCTGAATGACATAAGGGTTCTTGACAAGCAACAGTTGCCAATGACTGTGCAGCGTTTTGTTGCCCTGGGAGTGGGTCCAGGGGAGCCGCTACCGGAGATTCCCGAACCAAGACTTGAGGTGCAACCTGAATCCATAGCAGATGCACTGCAATCAATCGGCCTGAACAGGCCGGAGGGTAAACTGTTGGCGCTCTGTCCCGG
>CAYQBY010000046.1:0-5219 GCA_964415865.1 uncultured Piscirickettsiaceae bacterium | reverse complement strand
CCATATGACGTGATATCCTCGTAAATATGGAGCAGTTAAATCTGGCCAATCTTTACCAATTTACCCTGCAGGTATTGACGCGGTTTCGCCATAATCAGGGGATTCTGCTCTCCGGTGCAATTGCCTATTACACCCTCTTTTCACTGATCCCCTTGGTTGCGCTACTGTTGGTGGTGCTCTCTGCGCTGGTACCAGAGGCTGAATTGCTGCGGGTGGTCGATGCAGAGCTGAAAATGATAGTTCCGTGGCAGGCTGAACTTATAACTGCACAGCTGGCATCATTTCTGTCACATAGAGAGATGGTTGGTTGGATTGGAGGCGCAATTCTGCTGTTTGCAAGCTCGCTGGCGTTTACCGCGTTGGAGAATGCGATGTCGGTGATCTTCTTTCACCGGGTTGCAATTCACCGTCGTCACTTTCTTCTCTCTGCTGTGATCCCTTATCTCTATATTGTTGCAATGGGGGTGGCTCTGCTGCTAGTGACGCTGTTGGCTGGAATATTGCAGTCCATGGAGAGTATGGAGTTTGTATTGTTTGAGTGGACCATATCACTACAGTGGCTTGCCCAGTCAGGCCTCTACTGGATGGGGATTGCCGGGCTATGGCTTATGTTTTCATCAATCTATCTGGTGATGCCGGTCGGCAGGATCTCGCTACGACCGGTATTGATTGGTGGTGCTGTGGCAACAATATTATGGGAGGGGATGCGTCATCTGCTGGTCTACTACTTCTCCACAATCAGTTTTGCTGATGCAGTGTATGGATCATTGGCAACTGCGATCATTGCCCTTTTCAGCCTGGAGATAGCGGGGATAATTCTGTTGCTGGGGGCGCAGGTAATTGCCGAGTTGGAGAGTTTAGAGAGTCACGATGAGGAGTTGGTTACAGGTTAAAGGTAACAGTAAAACTGCTTCCCTCGATATTTTCGCGATTCATGTAAATCACGTTTCCATTGTGGTGGTCAGCTACCAGACGAACTATATATAACCCCAGTCCTAGGTGAGGTTGTTCTGGGTTGCTCTCCTTACGAGAGCTAACCATGGATTCAAACAGGCTATCCCTGATCTCTGCTGGTATTGCAGGTCCCTCATTGAGAATTGAGATCTGCACGGTGTTGTCTTGGGTGTTTGTTACAGTAAGCTCGATGGGGCTTTCAGCGTAGCTGTAGTCAATGGCATTGTTTAGCAGGTTGTCGAGCATCTGTTCAATGGCATAAGGCCAACCCGTAAAGGGAATGGGAAGATCAGGCAGTTGGATTTTAAAATATTGTAGTGGATGGGTATTCTGATAATTATCCAGGTACTCATGCAGTAGCTCATTCAGGTCAAATTGCTCTTCTGTACCAGGAGTAAGTGCATCCTCCAGACTGGATGCCTCAGCCAAACTCTGCACAATGGATCCAAGCCGTCCTATACCACGCCTGGTCTTTTTGAGATATTCACTGCTCTTTGCAGTTTCAGGGATCTCTCTTTCAAGGTTTTCGAGAGATGTGGAGACTATATTGAGGGGATTGAGAATTTCATGTTTGAGCATGCGGGGCATTCTCTCCAGATATTTTGTATATCGAGAGAGGCGTATCAGCATGGAGGAGATACTACGTGAGAGGTCACCTAGCTCATCAATCGAATCCTGTTCTGTCTCGATAGACTCGGCAATAACTCGGCCACTATCATCAATAGAGTTGGCAGTCTCTGTTCTCAGTTTATGTAGTCTCAGGGTTAGCCTGGTGGCGATGGTTATCAGGATAATAGAAGCAAGCAGAATAATCAGCAGGGTAGAGCCAATCACATTTTCCAGCGTTACCCTGAGCTCAGAGAGGATACGAAGGTTACTCTGTTCTGCTACTACTACCCCAAGCTCCCCCTCCTCTCCATGTATTGGATAGGCGATAGTGATAATGTCAGCCAGCCCATCATAAGAGGGGCGGGTAAAACGTTGTTCTTTTCCAGTTTCCAGAGCACGATCAATTGCACTCCAGGAGAATTCACGAGTATCTCGTATGGGCTCCTCAACCTGCTGAATTGGGGATCCAAAAACAAGATCAAACAGGGTTGCTGTAATTGGATTACGTTCATCTTTACGGCTCACTGTAGTAATCAGGCTGCCGGTTGTAGCCACAATACGGCGATGTTCGTCTGTAATGGAGAAGCGAGCATCCGGCAGATCAATCGCGTTTATCATCCGCTCCATTGACGGTGCAGGGAGAAAAATCCGGTTGGTATAGGCCTCGGTCCACTCCTTAAAAGTGCCAATCTCCATATTGAGCGTACGTTCCTTGGCATCATCAATATCAATAATGGAGAAGGAGAGAGCTGTAGTCTCGTTTATTAGCCTCTTGGGAAGTTTTAGCTCAATACTGTAACCATCAGCAGTTGGATACATGGATGCGGCAAACATACGTTCATGTTTTCCAGTGGTAGGTTTCTCCCACAGCTCATCCATTTTATAGACGCTCATTAATCCAGGTTTATAAGATGTTGCCAGGTAATTTTGTGGTGGACGGTTCTCTCTCTGGAGATAAATGCGGAGATGATCTCCGCTGTCTACTCTCAACCCTTTTCTTTTACGAAATAGAATAGTGTCATCGACAACCTGAAACAGTACGTAGATATTGCGTGGATCTGGAGTTACCGCTAGTACACGATTGAAGGAGAGATCATTGCTCTGGTATTGATGCCCGCCCTGCAGAATATGGGTTTCACCATACTCAATGGCACGGTGAATGATCGGTTCCCATTCATCAAGTTCTGGACGATCAAGATCTGGAATATTCCTTATCTCATGTACGTATAGATCTCTGTCGCTGCTTAGATCATGAGGGATACCGGTTTCTGGTTTAAATAGCTCCGGATTGTTGTGAAGCACAGTTGCAACAGCCTGAGAGGCCATGGATAGAGCGTTCTCCTGACCCTGCTGCAGAAACTGTTTCATCTCTGTCAACATTTTGTACCCCATGATCGGGATGGTGAAGAAGAGAAGAATGGCAAGAATCAGCTTGTTACGGATTCCACCCCATTGCTTTAGCTCGCCCTTGATTTTGGTCAGCAGTCCCAACGGTAGCCAACTCCAAATACATTACGGATACAGTTAAATTCTGGATCGATCCGTTTAAATTTGATGCGAATTCTGCGGATATGTCCATTAATGGTGTTCTTCTCCACAATGGTCTGTCTGGTTACCGGCATCAGAGCCTCATAACTGAAGGCATCCCCTGAGGATTCTGCCAGAGCCTCCACCAGCCAGAATTCGGTCAGGGTAAGCTCAATTGGTTTCCCCTTCCAGAGGACGGACATCGCATTCTCATTCAGGGTTAGATCCCCGTTAATCATGTTTCCAGGCTCATTGTGGGGGGCGGTGTGGGTGAGTCGCTCCTCAATACGGAAGAGGGAGGAGACACGTACAATGAGGTAGTCTAGGGTGATTGGTTTGATCAGGTAGTCCCATGCCTCCATACGTAGCCCCTCGACTCGATCTATCTCACTGTCTCGCGCTGTAAGAAAAATAACAGGAACGTTTGGGTGGGTTTTCTGAAGCGAGTTGCAGATCTCAAAACCTGCGTCGTGATCCTCTCCAAGCATCACATCCAGAATGGCGAGATCTGGTGGATTTGTGTTTAGTCCGCGCAGGGCCTCGTTTTTTGTGGCATAAGCTACAACCTCATAACCCTCATTGCGAAGGGCATCGGTATAATTTTCACGCTGATCCTGATCATCCTCAACAACAGCAATTTTTCTGTTCATGGGGTAATAGTATATACTGTGCGGCTTTTCATGGGGTGTTCAGCCCCGTTTCATAACAATTAATTAGAACTATGAAATTAACTACACGATTTGCTCCAAGCCCTACCGGATATCTTCATGTTGGGGGGGCACGTACCGCACTGTTTTCCTGGCTCTATGCACGCCGTCACGGTGGAGACTTTATTCTCCGTATCGAGGATACAGATCGTGAGCGCTCTACTGATGAGTCGGTTGATGCGATTCTGAGGGGAATGGCATGGTTGGGGCTTGCCTATGATCATGGGCCTTTCTATCAGACCCACCGTTTTGACCGTTACCAGGAGATTATTCAGCAGTTGCTGGACGATGGACACGCCTACTACTGCTACTGCAGTCGTGAAGAGCTGGATGAGATGCGCGAGGGGCAGCGGGCACGGAAGGAGAAGCCTCGTTATACCGGTCTTTGCCGTAGTCGTACTGAGCCTCGTGATGGGGTGGATCCGGTTATACGTTTCAAAAACCCGACTGATGGTGCAGTGGTTGTCGATGATATGGTGCGTGGTAAGGTCGTCTTTCAGAATAGTGAGCTGGATGATCTTATTATCGCCCGCTCTGATGGAACCCCAACCTATAATCTAACAGTGGTTGTAGATGATCTTGATATGGGGCTGACTCATATCGTGCGCGGGGATGACCATCTAAACAATACGCCGCGGCAGATCAATATTCTCAAGGCGCTTGGGGCCGAGACTCCTAAATATGCTCATCTACCGATGATTCTTGGTTCGGACGGAAGTCGTCTATCAAAACGTCATGGTGCAGTCAGTGTACTGCAGTACAGAGATGAGGGTTATCTGCCTGAGGCACTACTGAATTATCTGGTACGGCTTGGATGGTCACATGGTGATCAGGAGGTATTCTCCATAGATGAGATGGTAGAGCTTTTTGATGTTACTGATGTTAACAATTCTGCTTCTACATTCAATCCGGAGAAACTGCTCTGGCTGAATCAGCATTATATAAAAAACAGCTCACCGGATCACATAGCCAGGCACCTTAGATGGCATCTGGGGCAGCTGAATATAGACCCATCTGACAATGGCCCTGATCTTGTAAAGGTTGTTAAGGCGCAGCAGGAGCGTGCCAAGACGCTGGTAGAGATGGCAGAGAATAGTCGTTGCTTCTATCTCGACTTTGAAGGGTTTGATGTAAAGGCAGCCAAAAAGAATCTTAAGGCTGCCGCAGCGGAGCCACTGGAGAAAATTCGTCATCTACTCTCAGAGCTGGAGATCTGGGATGCAGAGCCTATTCACGAGATTGTGAAAGAGACTGCAGAAATTCTTGATCTAAAACTGGGTAAGGTGGCACAACCTCTGCGAGTGGCGGCAACCGGCACTGCAATCTCCCCGCCAATTGATATTACACTTGAGTTGATTGGGCAAGAGCGTGTTCTGCAGCGGATTGATATGGCTCTTGAGTATATACAGCAACGTGTAGATG
>CAYQBY010000045.1:0-5332 GCA_964415865.1 uncultured Piscirickettsiaceae bacterium | reverse complement strand
AAATACTTCCCGTATTGTGCATCGTAAAATATATGCTCAATTAGTTAGTGTGTGTTTTATGAAATATCAAGAAATCAGTTACTTGGATAAGATAGATCGTCTTCAGGACCATTTTGTCTACTCTACAAAACTATCGGAAGCTGTTGGTGTTTCAAGAAGGACAATTCTCAGCTGGAAAAACAGTCCATCATCGATCTCTGCTACTCATCAGTTGGAGATTGATGTCCTCTACTGCAAAATATTCCAGATTCCAGAATGGGATCAAGATCAGAGCTTTGATCCCGTCCTGATTCCTGACAAGTTACCAAATAACGAGCATTTTTTTCTGCCCTATCTCAAACATCTAAGTTTTGGGACAGTGGAGATAGAGACTAATATCACGCGGGATGATTTTGACAGGATTATTGATGGGCAAAAGCTTCCTATAAAAATAGATAAAAGAAAATTTCATGAAGGGTTCAATGCCTTTGTTACCAATCGACGTATTTGGGAGAGGATTATTGAGCGACATGAGCAGATGGAGATTACAGAGTAGTAAATAAGGGGACACAATACTTAATTGGCGATGATTTATAAGTTCCCGACTTGCGTATTCAGCTTGATTGGGCGGTGGAAAAGGAGTATAATTAAAGCATTTACTAAAACGGTTGATTAAGTCACCACCAAGTGAGTATAACACTATGAAATATATTGTAAAAACTGTTGCTATTGTTACAGTACTGGCACTTTCTACAGCTGCTTCTGCATTCTGGAACCCGAAAGATTGGGATATGAAGGATGGCTGGAACAACAATAATGGCTCTGATCATCCATTGGCCCCATTTGGTTGGGGAAGCAAGGATGGAAGAGGCCCATTTGGTGGCACCAATGGTTGGGGTGCTATGGATTCCATGGTTGATAGCATGGGTATGGGTGATGCCATGAGCGACATGAATACCGATGTAGAGTGGGATCTGAACGTAGATACCAAACTGAAGGGGCAGGCTCAGGCCGAAGGAAAGGGGAATGGCAAGAGCGAATCCAAGGCTCGCAACCGTGCCCGCTCTGATTTCCGTGAAGACAATCGCAGAAGATATTATCCTGGATACAACCAGCCACCAGTTGCCCCATACGGATATGGTCCTGCGCCTTATGGTTATGGCCAATCTCCATACGGACCAATGGGACCATCTGGTCAAATGCCGTTTGCTCCAGCGATGCCACCACAAATGATGATGCCGCCTCGTCAATACTGGAGATAACCTGACCTATTCAGATAGATACCCTGTTGCATTATATGTAACAGGGTTTTTTTTAGCCCTACCCCCAGCGGTTGATCTTCTCTATCAGCTCCTGCATGGTGAATGGTTTGTAGAGTACATCGTTGATTCCGGATTTTTCGTAGTGTCCGCTATCCTCCTGATGGGTGGCTGCAGTCAGGGCGATTATTGGCAGGTCAGGGTGACTCTGCCTGATGATATGCGAGGCCTCATATCCATCCATCACCGGCATCTGTAGATCCATCAGAATGATGTCATATTGGTTGGAGTTGTCCTTGACCTTGTTAACAGCAACCTCACCATTCTCGGCAATCTCTGGTCTACAGCCGATATGTTCAAGCAATTTGCTGGTTACCATCTGATTGGCCAAAACATCCTCAACAATCAATACCCGACATCCCTGGTTAGTGACGCTCTTGGTTAGTCCATTATCTCTATTATTAGTTGTTGTCTCTCTCTGTTCAGCTACCTCGAATTCCAGTAATACCCTAAACGTACTGCCTTTATTGGGCTCGCTCTCCAGCTTGATCGTTCCACCCATTAGCTGAATTAGTTGTTGTGATATTGGTAGCCCTAATCCGGTGCCACCATAGGTTTCGGCATCTCCAGATTGAGTGAACTGTTCAAAGACCTTCTGTTGCTGCTCTTTAGGAATCCCGATTCCACTATCTGTGATGGTAATCTCCAGGTTCACACGGTTATTATCTATCTGCAGAGGCTTTATTTCGGCACTTACAGTCCCATTCTGGGTAAACTTGATGGCATTGCCAATCAGATTGGTCAAAACCTGCTTGATCTTGATGGAGTCTCCCATCAGTTGTGCAGGAAGTGTATAGTCAATTATGAGTTCGAGCCGTAACCCCTTCTTTTCTGCCTGTGGGCGCAATAGCTCCACAACCTCCACCACTGTCTGGTGAAGATTGAATGGCTCTGTTTTGATCTCAATCTTTCCAGACTCAATCTTTGATAGATCTAGCGCACTGTTGATGATTTCAAGCAGGGCCTTGCCTGATTGTTGCATGGTTCTCACATACTTTTGTTGCTCCTGATCCAGTTTTGTCAGTTGCAGTAGATCAACGATCCCCAGAACCCCGTTCATTGGGGTACGAATCTCATGACTTATCTTGGTCAGAAACTCATTTTTATTGAGTGTTGCATTTACAGTTCTTTTTAACTGTGCAAGATAGAGAAAACCCAATGTAGAGATAATGATCAGGGCGATAATGGAGATAGAAAATTCTGTACGATAGAGTGATATAAGTTGCGGCAGGGTCATCGGTGCAGGTGTTGGAGAGTATAGAAAACCATCAAGCAACTTTTTTCTCTCGTCAGGAAGATGAAATTTTTCATCAACCATCCCCTGATCAAGATAGGTCAGGAGAGTGTTACCCCACCGTTTTTTGCTCATCTGGCCAATATCAACCAGAGTAGGAGATACCATCTTAATAACCTCTTTTGCCTCAAAGGCGAGGGCATCAAAACTCTTTCCAAGCCCGCCATTCTCTCGCTGGTTATACTGCCTGAAAATAAGCTGAATGATCTCGTATGGATGTTTTACGGCATATTCCCACCCCATGGTGGTTGCCTGGATAAACTGCTCAACCTGTTTCGGGTGACTGTTAACTCGTTGTTCAGTTGTGATCAGGATATCGCCATAAAAGTCGATGCCACTATCACGGGGGTGAAAAATTCTGGGCTCAATCCCGCTCTCCTCCAGACGAAATGGTTCATTGGTTATATAGGCACTAATGGCATCCACATTGCCGCTGAGCAGGCTGTCCAGTTTATGGGTATGTTTAACCTGTCTGATCTGGTCAGGAGTTATGCCGCTTACCTTTAACATTGCCAGCAACTCGGAGGAGTCCGGGCTTCCAGGCATCATGATCCTTTTGCCTGCCAGATCCCTGATACTGTTAATATCAGAGTCAGCTCTCAATAGTATGGAGTAGGGGGAGTACTGAAAAAAAGCTGCCAGGGCGACAATAGATTCACCTTTAGCTCTATTGAGTATGGAGCCACTGTATCCAACCGCGTAATCTGCACGACCATTTATTATTTCATCTACCGTAACAGTTGTACCGGTAGCTGGGGTTAGGGTTACATCCAGGCCAGCATCACGATAATAGCCCTGCTCTTTTGCAGCATAATAACCGGCAAACTGAAATTGATGAAACCACTTAAGCTGTACGTTGATGGGAGTCAGACTGCCGCTGGAATATGCAGCCCCACTATTGCATAGCATCACCAGAGCAGCAAAAATGTGGTGCAGTTTTATCAAATATCGGAACATGGTTGACTATGTTTCAGTCAGTTATGGTGGCATGGAAAATAACTGCGCCGTCTTTGGTAGCGGTCTCCACCTTGAATCCAAGCGCCCCCAGAATAGTGCCTCCTCCAGTGAGTGCCAATTGTTGGAGGTAATCACTGCTCTCTTTGGTATGGATCTCAAAACTCCATGGGGTGGCGGTAGGCAATAGATATGCCCCTGCTGTCAGCAGAGACATCATATCGCGCACTGTTCTGGTAAGTAGGTTAAGGTCAACGTTCTCTCTATCAGAACCATTTGAGCTGGTCTCTGAAGTTTCAGTTTCCAGATAGTTAACCCCGTCAATTGAATTAATATATTTGTACCAATCGGGTAGATCAATCGGGGCTGGTTGGGTCTTGAGACCCTCCTCCCCAATTTTGGACCAGTTTATCAGCAGATTAATCATTGATTGTAGCGACCGCATGGATGCCCCAACCACCTGTCCCAGCTCATCCTCCTCTGCTACTCCTGCCTGACTCTGTAGAATTCCCAGATACATCTGCAACACATTAAGAGGCTGCCTAATATCGTGAGCTGCCAGGGATAGAAACTCCCCAACAGAGCTGGGCGATGGTGCGTCACTCATGTTGACGGAGAATACGTGCTGCCTCAGAACGACTTTTTACCTTCAGAACAGTAAGAATTGCGTGAACATGCTGGCTCACCGTCCCCTCTGTAATCCCGAGATGAGTGCTGATCTCACGGTTACCCATACCATCATTAATAAGGGAGAGAATCTCAAGCTGACGCCTGGTTAGTGGCTCAAGAGGGCCAGATAATGGCAGATTTATATCCGGGAAGAATGTATGGCCTGCAATTACTGTAGCAAATGCATCCATCATTGCAGCGTGTTCCAGAGATTTCATAATGTACCCTTGTACCCCTGCATCCATGGCAGCCTTTATATCAGAACGGCTTTCGGAGCTGGTTACAATAACAACCGGTAGAGACGGATACGCCTCACGGATCTTGTGCACCCCATCAAACCCCTCCATGTCAGGCATCCTGAGATCCAGTAGTAGCAGATCAATAGAGTGTTTCTCTAGCTGGGACAGGACGGTGGCAAGATCCTTCGCCTCATAAAACTTCTTGGTAGATACATGCTTGCGTAGCAATATTTTTATGCCCTGAGCATACAGATAGTGATCATCTGCAATCAGAATATTCAATGGTTTTTTTTCACCATATTAAACAGCATGTCGCTGGACTCAAGATTAGTCATGTTGTAGTACGTTGCCATAATTTTATGAGACTAGTTGATGTGATGCTAGCTATAATCTTATAGTACTTCAATACTATTTATTTTGTAATGATACTACGGTTAACAATAGCATTGTAGGTGCCATCATATCTTAATTGTTTAAGTGCATCATTAAACTCATCCCTGAGTTTCTTATCCTTAAATGCTACGTATTGAGGAATCTCATTAGGGAAGAGGTTGTGGTAATCAAGCTTCTGGTCAGTATTGAAATCATTACCTAACATGTTTGTGTAATAGTTGAAAATGTATAGATCAACAATAATCACATCTGTCATGCCTGACCAAAAGGCTATATTCTGGTTCAACTGACTGGGGAACTCTCGATACTTTCTTTTGTGTGTGCCCTTCTTGCCGTACAGCCCTTTAAAGGCATTTCCCAACATGGTGTGTGCACCTGACCAGGCGCTTACTTTGTATGGCCGTAAATCAGATATTGAGTTAATTGATATATTGATGGGGTTCGACCATATTTTTATCAGCCACCACCGCACGGTTTCCTACCGT
>CAYQBY010000044.1:0-5919 GCA_964415865.1 uncultured Piscirickettsiaceae bacterium | reverse complement strand
GTAATCAATATTACTCGCGGTCATCTTAGGATAACACTACAGGTAATCAATATTACTCGCGGTCATCTTGGGATAACACTACAAGTAATCTAATTACCTGTAGCAACTATAGAAACAGGGGAAAGAGGAGGCGATGTCTCTACGGTTAGACAAGCAGTTTTTTGGCAACTTATCCAGAATAGTTGCCATGTTTCTGCTGATACTGGTTCCGTTGAGTGAGGTTGTTGGTGAAGAGTCCATTGAGTTAGCAAATCATGTGATATTCAGCTCCAATCTACAACAGGATGGACAGCTTGCTGCTGAACGTGATGTTCCTCTTCTGCTTATGATTTCTGCAGAAGAGTGTCCTTACTGTAAGGTGATGGAGTCAGACTATCTGATTCCTCTATTGCGTAATCGGGATTATGACGAAAGGGTTGTGATACGCAAAGTCTATATGGACAGTTTTGACGACATCATTGGCTTTTCTGGGGAAGCTGTAGCGCCAACTGACCTGAGCCAGGATTATGGGGTTTGGGTGACACCAACACTGCTTTTTCTGGACGAAAAAGGCAAGGAGGTTCAGAAAAGGATGATTGGTCTGGGAGTGCGTGATTTTGTTAGTGCATACATCGATGAATCTCTGGTACGAGCAACAAATGCTCTGAAACAAATTTTGCCTTGAAGTAGAAAAATATGGAACAGAAAGAAGTAACAGAAAAGCCCTGGACAGGACGTTTTACCGAATCAACAGATGCTTTTGTTGAGGCGTTTACCGCCTCGGTTACCTTTGATCAACGTATGGCGAGTTACGATATTCGTGGTTCAATTGCACATGCACGTATGTTGGCTGAGGTTGATGTCCTGACTGCTGAAGAACGCGATCAGATCATGGAGGGGCTGGAAGAGATTCTTGAAGAGATCAACAGCGGCTCTTTCAGTTGGTCAATTGCCCTGGAGGATGTGCATATGAACATCGAATCCAGGTTGGTTCAGAAGATTGGGGATGTAGGTAAAAAACTGCATACTGGACGTTCTCGCAACGACCAGGTTGCAACAGATATTCGACTCTGGTTACGGGATGAGATTGATACCATTCTGGCAGAGATAGATCGTCTGCAAGAGGGTTTGTTGATGCTGGCTGAGCGTGAGGCCGAAACCATTATGCCCGGCTTCACCCATCTGCAGACAGCGCAGCCAATCACCTTTGGGCATCACATGATGGCATGGCACGAGATGCTGGTTCGTGACCACGGCCGTTTGCTCGATTGTCGTAAACGGGTAAACGTCATGCCTCTTGGTGCTGCGGCACTAGCAGGCACCACTTATCCCATAGACCGTTTCATGACAGCCAAATTGCTTGGCTTTGATGCGCCCGCAGAAAATTCGCTGGATGCAGTAAGTGATCGCGACTTCTCGATTGAATTTACTGCCGCCGCATCACTACTGATGATGCACTTGTCACGATTTTCTGAGGAGCTTGTGCTCTGGACCTCAGACCCATTTAGTTTTATCGAACTACCAGACAGCTTCTGTACCGGTTCATCAATAATGCCACAGAAGAAAAATCCTGATGTGCCTGAACTTGTAAGAGGCAAGACCGGACGGGTATATGGCCATATGATTGGTCTGCTTACCCTGATGAAGGGGCAGCCATTGGCCTATAACAAGGACAATCAGGAAGATAAGGAGCCACTGTTTGATACAGTGGACACCATCAAGGGGTCACTCAAGGTCTACGCAGATATGATGCCAACTGTGGTGGTGAATAGAGACAATACTCGCAGCGCAGCAGGTAAGGGGTTCTCTACAGCAACTGATCTGGCAGATTATGTGGTACGTGCAGGAGTGCCATTTCGTGATTCCCATGAGATCGTTGGTAAAGCGGTTCGTTATGGCATTGAACATAAAAAAGATTTGGCAGAGATGACGCTGGAGGAACTTCAGCAGTTTTCTGATGTCATCAAGGAAGATGTATTTGAGGTATTGACGCTGGAGGGGTCTGTTGCTGCTCGCAACCATCGAGGTGGAACAGCTCCTGAGCAGGTGCATGCGGCAGTTCGCAGAGCCAGGCGTAGAAAGGCAGAAGAGCTTTCTGGTACCGCCTCATTTCAAGATCAGTCATATTAAGGAAAAAGAGATGGCCTCACGTTCACGGGCAATACTTCCCGTCACCATTATTGTTTTGCTGTTTGTGCTCCTCTATGTAGGGCTCTACCTCAATCCGCGTCATGAGAGTGATGATTCACCAATGATAGGCAAGATGTCACCAGAATTTGATCTGCCTGATCTTGTTGTTCCAGGAGCACGTTTTTCACGTGCCGACCTCAATGGAGAGGTTAGCCTGCTGAATATGTGGGCAACATGGTGTCCATCATGTCGTGCAGAGCATGATGTATTGATGCGTTTGGCCGCCACCAAGGAGGTTCCGATATATAGCATCAACTGGAAGGACAGAGAGGAGTCTGGTGGCAGCAGGGCTGCAGCAATACGCTGGTTGGATGTGTTGGGTAATCCATATGATAAGACTGGTGATGATGGAGAGAATATTGCGGGTCTGGAGTGGGCAGTGACTGGAGCGCCAGAGACCTACTTGATTGATGTGGATGGAAGAATTTGTGAACGCATCACTGGGCCACTCAATGATCTTGAGTATCCAAATCCAGAAAACTCACAAGAGGTCAAAAACAATGTGGGCAATATTCTCACTATAATCCGCAAAATGAGGGCGGCGGATGGCAGGTGTCTGCCAAAAACATAATTCAGGAGGATAGTGATGAAAAGGAATTTATGGAATCTGTTGCGAGTTGCCATGGCAACATCTCTGCTGCTCTTTACGGTAGCTACAACAGCAGCACCAATTGACAGCTTTAAATTTGCTACACAGGCAGAAGAGGATCGCTACAAACTGCTTATTGAAGAGATTCGTTGTGTGAAGTGCCAAAATACAAATATTGCAGGGTCCAATGCAGATTTGGCTAGAGATCATCGCACCAAGGTTTACGAGATGATGAAGCAGGGTAAGACAGATACCGAAATCAGAGAGTGGTTTGTGGTCCGTTATGGTGACTTTGTGCTCTATCGCCCCAAGGTTGATTCACGTACCTGGTTGTTATGGGGGTTGCCTCTGCTGTTGGTTCCCATAGGTGGTGCCATGCTGGTATTACAGCTTCGTCGACAACGTAAAGCGGCTACGGAAGAGGTGGCAGAAGAGACAAATTTAAGTGCAGAAGAGCAAAAAACTCTGGATGAGGTGTTGAAATAATGAGTAGTGAAATGATGTTCTGGTCCGGCTCCATTGTGATGGTTGCCATTGCCCTGCTTTTTTTGTTGCCACCACTCTTGGGCAGAGGAAAAGCGGTAGGGGTGGCACGTCGTGAGACAAATCTAACTATCTTTCAACAACGTCTTGAGGAGTTAACGGCTGATCGTGAGAGCGGAGAGATTAGTGGCGAACAGTTTGAGCAGGCAGAGGCTGATCTGAAAAGAGAGTTATTGGCAGACCTGGAGGGAGAGGAGAGTAAGATAGAACAGAGCAGCTCTGCTGGCCGTATGGGAGCATTGATAGCAATAGTACTGGTACCAATGATAGCTTTTGGCCTTTATGGAAAGATAGGGGCACCAGAGGCTATTAATGTAAAGGTGGCATCTCAAGTAGCGCAGCAAGAGCAGAGTACAGAGAATTTTGAGGATGCAGTTGCTCAGCTGGAGAAAAAGCTGGAGCAGAATCCGAATAATTCAGATGGTTGGATGATGCTGGCAAAATCGTACGAATTTCTGGGACGTAATTCAGAGATTGTAAATGTGTACGAGAGAGCAATAGAGAAGATGGGTGAGAACGTCGATTCTCAACTGTTTATGGAGTATGGAGAGGCGCTGGCGACCCGTAATGGTGGATCATGGATGGGGGCACCTATCGATCAGCTGACCCGTGCCTTGGAGATTGATCCAACCAATAGAGATGCGCTCTGGATCTCTGGACACGCATATTTCGATTTGGGTAAATATAAAAAGGCCCTTGGTTTTTGGGAACGCCTGGCCAAGACCGCACCTACCGACGATCCTGAAATTATAAAAATGATCAATGAGGCAGCGTATGGGGCTCAGGAGCAGTTGGGGCGTAAGAAAACAGCTCTGCTAAAATCGGCGACACTACCTGCAGGAGCAGTAGTGACTGTTGCAGTAACTATCGATCCGTCCCTGCAAGAGATGGTGAGCGCAGAGGATGTGGTCTTTATCTACGCAAAAGCACAGGGTAAAAAAGGACCGCCCTTGGCGGCTCAGCGTTTGACCGTGGCATCACTTCCAACAACCATTCAGCTTGATGACTCCATGGCCATGATGGCTGGCAATAACCTGTCATCAGCAGATCAAATTATAATTGGGGCAAAGGTCTCAAAAAGCGGAATTGCAACAGGTGGGTCTGGTGATCTAGTTGGTACAGTTGAAACCACAACCAGTCAGACAGAGACAATAAATCTCATGATTAACCAGGTGGTTAAATAGAGAGTGTTGATCTACATCGCCATCGCGTTCATTTTGATGATGATCTGGATGGTAATCTGACACCTGTAATTGCCAATAGCGTAATTACCTAAGGAAAACCCTAAAAAATGTCTTTTGAATCTCTCGGCCTTTCGGCCGAAATAATGCGTGCGGTAAAAGAGCAAGGTTATAGTGAGCCTACACCAATCCAGTCCAAGGCTATTCCGGCAGTGCTGCATGGCAGGGATATCCTTGCGGGTGCTCAAACAGGGACTGGAAAGACCGCAGGCTTCACTCTGCCCCTGTTGGAGTTACTACATAAGCATGCACAGGGCAAAGGGAATCGACCTATACGTGCCCTGGTCTTAACCCCAACCAGAGAGCTGGCAGCCCAGGTTGGTGAGAGTGTAGAGACTTATGGTCGACATCTACCGCTAAGATCCATGGTAATTTTTGGTGGAGTTAAAATTAATCCACAAATTCAAAAGTTGCGTCATGGAGTAGACATATTGGTTGCCACGCCTGGCCGCCTTCTGGACCATGCCCAACAGAAAACCGTAGATCTATCACATGTAGAGATCTTGGTATTGGATGAGGCTGATCGTATGCTTGATATGGGCTTTATCCACGATATTCGCAGGGTACTTAAGCTTATGCCTCGTGATCGTCAAACTTTACTGTTCTCGGCGACCTACTCAAACAAAATTAAACAGCTGGCAAATGACCTGCTGAATAAGCCTGAGCTGATTGAGGTTGCTCGTCAAAATACTACAGCTGAAACGGTTGACCAAGTTGTCTATCCGATTGATAAAAAACGTAAGCGTGAACTTCTGTCGCACATGATCGGCTCCAATAATTGGCGTCAGGTATTGGTGTTTACCAGAACAAAGCATGGTGCCAACAGGCTGGCAAAACAGTTGGAACAGGATGGCCTTACAGCGTCGGCAATTCATGGCAACAAAAGCCAGGGTGCCCGTACCAGAGCACTGGCGGGATTTAAGCATGGCGATGTCAGAGTTCTTGTGGCAACAGATATTGCTGCCCGTGGTCTGGATATTGACCAGTTACCTCATGTGGTAAATTTTGAGCTGCCAAATGTGCCAGAAGATTATGTCCACCGTATTGGTCGAACCGGTCGTGCTGGAAATGAAGGTGAGGCAGCCTCCCTGGTTTGTGTAGATGAGCATGGATTGTTAAAGGACATTGAACGACTGCTGAAACGGGAAATACCTAAACAGGTTATTCCAGGTTATGAGGTAGATCCATCCATCAAGGCGGAACCTATCAAGAATGGCCGAGGAGGAGGGAAAACAGGGAATAAGCGCTCAAGAAAACAGACCAATAAAAGGAGAGGTAGAGGTCAATCCACTTCATCCAACCGGGGTTCTCAAAACAAGCCAACCAGAAGACGTTAGTTGTTGGGCTTCATATGTGAGTAGCTTCCGAGACCAGCCA
>CAYQBY010000043.1:0-8583 GCA_964415865.1 uncultured Piscirickettsiaceae bacterium | reverse complement strand
TCACCGGAACCGTCAATGAAAGTAACGAAGAAGATATCTTTGATCTGCTATGAAAGTCTTATTGATTGATGACCACACCCTGTTTCGTACCGGAATCGGCGCCCTGCTGCAGGGACATGATATTCAACTTGCTGCTGCTGTTGGTACTGGCAAGGAGGGATTGCAATTAGTAACAGAACTGGAACCTGACATTGTTCTGCTTGACCTCAGAATGCCGGAGATGGATGGAATAGAGGTTCTCTCTAAACTAAAAAAACTGGAACCATCCATTCCGGTCGTTATGTTAACTACCAGCGAAGAGGAGTCAGACCTACTCTCTGCACTACAGAGTGGTGCCCAGGGATATCTGCTCAAGGATATGGAACCGGAGGAGCTGGTCTCCTCACTGGAGCGCGCCCTAAATGGAGAGGTTGTTGTGGCCCCATCCATGACCCCTCTACTAGCTCGTGTTGCCCAGGGGGAGATTCTGAAGACACACCAACGAGATGATCTAAAAACCCTGCTAACACCAAGAGAGTACGAAATTCTTCTCCATCTTGCAGAGGGGCAGAGTAACAAGGTGATTGGACGGGAGCTGGATATCTCTGACGGCACGGTTAAACTGCACGTCAAATCCATCCTCCGTAAACTGGATGTGCACTCACGCGTGGAGGCTGCAGTCATTGCTGTGGAGCGTGGAATTACCAAACACCAGAAATAAACTGAAAACGACAAACCGATACTATGAAACTCTACACTGAACTTATAAAAGAGCTAACACCACACATTACCGAGGTTTTTCCATGGGATCTGACGGATAGACTGTCTGAGGAGAATGAGATCCTTATTGTGGATGTTCGTGAACCATACGAATTCAAGAAGATGCATATTCGCAACTCCATCAATGTACCACGCGGTATTTTAGAGACCGCATGCGAATGGAACTATGAGGAGACTGTTCCGGAACTGGCCATTGCCCGTGATCGGGAAATTATTGTTGCCTGCCGCTCTGGAAACCGCAGTATTTTTGCTGCCCATACAATGCAGCTTATGGGGTATAAACATGTCTCCTCTCTAAGAACTGGTCTGCGCGGGTGGAACGATTTTGAACAGGAGATGATCTGTGGTGACTGTAGTGAGGAGGGTGTAGTGATGGATATTGATGATGCTGATGAGTACTTCAGTGCAGGGCCTACCCCTGACCAGATGAGGCCTCACTAAAGAAATAAGGGGAAAAGAATAAGGGGACACAATACTTAATTCCTAAATTAAATATAATTCCGCAGCGGAATTAAGTATTGTGTCCCCTTATTTCTTTACAGGCCTCGCCTGCGAATCATCCAGAGTGCTGTCAACAGAAAAAGTATTGGCACTAAAAATACTGTCATTATAGGGTTGAACTGGTAGATCTCCCCAGTATTCATCAACACCTTGTTGAGCAGGTAAAATCCAACCCCCAGAAACACCCCCATCACAACCCTTTTTCCTGCAGAGAGCGAACGCCCCTCTGTAATGGAAAATGGTATGGCAAGAATCAACATTACAATCATACTGAACGGCATCGCCAAACGCCCCCAAAAAGCGTGCCAGTAACTGCCGGCATCAAGCCCACTATTCTCCAGAAATGTGGAGTAGCGAAACAGCTCAACCATCGATAGATCAAGCGGATCACGTGACGCAAGCTTAATCAGATCATGTGAAATAGCTGATTCATGCTCCATCTCTGCAAGGCTGATGGTAGTCACAGGTTTTTTATCAAGCTGTGTTGAGCGCACCTGTTCAAGTTGCCAGCGTCCCTCCTCATGAAAGGCGCGATCTGCGTAACTGACCTCTGAAAGCTCACCATGTTGTGGAATTTTCATCCACTGAATACCGGCCACTGAGCCATCACTAGCGACATGCTGCATGCGTACAAAATAGTCGCCATCCCGTAGCCAGAACACATCTTTGGAATACTCCACCACAGATTGATGCAGTGCTTCTGCTTTCACAATTTTTGCCCCCCTCTCCGCAGCAGGGACCACAAACTCCATATTAACAACCGCAATCAGAACCGACAGAATCCCAATCGTACGGACCCGCCACAGTATCCCCAATATCGATACCCCGGTAGCCCTCATTATGGTTAGCTCATTCGATGCTGCCAATCCACCAAAAGAGAAGAGTGCACCAATCAAGACTGCTGCCGGCAACATCTCCTGAATAATTTTTGGCATCTTCATCAGCACAAATGTAACCGCTGTAGTGGTGGTAAAGTCCTGTTGCCCAATATTGCCCATCTCTCCGGCAAAGGTTACAAAATAGGCAATAGCCACCAGACTCAACAGGGTGATAATCGCGCCCCACACAAGCTCGAGCGCCAGATATCGTCCCAGAATATTCTCACTCATAAAAGAGACCGGCTTCATGAGCTACCTCTGCGGCGCACAAATAGCCCCTCACGAAGATAGAGCAGGAAGACCAGAGCCAGAATAGCGAGATAGACCCAACTCATCCCCATCCAACTCTCCACCACTCCGCGCTCAATCCATCCATACGAGATATTGAACAGATTACTGAACAGAAGGTAGAGCAAGACACCAGGGACCATGCCCGCATACTTGCCGCCTCTTGGAGATGTCCTGCTTAGTGGAACCGCAAGCAGCACCAGCAACACTGTCATCACCGGCATCGAGAGTCGCCACTGCAACTCGGCCTTGTACTGCAGCCGGTCAGACCCCCATAGAGTCTGCAGTGGAATTGCTCGTCCGGAGGGCTCTCCACTGGTGGATTTTTTCAGATTCAGCTTTACCCCATACTCCTCAAAATCCGCAATCTCCACATCAGCACTACCAGGGCGTCCCCCATACTGCCTGCCCTCTCTCATTACCAACCACTTACCGTCACCATTCTCACTTGGTAACAACTGCCCAAACTTTGAGGTAATTAAACGAAACCGATCAGGTGGCACAGATTCATAAAAGAAGACCCCCTTCATGTCACGTTGATCAACAGATATCTTCTCTGCATAAAAAATTCTCTCCTCCCCTCCAGATAACGACTTAAAACGTCCCGGGGTCAGCCCCACCAGATTTGCATTGGCGTTAATCTCATCGTGAATATTATTGATCTCCGTCTGCGCCCAGGGAGTAACAAAAAGGACAAAGATGGTAACAACTGTCGCCACCCCCATAGAAAACCAACGCACTCCACGGGATGCCCTGAAAGTATCAACCCCACCTGCCCGAAAGGCAGTGACCTCACTTCCCTGATAGAGTCTGCCAAAAGCGAGCAAGACCGAGAAAAATAGTGTCATCGGAATCACCATCCCCATATACGCAGGGACTTTCAACCATACCAGCTGCCAGACATGTTCAAGTGGTATCTGTCCAGCCACTGCCTTCGCCATCATCTTGCTTATCCGCAGCGTCAAAAGCAGGGTGATCAAAACTGGGGTTGCCACAGCCCATGTCCACACCACCTCTCTTACCAGATAACGCTCAAGTGTGGTAAACCCGGTGATAGCCTTTTTTTTCTCTGGCACGTTTGATCCCATTCGCTAATAATATCCGTTTTATTGGGCGAATAAAGTGGAGATTGAAAATATGAATTTTTCCGTTACCAGCAGTGTACTGGAGAAGAGTAAAAGTGACTGCATAATCTGCGGTATATATCAGGACCAGAAACTCTCATCTGTCACCTCCACACTTAACAAGGCAACTGGAAACAGTATTCAGCAACTGCTCGATCGTGGCGACCACAGGGGAAAAACCGGGGAGATTCAGTGGATCCATAACCCCAACGGTATCTCTGCCACCAGGATACTTCTTGTTGGAATGGGTAAGGATAGCCAACCCAATGATCGCGACCTAAAAAAATCCATCGCTGCCGCCTCCAGGGCTCTGCACAAAAGTGGCTGCCGCAATGCAACTATCGCACTAGCCACCATCTTCTCCACCACACAGACTAAACAGCTCCACCACTCGGCTCGTATAATTGTAGAGACCATTGAGGCCACCCTCTATCAATTCCAACTGCCCTCAAGCAAGAAAAAGAGCAAACCGCTGCTCAAGAAAATATCCTTTACCGTCACAGACCGCAAAGAGATGGCCACTGTTAAAAAGGCTGTCGCAGAGGGCAAAGCAGTTGCAGATGGAGTATCACTGGCCCGTACACTTGGCAATCTGCCGGGCAATATCTGCACCCCTGATTATCTTGCTCGTCAGGCACGTACAATTGCACGCAGTGAAAAATCCATATCTGTTCGTGTACTAAATGAGAAAGAGATGGAGAAACTCGGGATGGGGGCACTACTGTCTGTTTCTCGTGGCAGTGTTCAACCCGCCAAACTGATCATTGCCAAATACAGTGGAGGAGCGAAAAAAGAGCAGCCTGTTGTACTTGTTGGAAAAGGGGTTACCTTTGACTCTGGCGGCATCTCTCTCAAGCCTGGGGGCAAAATGGATGAGATGAAGTTTGATATGTGTGGTGCGGCCTCCGTTCTTGGAACCCTGCAGGCTGTACGTGATCTTCAACTACCTATCAATCTTGTCGCTATCGTCCCCGCTACCGAGAACCTTCCAGATGGCAAAGCGACAAAGCCTGGGGATGTAGTTACCAGCCTCTCTGGACAGACTATCGAGATCCTCAATACAGATGCTGAGGGGCGACTCATTCTCTGTGATGCCCTGACCTATGCTGAGCGCTTCAACCCTGCAGAGATTATCGATATCGCAACTTTAACTGGGGCCTGTGTGGTTGCACTTGGCAAACATGCATCTGGGCTCCTCAGCAATGATGAGCAACTGGCAAATGAGCTGCTAACTGCCGGTGAACAGAGTAGTGACCGCACCTGGAGATTGCCGCTATGGGATGAGTACCAGCACCAGCTGGACTCCAATTTTGCTGATATGGGAAACATTGGTGGGCCAGAAGCAGGGACCATAACCGCTGCCTGCTTTCTCTCCCGCTTCACCAAAAATCAACGCTGGGCTCACCTCGATATTGCCGGTACCGCATGGCTTCAAGGTAAAAACAAGGGGGCGACTGGACGCCCTGTATCACTACTGGTTCAGCATCTGCTCAACCGGGTAGATGGTTCCTGATCCACAGAGTAGCCAGACGCAACCGTGATAGAATGGCCGGCTATTTATAAATATACATCTGATTTGATCTTAATAGATCTTGAGTAACATGGAAAAAAGATACGACCCGCACTCCATTGAACAACAGTGGTATGAGACCTGGGAAAAGCAGGGCCACTTCTCCCCCAGTGGTGAGGGAGCTCCCTACTGCATCATGATCCCGCCACCCAATGTGACCGGGACGCTCCATATGGGTCACGCCTTTCAGGATACCCTGATGGATACCATGACTCGCTACCACCGGATGAAGGGCGACAATACCCTCTGGCAGCCAGGTACTGACCATGCAGGCATCGCTACCCAGATGGTGGTAGAGCGTCAGCTTAATGCAGACGGTATAACCCGCCATGATGTAGGGCGTAAAGAGTTTATTAACAAGGTGTGGGAGTGGAAAGGTGAATCAGGGGGAACCATTACCCGCCAACTCAGACGTATGGGGTCATCTCTGGATTGGTCCAGAGAGCGCTTCACTATGGATGAGGGGCTATCAGATGCAGTACGTGAGGTCTTTGTACGGCTCCATGATGAGGGGTTGATCTATCGTGGCAAACGACTGGTCAACTGGGATCCGGTACTCCATACCGCAGTCTCCGACCTGGAGGTGGTCTCCGAGGAGGAGAATGGCCACATGTGGTATATCCACTACCCTATCGCTGATGAAGATGGCAACACCACCAGTGAGCACCTGACCGTTGCCACAACTCGGCCAGAGACCCTGCTGGGTGATAGTGCAGTGGCGATACATCCAGAACACCCAACCCTCTCCAGACTAATTGGAGGCAGTGTGGTGCTACCACTCTGTGACCGCACCATTCCGATTGTCGGTGACGAACATGCTGATCCTGAAAAAGGAACCGGTTGCGTCAAGATCACCCCTGCGCACGACTTCAACGATAACGAGGTGGGAAAACGCCACAACCTGCCACTGATAAATGTCTTTACCATTGATGCAAAGATCAACGATGAGATGCCGGAAAAATATCGTGGCATGGATCGTTATGATGCACGCAAGGCAATCGTTGCAGATCTGGATGCAGCGGGTCTACTTGAAAAGGTAGAACCACATAAACTGATGGTGCCACGCGGAGACCGCTCTCATACCGTTATTGAGCCATATCTGACAGACCAGTGGTATGTGAAAGTGGCCCCACTGGCCGAGCCTGCAATTGATGCAGTAAAGGATGGCAAGATCAAGTTTGTCCCTCAGAACTGGGAGAAGACCTATTTCGAGTGGATGAACAACATTGAGGATTGGTGCATAAGTCGCCAGATCTGGTGGGGGCATCGCATCCCTGCCTGGTACGATTCTGAAGGTAATGTCTATGTTGCAGATAACGAGGATGATGTTAGAGAAAAATACAGTCTGGATGCAGATATAACCCTGACCCAGGATGAGGATGTACTGGATACCTGGTTCTCCTCCGCCCTCTGGCCATTCTCTACCCTTGGCTGGCCTGAAAAAACCCCAGAACTTGAGACCTTCTACCCCACCAGTGTGCTGATCACTGGCTTTGACATCATCTTCTTCTGGGTGGCACGGATGATCATGATGGGTCTAAAGTTTATGGACGACGTCCCCTTCAAGGAGATATATATCCATGGACTGGTACGTGACTCTCATGGACAGAAGATGTCGAAATCCAAAGGCAATGTACTCGACCCTATCGACCTGATTGATGGTATCGAGCTGGAGGAGCTGGTCGCCAAGCGTGCTACTGGTCTAATGCAACCACAGATGCGCAAGAAGATCGAGAAGGCAACCCGCAAGGAGTTTCCAGACGGAATCCCCTCCTTCGGCACCGATGCACTGCGCTTCACCTTTGCTGCTCTGGCCTCTACCGGACGTGACATCAATTTTGATCTCGGTCGAATCGAGGGCTACCGTAACTTCTGTAACAAGATATGGAATGCGGCACGCTATGTTCTATTAAATAGTGAGGATAAGGATTGTGGCCAGGATGGTGGCGAGATTGAGCTCTCCACTGCTGACAGATGGATCATCAGCCGCCTGCAGCAGACCGAAGCAGAGGTGGAGCGCGCGATAGGACAATATCGTCTAGACCGCGCCGCCAATGCCATCTATGAATTCACCTGGAACGAATACTGTGACTGGTACCTGGAGCTCTCCAAGCCAGTGCTCTACAGTGATAAGAGCAGTGAGGCAGCCCTGCGTGGAACTCGCCGTACTCTGGTGCGGGTGCTGGAGACAATCCTGCGACTCTCTCATCCCATCATGCCATTTATCACTGAGGAGATTTGGCAGCGGGTTGCGCCACTGGCTGGCAAGATGATCACCGATAGGGAATCCAGTATCATGCTCGAGCCATACCCCTCCGCTGATGAGTCAAAAATAGACCAACAAGCAGATAGAGAGATGGAGTGGGTAAAAGCCTTTGTCCTCGGCATCCGTAGTATTCGCGGTGAGATGGATATTGCCCCAGGCAAACCACTACCGGTACTCATCCAGAATGGGGATGATAAAGATATTGCGCTGATCTCGACACATACATCAACTCTGCATGCTCTGGCGCGACTCGAATCCATCAAGATTCTTGAGGATGGTGCTGATGCACCAGAATCAGCTACCGCGCTGGTTGGTGAGATGCAGATCCTGATTCCAATCGCCGGCCTGATTGATAAAGAGGCAGAGATAGAGCGTCTGGATAGAGAAATTGGCAAGGTTGATAAAGAGATTACACGAATTAGCGGCAAGCTTGGCAATGCCAACTTCATCGACCGTGCCCCAGAGGCAGTGGTGGAGAAAGAGCGTAACCGTCTGCAGGAGATGCAAGGACAGCAACAACAGCTCCAAGTACAGAGAGAGAAGATTGAATCACTATGATTAAAACCATAACAATTCTTTTGTCTCTTTTGTGTTCTCAAATAGTAGTTGGGGCAGAGCGGTATGTCTCTGGTATTCCAGTCCCACTCCGTGCTGAACCAGATACCTCAAGCCGACAGATTCTCCAAATGCTATCAGCTGGAGAGCGCGTATCACTGAACAACAAGAGTAAAAATGGTTTCACTCTTGTAACCACTGCATCTGGTACGCAGGGGTGGATTCCAGGTCGCTACCTCACCAAGCGTCCATCCATATCATCAACTGCCAAAACGTTACCAACCAAAAATAGCCAACAACAGATGCAGATGGAGCTGGAAAACAGTCGCCTGAAGAAAAGGATTACCAGCATCCAGCAAGAGAAAAACATTCTTGAATCAGAGATACGAAAACTAAAGGAAAGTAGCCAGCGGGCAAATCAAAAGGTTGACACCATACGTGATGCTAGTGAAAACGCCCTCGAGATGGAGAACCAAAACCACCTGTTACGTGACCAGGTCAGGGTTCAGAAGCAGAAGCTCGAGGCGCTACAGCAGGAGAATGAGGCACTACAGGACAGAAAGGATCGAGACTGGTTTATGGTTGGTGCCCTGGTAGCATTTTTAGCTCTGCTGACGGGATTCTTCCTCTCAAGAGTGCGCA
>CAYQBY010000042.1:0-10007 GCA_964415865.1 uncultured Piscirickettsiaceae bacterium | reverse complement strand
TCTCTCGCCTCGGTGGCAATTGACTTGAGAGCATCAAACTCAGAGAGCCCAAGAAATGTATTTGGGTCAAGAAACTCTACCTGAATTTTCCCTGCCTCATCCTGACGTACCACTACATTACAGGGTAGCAGTGCTCCCACACTGGGGTCAGCGTCAATGGCCTGTGATGCCAGTGGTGGATTACAGGCACCGAGTATTTGATATGGTGGCATATCACGATCGATCTTCTTTTTGAGGGTTGCAGAGACGTTGATCTCGGTCAGCACACCAAACCCCTCTGTTTTAAGTGCCTCGGTTACCAGCTCCACTGCCTCGTCAAAACTGCAACTCAGCTCTGTTCCAAATGTATAACTCATAAACTCAGCTCCTTTAATATGGTTTATGGAGTGACAACTGTCATCCCATACTGCACCCAATCCTCCATGCCTCCACGGAAGTACTGGATCTTATCTGTGGGATACCCTTCAGCCAACAACCCACGAATGGCTGCAGGGGATTGTCCACACCAATTTCCGTTACACCAGAGTACCAGCTGCGCTGCCTCAGTAAAACTCCAGCCATCATCATCCTCTACCACTCCCAGCAACTCAAACGTCTCTGCAATATCAATCTCGGTTGCTCCAGCATTTCTGTTCATCACTGTGTAGGGAAGATTGATTGACCCGGGAATGGTTCCCTTGGCGTGCCAATCTGGGGTTCGTGCATCAATCAACAGCCCCTCACCAACTGCCAGCTCAGTCTGCATAAAATCTACAAGCTCACGTATGCCAATGGTCTCTACCCCAGCTACCGCCTGGAACGGCTGCACACAGAGCGGAGGGCACGGACGGGAGATTTTTGCGAAGGGGCCGGTTATTACCGCATCCGGATTCTGCTCTCGCTTGATCTCAACTGTCTCCTCTCCATGGTCCAGCTCAAACGAGTAGAGACTTCTTGTTATATTAATCTCTGCAGAGACCATGCCCTGCACCATTAACAGCATGATCAATAACATTATTTTACTCACCACAACACTCTCCTCCCGTTTTACCACCCTGTAGCTGGATTGGTGGACATGGCACACTCCCGTATGAGCAGAATACACAACAGTCCCCGTGCTCTGGTTTCAGAAGCTCCCCACACCCCTCACACTGGTAGAACCACTGACAGGCATCGGTTGGCATAACCTCTGCTCTGCTATGGCCGCAGTGTGGACAGGTGATCGTTGAGTTGAGCTGAATTTCTGATTCATTCATGCTGCGAGTATAACAAAGAGATTTACGGTATTATTGAAGGGATAAAAAATAACAATATATAGAGTGAATAAAACCTTATGTGTGGAATTGTTGGTGCTATTTCAAAGAAAGATGTAACCCCTGCTCTTCTGGAGGGGCTGAAACGGCTAGAGTACAGAGGCTATGACTCCGCAGGAGTCGCCCTGCTTGATAATGGCAAAATAGAGCGTGTGCGTGAGATTGGCAAGGTCGCCACTCTGGAGGCGCCAATCAGAGAGAACCATTTAACCGGCCCCATTGGCATTGCCCACACCCGCTGGGCCACCCACGGGATTCCGGCAACCGCGAATGCCCATCCCCATATCTGCAACAATAATGTTGCTGTAGTCCATAACGGAATTATCGAAAATCATGATGCTCTACGCCTTGATCAAAAGGAGCATGGCTTTCGCTTCACCTCAGAGACAGATACCGAGACCGTTGCCCACCAGATTGAGTACCATCTGCAACTGGGAGAGTCACTCACTGATGCAGTACGTAACAGTACCCACGAGCTGGAGGGTGCATATGCACTTGGTGTGATCAGCCCAACCAACTCTGATCTACTAGTTGCCGCACGACTCGGAAGCCCTCTGGTTATAGGCCTGGGTGATGGTGAAAATTTCATCGCCTCCGACAGTACTGCACTCATCCCCTTCACCAATCAATTTATCTACCTGGAAGATGGTGACCTGGCCGAGATAGGGTCTGATTCGGTAACCATATTTGATAGTAGTGGAGATGAGGTTGAACGGACAATCCATACCTCCAGTCTCTCTGCTGATGCAGTCAACCGCGGTCCTTATGAACACTATATGCTAAAAGAGATCCACGAACAGCCAACAGCCATTGCAGAAACTCTGGAGGGGCGGCTCGTCAATGGTTCTGTGCTGGAGGCAAGTTTTGGACCGGATGCAGCCGCACTGTTTGACCGAGTAAAGGCTATTCAGATTCTTGCCTGTGGCACCAGTTATCATGCCGGAATGGTTGCCAGAAACTGGTTTGAGGGGCTGGCTGGAATCCCCTGTCATGTGGAGGTGGCCAGTGAGTACCGCTATCGCCACCCTGTTGTACTGCCCGGCACTCTGGTGATTACCATATCTCAATCCGGGGAGACAGCAGATACCCTTGCAGCCCTGAAGGCAACATGTGAGAGCGGGATAGTTGGGTCTCTGGCAATCTGTAATGTACCGGAGAGCTCACTAACCAGAGAGTCTGATATCACTCTGCTTACCCGTGCCGGTCCGGAAATTGGGGTCGCCTCAACCAAAGCATTCACCACTCAGCTCACATCTCTGCTGTTGCTGGTGACTGTGCTGGGACGTCGTTTTAATATTGATCAAGCCCTGGAGCAGGAGATTGTTGCCCAGCTTGAATCGCTCTCCCGTTATGTTGATCATGCGCTTGGGCTTGATGATGAGATCAAGCAGATAGCAGGTCGGGTCTGCGCCCATAACAGTGCGCTATTTCTGGGACGTGGTGTACAGTATCCCGTTGCGATGGAAGGGGCTCTGAAACTCAAGGAGATCTCATACATTCATGCTGAGGCCTATCCTGCTGGCGAGCTTAAACATGGCCCCTTGGCGCTGGTAGACGAGAGAATGCCGGTGATTGCAGTAGCCCCCCGGGATGATCTGCTGGAGAAGGTAAAATCAAACATTGCCGAGGTGAGGGCACGCAATGGACAACTTATTGTATTTATCGACGAGGACTCTGGTATTGAGAACAGTGATGATTGCTCGGTTATTACGGTCCCACCTGCTGGTGACCACGTGGCGCCAATCCAGTTCTCTATCCCACTACAGCTACTCGCCTACCATGTAGCAGTGATGCGAGGCACTGATATCGACCAACCTCGCAACCTGGCTAAGTCGGTTACTGTGGAGTAGAAACGCCCTACTCCAGATTTCTGGAGACAATCTCATAAACATCTCTGGATAGTTTTTCAGTTCCAACAATCCTCTCCAACTGTGCTCTCATCAGGGTCTGTCGCCCCTCGTCATACCTCTTCCACTGGTTGAGCGCACCCACCATACGGGCGGCAACCTGCGGATTAAACTTGTCTAACCTCAATACCTGATCCCCAAGCAGAGCATATCCACTGCCATCCTTACTATGGAAGTGGAGCTGATTGCCATGGGCAAAAACCCCAATCAGTGAGCGCACCCTGTTTGGGTTGGTGATCTCAAAATCCGGGTGATCCAGAAGGGCCTCAACCTGACTAACGGTGTCTGTAAGTTGGGAACTAGCCTGCAGAGCGAACCACTTGTCCATCACCAGTTTCTCTCCTCTCCATCTCTTATAGAAACCATCCAGAGCCTCTCGACGCAGTGGACCACCCACAATCTCAAGCGCGGACAGAGCCCCTATCTCATCACTCATATTTCTGGCGTCTCGCAGTTGCGTTGCAGCCAGACCAACCACATCATCACTGCGCAGTCTGAGCAACATTCCAAGAAGCTGGTTGCGCAGGGTACGCCCTGCAGCATCCTCACCATCAATCTTGTGATAAAGCCCAACCATCTCCTGTTTGTATTGTTGAGCAATAGCATGGATCGCAAACTCACGAGCCTTGTGAATAGACTCTACATCAACCACCTCCATCTTCTCTGCCAACCAACGCTCGGTTGGCAATATTAGTGCCTCCGCAGTGAATGCTGGATCTCTCTCTCCATCTGCAATCACATCTCCTACTGCCTTGATCCAGGACTCATCAATGGTGGGCAAGACACTGTCCGTCTCTTTACCATCTCTGAAATCACGAAACTCCCAAATCAGCCTTAACAACATTGACTCGGCAATCTGCTGCCCCGCCTCCCATCTGTTAAACGGGTCAGAGTCATGCGCCATCAGAAAGAGTCTCTCCTCCTCGGTATGGTCTGTCTCCAGCAACACCGGGGCAGAGAAATTTCTCAGAATGGAGGGGATGGTGCCGATCGGAATATTTTTGAAGCTGAATGACTCAGTTGCTTCCTGCAACTCAAGAAGCGTAGTCACCTCGGGCAACAGATCCTCCCCACTATCTGCATAGATCATCCCCACTGCAACAGGTATATGGTGTGGCTGCCAGGTTGAACGCTCCTCAGCACTGAGTGACTCAGGTGGGTACTGCTCCAGGGTCAAGGTTAATATCTCTCTCTCACGATCATGACTCCAGCCTGCCTTGAGGTGCGGCGTACCTCTCTGCCGATACCAGTTCATAAACTGCCCAAGGTCTCGCCCGGAGGCCTCCTCCATACAGCTGACAAAATCCTCGACTGTGACCGCCTCGCCATCATGGCGAGCAAAATATCTATCCATCCCCTTACGGTAGAGCTTCTCTCCCAACAGGGTATGCTGCATACGCACCACCTCTGCCCCCTTCTCGTATACCGTTACAGTGTAGAAGTTACTGATCTCTATATAGTGGTCCGGACGTACTGGGTGTGACATTGGCCCCCCATCCTCTGCAAACTGCACACTGCGCAACATCCGCACATCCTGAATTCTCTTTACTGCACGAGAGTTGTAGTCAGCTGTAAACTCCTGATCACGAAACACTGTCAGCCCCTCTTTCAAGCTCAGCTGAAACCAGTCACGACAGGTTATACGGTTGCCGGTCCAATTATGAAAATACTCATGTCCGATAACTGCCTCGATATTGGTATAGTCCATATCGGTTGCAGTCTCTGGTTTGGCCAGTACAAATTTTGAATTGAACACATTGAGGCTCTTGTTCTCCATCGCCCCCATATTGAAATCATCCACTGCAACAATATTGAAAATATCGAGATCATACTCACGGCCATATACCTTCTCATCCCACTCCATGGAGCGTCTCAGAGAGACCATCGCATGGTCGCACTTATCAATATTATGAGGCTCAGTAAAGATACGTAACGTGACATCTCGCCCAGAGGCTGTCGTGAATTGATCCTGAATCCCCTTCAGATCACCAGCAACAAGGGCAAACAGATAGGCCGGCTTGGGAAACGGATCCTCCCAACTTACCCAATGACGACCATCCGGGTAACCACTATGACCAGTCTGATTGCCGTTGGAGAGCATTACTGGACAGAGCTCTGGGTCAGCCGCAATGGTTACACTAAATTTTGACATTACGTCAGGGCGGTCCGGAAAGAAGATTATTTTACGAAACCCCTCTGCCTCACACTGGGTGCAAAAAATCGATCCTGAACGGTAGAGCCCCTCCAGTGACTTATTGTTTTCCGGGTGCAATCGAGTCTCCATCTGCAGAATAAACTCTTCCGGAACATCAGGGACTGTCAGGGTTTCACCCTCTCTCTGGTATCTATCCTCACCAAGAGAGACTCCGTCCAGCTGCAGTGACAGCAGCTCCTGGTCACCACCATTAAGGATCAGAGGAGCGCCTCTCTCCCCTGCCGCATTTGCGATAATTTGCAGACTGGCCTTCACTCGTGTCTCATTCACCCCAAGATCAAAGAAGAGACGAACCTCTGGAACCAGATGGTTTGGCGGGAGATAGTTTTTCAGATAGGTTGTCTCTGGAGATGGCGATGTCATACCGTTTTCCTGTTTACGAGTTTACGAAATCGGCCTATCATCCCGCATTCACTAAAAAATGGGAACTCATCAATATGGCCAGAAAAATAAAAATCTATAGCACCGGCACCTGCCCACGCTGCGACAAGTCCAAACAGTTACTCACAAAGTGGGGGATATCCTATATAGAGGTAAGGGTTGATCAATCACAGAAGGGGTTGAAAGAGATGCTGAAAAGGACCAATAACGCTCGCACAGTTCCACAAATTTTTCTTGGTGATGATCATATCGGTGGACTGGATGAGCTAACCGAGGCTCATATGGATGGTGAACTGGACGGGATCAGTTAGGCAGACCGTCATTTATCTTCAGAGAGAAGCGTTTTTCTCGTTTCTTCTCGCCTGAGGATGACGATTCAGAGCGACATTTTTTGAGCTGATCACGATAGTTGCTACGGGTCTCATCCACCCACTTGGCCACCTGCATCAGTCGTGGATGCTTCTCATACTCCCTACTCAAGAATCCACGATGCCCCTCATGATACGCAAGATAGAGGTTATAGGCATCATCTCTGGGAAGTTTCAGACTACGGTGGGCACGGTTTAGGTACCAACCCACAAAGTCCACGGCATCTGAGAAGTTATCACGCTCTGCACTACTGTTACCACTTCTCTGCTGATACTCCTCCCAGGTTTTGTCGAGGGCCTGAGCATAACCATATGCACTGGAGAGTCTCTCACCTGGAATAAACCCAAGGTAATGGCGGCGTGGCGCACGCACTCTTCCATTAAAACCTGACTCATGACGCATAACTGCCATGATCACCTCCTGAGGAATCCCCCATTTCTGTTCTGCCTTGGCAGACTCACTCCCCCAATCAGGATTCAGCTTATATATTGAACATATATCATCAGGATCAAATCGTTGCGACTCACATCCAGCAATGGCAAACACGAATAACGGTAGCATCAGGATTTTAAATAGACGACTCATCGACCTCATTGTAACCCTTGCACCAACTTTGTATTACCACTTTTTTCAGGGTAGACTCGGCTGACAACCTGGAGGAGATAACAATGAAAATAATCCACTCACTACTGGCAATACTGTTTTTTTCTCTAACTATCAGCCTGCCAGTAACTGCTGGGGGCTTATGGGTACACCACAGTGTCGAAGAGGAGTTTGACACCATCAAGGAGTACATCGAGGAGGGGATAACCAATCAGGGTCTAGTAGTTGCCCACCGCTCGGATGTTGGTGGAATGCTGGAACGTACCGGCAAGGATATGGTCTCCAGAGTACAGGATATTGCCCACACCATGGTTAGCAAGGCGAAAAGAAAAATTGGCATGGCTGGTGAGAGTGGGCAACGAACAACAGCGGCATCTGCAACTTTTGCCCGCTCTGAGATTATCGAGTTCTGTAGTGCAAATCTTTCACGCAAGATGACTGATGCTGACCCTGCCAACGTGATCTTCTGTCCATATTCTATTGCCATCTATACAACGACTGATGAGCCAGGGGTGGTGCATGTCTCATATCTTCAACTGTCAAAAATTGGATCGACAAAGTCTCATGATGTTCTCAAAGAGGTAGAGGCGATGCTTGAACAGATTGTGAGTGAGGCAACTGAGTAGTGATAGCTGCTGTAGCAGCTCTGCTGTTCTCTGCATCTATCTTTGCCGCACCAACAGAGAATGTTCAGACATCCAAGGATTCACCATCCACCATTAACAGGGCCCCAGACTTTATCAAGATAAAGGATCGGGCAATCAGGAAAACTGCCTTTATCAACTACATGGTCTCAAAGGCTCGTCCTGTTCTTCACAGAATAGAGAAAGAGCGAACTGTTTTATTAAGTCTCTATCTACGTTACCGTTCCGGTGACTCATTGACCAGCAAGGAGCAGCGCTGGGTGCTTGAACTTGCAAAGATCAGAGATCTCAACAAGTTTGATTCAGATAGCGAGGAGAGCTGGATTTCACTGCTCAAACGTACAGATATTGTCCCCATCTCCATGCTGGTTGCGCAGGGGGCTCTGGAATCCGCCTGGGGCACATCCCGTTTTGCCCGTGAGGGAAATAACTATTTTGGGGTCTGGTGTTTAAAGCCGGGATGTGGAATGGTGCCCAAACAGCGTGATGAGAGTGCGACTCATGAGGTTGAAAGTTACCCAAACCTGAAGGAAGCCATAGAGAAATATATACATATTCTCAATACACGCCCCGCATTTAAGGAGCTACGCAATCTGCGACACCAACAACGGCTCAACCTGCTCACCCCATCTGGAACTACACTTCTCAAGGGGTTAGGGCTTTATGCAAAAAATGGCGCAGAGTACATGGAATTAATCAAAAAAATCATCCGCCAAAACAACCTTGGACAATACGATTAACTGTCGATTTCTGCTATCCTCCTCAACACGATTCATAACTCAGCAAGCACCATTCTGGTGATCAGGAGAAGTATAGGATGAAAATAGTACGTGCCGGGATAAGGATATCCACTGTTGCGTTCACAGCCGGAGTTCTCTTTAGTGGAGTAGTTTCTGCGCAATGGCTTGGCCCATGGGGAGGTGGGAATGATCTTGCTACTGCATGGGGATTAGAAGATAACTCGGCAGATGATCCTGATGAAGGCCCTGGAGAGACCATAGACTATGGTGCCTCTGAAAAGACCTTTGGAATGTCAGTTCAATCAGGTGCAGAATCACAACCACCAGTTGTCACTGAAAGAAGAGCTGCTACCCCTCTAGCTCCACCACCATCTGTAAGAGCAGAACGCCCACGTTTAAGGGATAACCGTGCAAGAGATGGATACAGAAGAGCAATACCACCACGCAGATATAGAAGCTATCGCCAACGTCCTCCAATGAGGCCTGCGCCATACTACGACCCAAGGAGAATGGCTCCTCCGTCACGAAGAGCACCAATGCGACAGATGCGCCCTATGCGACCGTACCCGTACTACAGGCGATAACAAGAGAGACAATAAAAAAGGATGATCAATGATCATCCTTTTTTTCTATCTGTTCCGCATTCTGGCAATAACTATAACCACCAATACCAGCAGAACAATCAGTAGCCATATTCGCCACATAATAGCTGCTCGACTAACGGTAGATCTTGTAGTTTACCAACTCATTTTTCATTTTACGCCCCACTGCCAGGTCATTGGCCACACGGTCATCATCATTTTTGATATCAATCTCGGCACCAGACTGAATCAGGACCCGAGCCATTGTGTGGTTGCCTCGCCGAACTGCTGTATGCAGAACCGTATCCCCATGCTTACCCTGGGCATTCACATCTGCACCATTATCAATAAGTATCTTTGCCATAACAACCAAGTCACGATTGACAGCCTCCTGCAGAGGAGTGTCCCCAAACCTGTTCTTATGATTAATTCTGGCTCCATGTTTAATCAATAACTCAACCAGTTCATGGTCACCCTTGAGTACAGCCTGCATCAGGGGAGAGTCTCCAAAGTGGTTTTCAATATTGACGTCAGCACCATTCTTGATCAGTAACTCAATCATCTCTGGGGTGCGAGCCAGGTGAAGGGGTTGCTCATCATACCTATTGGCTTTATTGATAGAGACACCCTTCTTCAACATCTTCTGCACCTGAACAATATCATTACGTGCCACAGAGTCATGGACAGAGTGAGCTGCCTGCAGTGACAGTGGCGCCAATAGCAACAGGGCCAGCACTGCTCCCTTATTGAAAAACATTGATGATCCTTGCATATCTCCTCTACCCCACATTTAAACTAACTCCTTGTAAAGCAACGCGGTAGCGTTACCAATTGGTAACTGCCAATTATCTAGCTTAATAACAGAAATGTCCAGCTGATGCAGAAAAACCAAGTAATGGTTACTGGAACAACAACAAATAGTGCCCGGAGCCGGAATCGATCGTTTCAGCAAAGCTGAATCGAGATGGCCAAAGGCCATCAACCACAAAATATGGTGCCCGGAGCCGGAATCGAACCGGCACGATCTTTCAATCGAGGGATTTTAAATCCCTTGCGTCTACCAATTTCGCCATCCGGGCCAAACGCAAACTACTAATAAAAAAGCCGCTGAATTATACCGATTCAGCGGCTTGTTAACATCAGTGATTTCAGACTAGCTGATACTATGCAGCAACACTCTCTGCATCAGCATTCTCATCAACCACCTCAAGTTTTGGTTTACGATCAGGCAACAACCTCTCTCGAACCTGCTGCTCTATCTCCTGGGCTGTTTCG
>CAYQBY010000041.1:0-10508 GCA_964415865.1 uncultured Piscirickettsiaceae bacterium | reverse complement strand
AGCAACAGCAACAAGAGCGATAGTAGCAATAATCTTTTTCATGATATTTTCCTTTCAAAAATTGACCAACAAGGCTGGTCTTCTATAAAAATTCTGTTTCGGAGGATCCCCCCTTAACAATTGTTTGCAAGTATATAAGAAAGTTGTTGAATATTAAAGAAGCAATATTTTATTGGTTAATAATTTTATTTATGAAGCATATATCTAACAGTAGGTTATGAAACAAAAAAAACCCTGTACGATTAAATCGTACAGGGTTTTTGCTCGATTCAGTAAAACTGTATCTTACTGTGCAGCAGGAGCTACAGGAGCGTAGTAGTAAGGACGGCTCTCTGTGCGAACATCAGAATCACCCTTAAAACGTGCATTCTCAGCAGCGTCCATATCAGCTTCCATGTTAGAAGAACCCTTACCAGAAGCATTGATAGTCATGCTGAAGTTACCCTCTGCGTCAGCATTTCCCTTACCAGCACCACGACCCTTTCCGTCGAAAGCACCATCAGCAGAACCAGTTCCGTAACCAGACTGGTTATCGTCAGATCCACCGAAGAAAGCAGAAGCACTAGAAGCAACAGCAACAAGAGCGATAGTAGCAATAATCTTTTTCATGATATTTTCCTTTAAACTTAAAAATTAAAAAATGGTTAAAAAATTTGAATCGGAGTTGTTTCTCCTCAACATTTGCGACCATTATAAAGAAAATACTTGAATAGTAAAATAGTAGTTTTTTATCTACCAATAAATAAAATTAATGCTCTCTGGTTGAGTGGAACTCTACCTCGGGCCAGCGTTCTATAGTCAGGTCAAGATTTACCCTGGTTGGTGCTAGATAGGTTAGGTTGCCGCCGCCATCCATTGCCAGGTTATCACTGCTTCTCTTCTTAAATCGATCCAGCTCTACACTATCCTCGCACTCAACCCAGCGAGCAGTGGCAACCGATACATTCTCGTATATCGCCTCAACCTTGTATTCATGTTTTAGTCGATGGGCAACAACATCAAACTGGAGTATGCCGACGGCACCCAGAATAAGATGGTTGTTGTTAAGTGGCATAAAGAGCTGGGTTGCCCCCTCTTCAGAGAGCTGTTGTAGCCCTTTCTGCAGCTGTTTGTTCTTTAGAGGGTCTTTCAGACGGACCAGACGGAAGAGCTCCGGGGCAAAGTGAGGGATACCGGTAAAGCGTAATGACTCCCCCTGGCTGAAGCTGTCTCCAATCTGGATGGTGCCATGGTTGTGAAGCCCGATAATATCTCCGGGCCACGCCTCATCCGTGTGAGAGCGGTCACCAGCTAGAAAGGTGAGGGCATTTGGGACGGCAATATCCTTGTTGATACGGCTGTGACGCAACTTCGTGCCTTGTTGAAATTTACCGGAGCAGACTCGCATAAAGGCGATACGGTCACGGTGTTTTGGATCCATATTGGCCTGTATCTTGAAGACAAAGCCGGTGAACTTTTCCTCATCAGGAGTGACTGTACGATCCTCTGTGTCACGTGGTTGGGGAGTAGGAGCAATCTCGACAAAGCCATCCAGCATCTCCTTGACTCCAAAATTTCCCAGTGCGGTTCCAAAGTAGACTGGGGTGAGGGTTCCAGCCAGATACTCATCCAGATCAAATGGGTGGCTCGCCCCCTGCACCAGCTCCAGCTCCTCACGCAGATCATCAGCCAGGCTGCCGATAGCCTCATCAAGCTCTGGATTGTCCAGCCCATCAATAATCTGTTCACCCTGAATGGTATGCCCTTGACCCTTCTGATAGAGAATGGTGCGATCCCGGTCCAGCTGATAGATCCCCTTGAACTCCTTGCCCATACCAATGGGCCAGTTGATAGGGGCACATTTGATATTAAGTATCTCCTCAACCTCGTCCAGCAGCTCAATAGGGTCACGAATATCGCGATCCATCTTGTTGATAAAGGTGAGAATAGGGGTGGTACGGAGTCGGCACACCTCCATCAGTTTGATGGTGCGGGGCTCAACACCCTTGGCGCCATCAATTACCATCAGTGCGGAATCAACCGCTGTCAGGGTGCGATAGGTGTCCTCCGAGAAATCCTCATGCCCAGGAGTATCAAGCAGATTTACCATTCGCTCCTTGTAGGGGAACTGCATAACCGAGGTGGTGACGGAGATTCCACGCTCTTTCTCCATCTCCATCCAGTCGGAGGTGGCATGACGATCAGAGCCACGTCCCTTGACGGTGCCAGCCTGCTGAATCAGTTTTCCAAACAGCAGCAGCTTTTCAGTAATAGTCGTTTTACCCGCATCGGGGTGTGAGATGATGGCAAACGTTCTGCGTTTGGCAATCTCATCCTGAAGTTGACTCATCGACTCTCTGCTTATACACCAGTTATAACAGATTCTTGCTCATCGTTATCTTCTGCAGCTGGTCCCTCACTGACCTCAACCATCTCGATTGCAAAGGTCAAAGCCTTGCCGGCCAGAGGGGCATTACCGTCAACAGTAACTGTCTCATCATCAAATGCGGTGATTACAAAATTAAGCACCTCGCCGTTTGGTCCAGAGGCATTAATCGGCATTCCAACTGCAGGCTCCAGGTCATCCGGCATCATTGAGCGCTCAACCGTCGCGACCATCTCTGGGTTATGCTCCCCGTATGCATCCTCTGGAGCAAGAGTTACGCTAACCTTTTCACCAACTGCCATTCCACAGCATGCCTTGTCAAAGCCGGGGATCACCTGCCCACTTCCAATAGTGAATTCAAGGGGTTCTCTACCCTCTGATGAGTCGAACTGAGATCCGTCCTCCAGTGTTCCTGTGTAATGTATCTTTACGGTATTTCCATCTTCTGCTTTGGACATTGGCCTGCTTCCCTGTAAAAAGGGGATTGGTTCCCCTCTGAAAAAAAGGGGCATTATACCCTACTGTGCACGGTTATCGTTGTCTGTTACGTAGCAGGGTATTGGATAGTCGTTGCAGGGCATCTCCAAGCTCCCCCCGATTATGGCGCGCCTGATCTGAGAGTTTATGGGCGATTTTACTGGGGACCTTTTTTACGGTTTCAGCCTCCGGCTCTACTGGCGCGTTGGAGAAGCGAACCTTTAACCTCACCCGTTTTACCTGCCGTACCCCCTCCTGATGCAGTAGATCAAGAATGTTCTGTTGCAGAAAGCGTCCTCGTTGGGCCCAGCCAGGGGAATCTGCATGGACAACAGCAACCCCGCTTGAGGTAATAGAGCTTAGGCGCAGATGTGATGAGTAGGGGAGACCCAGCCTGGGGATTACTTTTCTGTTGAGTTGGTTGATATAGTATGCTTTCTTGAGTAGCTTGCTGGATATCTCGCCTCTAGAGAGGAAGAAGGTTGGTTTTTTACCCCTTGGTTTGCGATTTTTGAGCGGTGGCAGACTGTCCTCGACAAAATCTTCAGGAACCTCCTTTCGGGGCAGAAGAGGACGTTCTGAACTGGCATGTTCGACACCTTTTTGGTGTAGTAGCTTATGCAACCTCTTCAGATTTCTCTCTGCTGAACTCATAGTCCGCCATGATACCATCCATTTTTATGGAGATGCCAACCCTGCCAGAGACTACACGCCCCGGTATCTACCAGATGCTGAGTGCTGATGGTGAGATCCTATATATAGGAAAAGCACGAAATCTGAAGAAGAGGGTCTCCAGCTATTTCCGCAGTAGTGGATTGGCCCCAAAGACCAGGGCGCTTATGTCGCATGTTGTCTCTATTGAGGTAACGACAACTCATACCGAGAATGAGGCGCTGATTCTTGAAAGCAATCTGATCAAGAAGCATCGTCCCCGTTACAACATCCTGTTGCGGGATGATAAAAGTTACCCCTATATATATCTTTCGATCCATACCAAATTCCCCCGCCTGGGGTTTCATCGTGGGGCCCGAAAGGGTAAGGGGCGTTATTTTGGCCCCTATCCTAGTGCCGGGGCAGTGCGTGAAAGTCTGAAGTTGATGCAGAAACTGTTCCCGGTTCGTCAGTGTGAGGATGGCTTCTTTCGCAACCGCTCCCGCCCCTGTCTGCAGTACCAGATTGAGCGCTGTAGTGCCCCCTGTAACGGTCTAGTCACACCTGAGCATTATCAGGAGGATGTACGTCATGCAGTGCTTTTTCTGGAAGGAAAGAGTGGAGAGGTGGTGACTGAATTGGTCAAGCGGATGGAACGTGCAGCAACAGACCTTCACTATGAGGAGGCGGCACGGTTACGGGATCAAATCTCTAGCCTAAGAAGGGTTCAGGAGAAGCAATATATCAGTGGAGAAAGGGGAGACCTGGATGTGGTTGCTGTCTCCATGCAGGGAGGGAGTGCTTCGATTCAATTATTTAATTTCAGGCGTGGACAGAATCTGGGCAACCGTGGTTACTTCCCAAAAAATGTTCAGGGCCAGACGGTGGCAGAGGTGCTCTATGCATTCCTCTCTCAACACTACTTGGAACATACCCCCCCGGCTGAAATTCTGGTGATCAAGGAGCCAGATCAGCGGGAGTTATTGCAGGATGTGCTCTCTGAGCAGGCAGGACGAAAGGTCGCGATTCGCCATCAGCTACGAGGTGATCGTTCCCGCTGGATGAAAATGGCATTAGAGAATGCGGAGCTTGCGCTGCAGAGTCGGCTCTCTCATGCAGCAAGTGCAGTTGCCCGAGTTGAGGCACTGCAGGATGCACTGAAGCTGGAGCAACTACCACAACGGATGGAGTGTTTTGATATCAGCCATACCATGGGAGAGGAGACGGTCGCCTCCTGTGTGGTATTTGAGGATGGGGTGCCGCTCAAGTCAGATTATCGTCGGTTCAATATTCGAGAGATTACAGGAGGCGATGACTATGCAGCAATGCGCCAGGCATTGGAACGTCGCTATACCCGTTTAATCAAGGGAGAGGGGAAGTTGCCAGATCTGCTGGTGATTGATGGAGGCCCCGGTCAGTGCGGGCAGGCTCATGCAGTGTTAGAGGAGCTACAGATTGAGGGAGTCACAATCCTTGGTGTTGCCAAAGGACCGGATCGAAGGGAGGGGCAGGAGAAGCTCTTCCTGAATGGAAGGAGCGCTCAATCTCTCCCTGCAGATTCTTCCGCACTACTGTTGATTCAACAGATCAGGGATGAATCCCATCGCTTTGCAATTACAGGTCATCGTCAGCGCCGTGCCAAAAAGAGGAGTCGTTCACCACTGGAAGGTATTGCAGGAGTTGGGCCAAAGAGAAGACAGCAGCTGCTCAACCATTTTGGCGGACTGCAGGAGGTGGTGCGGGCAGGAATTGAGGATATATCGGCAGTGCCGGGGATCAATCAAGAGATTGCTCAGCGAATTTATGATAGATTCCATGATTAATGAAGCTTAATATCCCTACCCTGCTGACCCTGTTACGGATCATCCTGATCCCATTCTTTATTGTCGCCTTCTATCTGCCGGTTGAGTGGGGGAGAACAGCGGCTGCAGGAATATTTGTGCTTGCGGCATGGACCGACTGGCTGGATGGTTTTCTGGCAAGAAAACTGAATCAGATATCTCCGTTTGGGGCCTTCCTCGATCCTGTTGCAGACAAATTGATGGTGGCAGCTGCGTTGGTATTGTTGGTAAGTGATATGCCTACATATTGGGTGGCCATCCCAGCTATTGTTATTATTGGTCGTGAGATTGCGATCTCCGCACTGCGGGAGTGGATGGCAGAGATGGGCGGTCGTGCCAATGTGGCAGTTTCGATGATTGGAAAAATAAAGACCACTGTGCAGATGGTCGCGATTTTGATGCTGCTATATCTGGAGCCGATAGGAGATATTCCGACCTCTGTAGTTGGGATGGTGTTGCTCTATATAGCAATGTTGCTAACCCTGTGGTCAATGGTCATCTACCTGCGTGCAGCATGGCCAGTTTTACAAGGTGATGAGTGACTCTTTTTGACAAGTGGGGGTTGACAGGAAGCGATCAAAGCATAGAATATGCCAACTCTTAAGCGGGAATAGCTCAGCTGGTAGAGCACGACCTTGCCAAGGTCGGGGTCGCGAGTTCGAATCTCGTTTCCCGCTCCAAATTTTGTTGGAAAAGTTAAGGGGACATGTACTAGTTACGTGTCCCCTTAATTTTTCAAAATCCAAAGTCATCTGGCTGGATGGCAGAGTGGTCATGCACCGGCCTGCAAAGCCGTGTACACCGGTTCGACTCCGGTTCCAGCCTCCATTATCTCGGGGCGTAGCGCAGCCTGGTAGCGCACCGGCATGGGGTGCCGGTGGTCGGAGGTTCGAATCCTCTCGCCCCGACCAAACTATCCACTAGCGTGGATAGGTCGGAGGTGGACGGCAGAGCCGTCTCCCTGGCGGGATCGAATCCTCTCGTCCCAATCAACCATTCACTAGCGTGGATAGGTCGGAGGTGGACAGCATAGCTGTCTCCCTGACGGGATTGCATCCTCTTGCCCTAACCAATATTACTATTTAGATCATCCCTTCTTATGGTTGCGGTTTGTACAGTTGGTTGATAATGTCAGCTCTGTTAATTGCAACTATAACTATAAGAATTTGATGTGAAAATTACCAAGTATGTTTTTCCTGTAGCAGGTCTGGGTACTCGCTTCCTTCCTGCAACCAAGGCTATCCCGAAAGAGATGCTTACGGTTGTGGACAGGCCTCTTATTCAGTACGTTGTTGAGGAGGCGGTGGAGGCCGGTGCTGAGGAGATTATTCTGGTATCTCATCCGGACAAAGGTGCTCTGGAGGAACACTTTAAGAACAATCCAGGGCTTGAATCTACCTTGGAGGAGAAAGGTAAGGATGAGCTGTTGCAGAAGGTGCGTTCCATTCTGCCCAAAGGGGTTACGGTTTCCGTTGTTTACCAGCACCAGCCACTTGGACTTGGGCATGCTGTGCTCTGTGCAAAAGATCTAGTAGGTGATGAGCCATTCGGAGTGCTTTTGCCGGATGTGTTGATTCACAATAGCGGTGATGGATGCATGGCACAGATGGTGGAGGCATTTGAACAACATGGATCCAGTATAATTGGGGTAGAGGCGGTTCCGCTGGAGGAGGTAGATAAATATGGAATTGTCTCGCTTGAGAAGAGAGAGGGTGGAAAACTACAGAAGATGAGGGGTGTAGTAGAGAAGCCATCGGCAGAGGAGGCGCCATCACAACTATCCGTTGTTGGGCGTTATCTGCTGACACCAAAGGTGATGGAGTTGCTTGAGATAACCGGTAGTGGTGCAGGAGGGGAGATTCAGCTAACCGATGCAATTGCCTCCCTGATTGCTGAGGAACCGGTTTTTGCTTATACCTTTGAGGGGATAAGCTATGACTGCGGATATAAATTTGGATATGTGCGGGCAAATATAGAGTATGCCTTGCGGGATGAGGAGATCAAGGATGAGGTATTGCAGTTGATAGAGGGACATGTTGGTGGCTAAGAGATTGGTTTCTGAGAGTGAGGCCTGGCAATCTCTGGTAGACCATGCTGGAGAGATGAGAGGTGTCCATCTGCAGGAGCTGTTTGCACAAGATGGGGATCGTTTCGATAATTTCTCCCGACAGCTCGGTGGAGTGCTGTTTGACTACTCCAAGCAGCGGATATCTGGGAAAACACTTAATAAGCTGGTTGCTTTGGCAGAGCAGCAAAATCTGCCGGAGAAAATAAGAGAGCTGTTACGAGGTGAATCTCTAAATAGTACAGAGGGGAGAGCAGCTCTGCATACTGCACTGCGTAGTCACCCTGATGAATCTATAGAGGTTGATGGCCATAATGTGGTTGATGATGTACATGCTGTACGGAGCCAGATACGCAGTTTTGTAGAGCAGGTTCGTGGGGGCAACTGGCGTGGTTTTACCGGCAAGAGAATTACTGATGTAGTAAATATTGGGGTGGGAGGGTCTGATCTTGGCCCGAAGATGGTCTGTCGGGCGCTACGTTCTCAGGCGGATGGGGTTTTGGATATCCACTTTATCTCCAGTATTGATGGTGCTCATGCAGCTGATATCCTGCCAAAACTTGACCCTGAGACTACACTGTTTGTGGTCTCATCAAAGACCTTCACAACCTCGGACACAATGTCCAATGCGGCGGCAGCAAGGGTCTGGTTAACACTGGCAGCAGAGACTATTGTGGGAGAGACTGATGTCACCCCTCACCATTTTGTTGCAGCAACAGCAGATATTGAAAAAGCGGTTGAGTGGGGGCTACCCGAGGAGAATACCTTCCGCTTCTGGGAGTGGGTTGGCGGACGCTACTCCATGTGGTCATCCATTGGGCTACCGATTGCACTCTACCTTGGAGTGGATGCCTTTGATGAGATGCTGGAGGGGGCATGGCTGGCTGATCGACATTTTGCCGCAGAACCGCTGGAGAATAATATATCTGTATTGATGGGTTTGATTGGGGTCTGGAATAGTAATTTTTTGGGTATGCCAGGTCATGTGGTTTTGCCATATGCGGCTCATCTTAACCACTTTTCGTCCTATCTTGAGCAGCTGGAGATGGAGAGTCTGGGTAAGTCGGTTACCCTGAATAGTGCACGGGTAGACTACGACACCGGCCCAATTGTCTGGGGCGGGGTTGGATCCAATGCGCAGCACGCTTTTTATCAGCTGCTTCATCAAGGCACACGTTTTGCTCCAATGGATTTTGTGCTGCCGATTGACCCTGCGGGGGCTGATCCAGACCAATATCAGCTGACGATTGCCAACTGTTTGGCACAGAGTCGTGCTTTTATGGTGGGACAGGAGAGCGATGACCCCTATCATCGACACGAGGGGAACCGTTCAAGCTCAACATTTCTACTGGATGCCCTTACTCCAAAAAATCTTGGTGCGTTGGTGGCACTATATGAGCATAAGGTTTTTGTACAGAGCGTGATCTGGGAGATCAATCCGTTTGACCAGTTTGGCGTAGAGTTTGGAAAACAGGTTGCGGGCCAGATTCATCATGATTTGTTGGATTCTGAGTCATCACTAACACAATATGATGGATCGACAATCGGACTATTGAACCGAATACGGAGAGAACAATGAGGGTTACTGTTTATGGTCACAACACCTCGGCACTGGTAAGTGCTGCTTGTCTTGCTGATATAGGTCATAACCTGTTGTTGGTCTCATTGAGTGGTCCCTTTAATGGCTCTTTTGAGGTGTCTCAATTGGCTGAGCCCGGGCTTAACAAGTTGTTACAGCAGCAGATGGACTCTGGGCGTCTGCAGATGTCACAGTCACTGGAGGAGGGGGCTGCGTTTGGAGATATCCAGTATCTGGTGTTGGGGGCTGATGAGTTTGATCTTGCTACCAAGGTTGCCAAGCAGATTGGTGCAGACATGGATGGTGATGTTGTTCTGGTGAATCGCACCACATTCCCCTTGGGGGCGTCGGATAAACTGCACAAGATTGTGGAAGCAGGGTTGGAAGAGCGTGAGTCTGCTTCTGTATGTGATCTTGTTGTGGAGCCGGATTTCATGACCGAAGGGAGGATGATTCAGAATTTCCGTCGCCCAGACCGCATTCTATTGGGGAGTGACTCGGCTGAGGGGATAGAGATCATGCGTGATCTGTATGCTCCGTACAATCGTAATCGAGATGTGGTGATGACCATGTCACCACGTTCTGCAGAACTGACCAAGTTTGCCTCCAACGCCATGCTCGCTACCCGCATCAGCTTTATGAACGAGATGGCTGATGTGGCTGAGGATGTGGGGGCAGATATCGAGGAGGTGCGTCAGGGTATGGGTTCGGATCAGCGTATCGGTTATGACTACCTCTATCCCGGTACGGGTTTTGGCGGCCCTAACTTTGCAAAGGATGTTGCCACTCTTGCTGCGACTATTCGTGAGGCAGGCTCTGCGGGTCAGTTGCTGGATGCAGTACTGGAGATCAACGAGCAACAGAAGGAGGTGCTTTTTCGCAAGGCATGGCGCCACTTTGGGATGGATCTGAAGGGTAAGAGGTTTGCAGTCTGGGGAATTGCATATAAGCCTGGAAGTTGTGATGTGCGAAATGCACCAGGCATCCAGCTTGTAGAGACCCTTTTGGGTCAGGGGGCATCAGTACATATTTACGATCCGGAGGCAATGGATAGTGCAAGGAAATATTTTGGGGAGTTGGATGCCGTTACCTATGGTGATGGTCGCGATACTGTACTTGATGGGGTGGATGGTTTAATGGTGATGACAGAGTGGAAGGCGTTTTGGTCTCCAGACTTTAACCAGTTGATTAACAAGATGAAAACACCAGTAGTTTTTGATGGCCGCAATCTTTACTCACCAGAAAAGATGAGATCTATGGGTATCACTTATTATGGAGTTGGGCGAGGAGAGAAATAAAAGCATATTTCTGTTTGCAATTTCAGATCTTCCTAGTATAGTAAGAACAAAAGGAGAACAAAAGTTCTCTTGTTGTTTTGTAAGCAGTCAAACTATACCGTAATCCGGGAGGAATGAAAAATGGAAGAGAATAAACAGAAAGCCCTTGATGCAGCATTAACCCAGATCGAACGCCAATTCGGCAAAGGCTCCGTCATGCGCATGGGAGACGACAACGCCCAGCGTGACATAG
>CAYQBY010000040.1:0-11071 GCA_964415865.1 uncultured Piscirickettsiaceae bacterium | reverse complement strand
GAATACCGGCCTGTCACGCCGGGGGTCGCGGGTTCGAGTCCCGTCCGCTCCGCCACTTATCAAGGGCGTGCCTGATATCAGGTGCGCCCTTTTTTTATAGGTTATTTAGAGGAAGGAAGTAGAACATGTTGCAGAGTATTCACGATCAGGCACAGAGTTGGATTGCCTGGGTTATCGTTGGGCTGTTGATAGTCCCGTTTGCATTATGGGGGATCAACTCATATTTTGAGGGAGGCTCAAGTGCTGTTGTTGCAGAGGTCAATGGAACAGAGATAAGTCTGAATGAGTATCAACGCTCATTGCAACAGCAACGTCAGAGAATGCGTCAGCTGCTAGGGGCTAATTACCGTCCAGAGATGCTGGAAGATCCGCGTATGCGTCGTGCGGTACTGGATGCGATGATCGAAAATGACCTGTTGAATCAGGCAGTGGATAGTGACGGTTTCCGGATTAGTGACGAACTGCTATTTTGGCAGCTGCAGCGTACAGAGGCTTTTCAGCATGATGGCAAGTTCAGTCAAGAGGTATACAAACAGGTTCTCTCCTCACAGGGGATGAGCCAGCCATTTTTTGAGAGTGGATTACGTGCTGACTTGATGCAATCTCAGCTTCTTACCGGCTTTCGTCAGGCCTCATTTGTGACTGATAATGAATTGCGTGAGGCGGTTCGTCTGCAGGAGCAAAAGCGTTCATTGCGCCTGCTTACCATTCCTGCAACTGTTGAACGAATTGAGAGCAAGGATGTTGGAGATGAGGAGATTGCAGCACAGTACGAGCTCAACTCAGTCGCCTATGAGATTCCTGAGCAGGTTAGTATCGATTATATTGAGCTCTCTGTAGCAGAGCTTGCCAGAGATGTTCCGGTTGATGAGGATGCTCTGCAGAAACTTTATGAGGAGCGCAAGGATAGTCTGCTTGCAGAGGAGGAGCGCAATGCACGTCATATCCTGATTGAGTTGGCAGAGGGGGCGGATGATGATGCCACCACAGCAGCCCAGGCACGCCTGGATGAGGTGTTGGGCAAGCTGGCTGCAGGAGAGTCCTTTGAGACTATGGCTGCGCTGTATTCAGATGATCCAGGCTCTGCAACTGTAGGGGGAGATCTCGATTTCTTCCCTCGCGGAGTGATGGTACCGGAGTTTGATGAGGCGGTATTCTCCATGCAGGTAGGAGAGGTCTCGGAGCCAGTTCGTACCCCATTTGGTTTTCATCTGATTCGTCTGGATGAGATTCAGGCAGAAGAGATTCGTCCATATGAGGCGGTGCGTGGTGAGCTTAGTGCTGATCTGAAACGTCAGGCAGGTGAGGATCTCTTTTTTGAGTATGCAGAGACTATTGCCAATATTGCTTATGAGCAGCCAGACTCTCTGGAAAATGCTGCAGAGGCAGCTGGACTGGTGGTAAAACAGAGTGAGTTGTTCAGCCGACAGGGGGCAACAGGTGGAATTGCTACCAACCCAGGGGTTATAAAAGCGGCATTTTCCGATATGGTTCTGGCGGAAGGAAAAAATAGTGATCCAATTGAGCTGGCAGAAGACCATATGGTAGTTGTCAGAGTGCGTGAGCACCGTCCGGCAACAAGAAAACCTCTCGAGAGTGTACGTGGTGAGGTGGTTGAGGCAATCCTGGAGCAGCGCGCCAGGGTTACTGCAAAGAGCAACGGTATGGCGCTGCTTGATCAAATCCAGAGCGGTGAGCTTGGTACGGATGCAGCTGCAGAAAACGTAGCTCTGCAGTGGAGTGATGTTGAACAGATTGATAGAGCAGACAAGGCCCTATCTCCAGAGGTTATAGCACGGGCCTTTCAGATAAAACCTTTAGCAGGGCAGAAGAGATATGCTGGAACAGAGTTGCGTAGTGGCGGCTATGTTCTGATTGAGCTTCTGGCTGTAGAGGAGGGAAATCTAGATGCCATGGATGAGAAGAGGGTGGAGACCTTGCGCCGTGAGTTGGCAGACCGTAATGTGAAAAGTCACTATCAGAGCTATATTGCCAGCCTGCGTAACCAGGCTGAGATTATGGTGTATGAGGAGCAGCTAAATTAGCCCTCTTTTCTGACCCCGTAAGTTGCCATTCCGGTGGTGTTGTAGCCACCATCAACATAGGTGATCTCACCAGTCATTCCAGAGGCCAGGTCTGAACAGAGAAAGGCGCCAACATTACCTATTTCATCAATGGTGACATTGCGGCGTAGTGGTGAGTTCTTTTCGGAGTAATCCAGTAGCAGATTGAAGTCGCCGATCCCTTTTGCAGCCAGGGTCTTGACTGGGCCTGCAGATAGACCGTTCACACGGATGCCATCAGGTCCAAGGTCGGCAGCCATGGCACGTACAGCAGCCTCCAGACTCGCCTTGGCTAGCCCCATGACATTGTAGTGAGGGATGGAACGTACCGCTCCAAGATAACTCAGAGTCAACATTGAGCCATTGCGTCCCTCCATCATCGGCAGGGCCTCACGGCCGAGTGCAGCAAAGCTGTATGAGCTGATGTCATGGGCAACATTGGAACCATTGCGGGTGACTGAATCAATAAAACGGCCATCCAGCTCTCCCTTGGGAGAGAAGGCAACCGAGTGCACCAGACAGTCCAACCCATCCCAATGGGTGGCCAGGGTTTCGAATGTCTTTCTGATCTCATCGTCACTGGAGACATCACAAGGGATGGCAATATCACTACCCAGTTCGGCGGCAAATTTTTCAGCTCGCCCCTGTAGCTTTTCCCCCTGATAAGTGAGGGCAATCTCGGCTCCTTCACGGTGCATTGCTTTTGCAATACCCCAGGCAATTGAACGGTTACTGGCTACACCAACAACCAGCGCCTTTTTACCCTGCATAAATCCCATCACAAATCCTCGTATGCTATCCAATCATTCTGTTTTTATTCTGATATTATCCAGTCTTTCAACAGAACCTGTAGTCAGGCAATTTTACACAGACATGGTGAGGAGTAACAAGGTAAAAAGAGGGGAATTGTCTGCCATCCTGTGTGGATTGCTGCTCTCCTTTACCGTTCAGGCAAACTGGAACAATCCATACCCTCAAGAGGGTGCGGAGGAGCAGGTGCTCTACTCATCATTTTCTGGACGTCCTAAACATCTCGATCCGGCACGCTCTTACAGCTCCAATGAGTACACCTTTATCGGGCAGATATATGAACCTCCGCTGCAATACCATTATCTAAAGCGGCCATATCAACTGGAGCCACTCAGTGCATCAGAGATGCCGCAGGTTACCTATCTGGACCAGAGTGGTAATGAACTTACAACTGATGTGAATGCGGAGAAAATTGCCTACTCCATCTACGAGATCTCACTAAAAAATGGAGTCCGTTACCAGCCTCATCCCGCATTTGTTAAGGGTGAGAACGGTGAGATGCGTTACGGCAACCTCACTGAGAGCGAGCTCTCTGGAGTAGAGAGGATATCTGATTTTGCACAGAGTGATTCTCGGCTACTGACAGCTGCAGATTATGTCTACCAGATAAAACGGTTGGCTCACCCATCACTTCACTCCCCAATCTTCGGTCTGATGCAAGAGCATATTGTTGGTCTTGGTGAGTTGCGAGATCGGTTGAAGGAGGCCAAAGAGAATCATCCTGATGGTTGGCTGGATTTGCGAAATTTTGCACTGGGTGGGGTAGAGGTGGTGGATGAGCAAACCTATCGCATCAAGGTAAATGGCAAATATCCACAGTTTCTCTACTGGCTGGCGATGCCGTTTTTTGCCCCCATGCCGTGGGAGGCTGATCGTTTTCACTCCCAACCGATGTTGCAGGAGAGAAATATTACCCTCGACTGGTATCCAGTTGGAACCGGACCGTTCATGCTGACGGTAAATAACCCCAACCGCAAGATGGTTCTGGAGCGTAACCCCAACTACCATGCTGAGAACTATCCTGTTGATGGTGAGGCGGAGGATTATGGCAATGGCCTGCTGGCAGATGCAGGAAAACTACTCCCTTTTCTCGATCGAATTGAGTTCAGTCTGGAAAAAGAGACCATACCCTACTGGAACAAGTTTCTGCAGGGGTACTATGACTCATCAGGAATCAGCTCGGACAGCTTTGATCAGGCAGTACAGTTCTCTGCAGCTGGTGAGGCAGAGTTGAGCACGGAGATGGAAAAGCAGGGAATGCGTCTGCAGACATCAGTCTCAACCTCAATTTTCTATATGGGGTTCAATATGGTGGATCCAGTTATTGGAGGGGATAGTGAACAGGCCAGAAAACTGCGCCAGGCGATCTCCATAGCAGTGGATTACGAGGAGTACATCTCTATCTTTGCCAATGGACGGGGTATTCCTGCCCAAGGGCCACTACCTGCGGGCATTTTTGGGCATCAGGATGGAGAGGCAGGGGTCAATTCACTGGTATACCAATGGAAAAATGGCAAGCCCAAACGACGCTCACTGGATGATGCCAAAAAGCTGCTTGCTGAGGCAGGTTATCCAAAAGGGCGTGACCAGGAGACAGGTAAGCCCTTAACTCTCTACTTTGATGTAACTGCCAGCGGCCCCGATGACAAGGCGCGAATGGACTGGTATCGCAAACAGTTTGAAAAGATAGATCTGCAGTTGGTGATTCGCAATACCGACTACAACCGCTTTCAGGACAAGATTCTCAATGGCAGCGCCCAGATCTATCTCTGGGGATGGAACGCAGACTACCCAGATCCAGAGAACTTCCTGTTTTTGTTGTATGGCCCCAATGCCAAGGTTGGCAAGAGTGGGGAGAATGCATCCAACTATGATAACCCTGAGTTCAATATTCTCTTTGAGCAGATGAAGAACATGGGAAACAGTCCTCAGCGTCAGCAGATAATTAACAGGATGGTGTCACTGCTACAGCATGATGCACCGTGGGTCTGGGGATTTCATCCAAAGAATTTTGGTCTCTACCACCGCTGGTATCAGAATACGAAACCAAATCTAATGGCTAACAACACATTGAAATATGTCCGGGTTGATCAGCTTGAGCGAGCTGGTCTGCGTAAGGAGTGGAACCGTCCGGTGCTCTGGCCGCTATGGGGTGGTGGACTGCTGTTATTGATTATGATTGTACCGGCATGGCTGGGTATTCGCCGTAAAGAGCACTCTTCTCTGAGGGCGCAGGAGAACAGCAATGGTTAACTATATCCTGCGCCGTATTCTCTATGCCTTCCCGATTCTGGTTGGGGTTAACCTCATTACCTTCTTTCTCTTTTTCGTGGTCAACACACCTGATGACATGGCGCGAATGCATCTGGGGATGAAACATGTAACCGAGGAGGCAATAGAAAACTGGAAGCAGGAGCGGGGATATGATCGTCCACTGCTTTGGAATGAGTCAGCATCAGGTGGTGATAAATTAACAGAGACATTGATTGTCTCCGAATCCATCAAGCTCTTCCGTTTTGATTTTGGGGTGGCAGATGATGGACGCAATATTGGGGGTGATATAAAGCAGCGTATGTGGCCAAGTCTGGCAATAGCTGTTCCCATCTTTATGATAGGTCTCTTCACCAATATTACCTTTGCCATGCTAATGGTCTTTTTTCGTGCCACCTATCTTGATCTCTCTGGGGTGGTATTAACGGTTGTGTTGATGTCGATATCCGGTCTCTTCTATATTATTGGTGGTCAGTTTGTGGTTGGTAAGTTGATGCACCTGGTTCCGATATCCGGTTATGAGGGTGGGTTGGATGCCTTCCGCTTCATCATCCTGCCGGTAGCAATAGGGGTGATATCGGGTATTGGCTCTGGAACCAGATGGTATCGCACCATTTTTCTTGAGGAGATGGGGAAGGATTATGTCCGTACCGCCCGTGCCAAGGGGTTGCCGGAATCCAGGGTGCTGTTCCACCATGTGTTGAGGAATGCGATGATTCCTATCCTGACTGGTGCTGTGGTAGTTCTGCCGCTGCTCTTTATGGGAAGCCTGATTACGGAGTCATTTTTTGGGATCCCCGGGCTTGGCAGCTATACCATCGAGGCAATCAACGCCCAGGATTTTGCCATTGTTCGTGCAATGGTGTTTCTTGGTGCGGTGCTTTACATTATTGGACTACTACTGACTGATCTCTCCTATACCCTGGTTGATCCACGAGTGAGATTGTCGTGATGGCTGATATATACGCCTGGATGGGGGGCAAGCCACTCTTTCTCTGGACCGACATGCTGATCTGGTTGTTGGTTGCGGTTATCTTTCTTGGGGTCGCCCATACCCGCAAACATCCACATCTGCTGGAGTCATGGCACCGGGTGGCAAAGAGCCGTCTGGCCATGGGGTCTCTGGTGGTTCTGTTGGTATATGTGGTGATAGGGCTGATGGACTCCATTCACTACCGTCCTGCACTGGAACAGAGTGAGCCGGGAGAGGAGATGCACTATGCAGTAGAGGCACGAACTCTGCTTGACTGGACAGTTGGAGGGCTACGAGAGAATAGTGAAAAAAGCTACTCATCACCACTGGCCACCCATCTCTATGTGCGGGAGATGGTGGAGAGTCCGGGCGGCGAAGCTGTACGTGATTTCCCCCGGCTAAAAACCGGTGGTGCCCATCTGGATGATCCGCAACAGCGTGGTGATGATCTGTTTGATAACTTTATGCTGGGTAGTGTAAAAGGGGTTCTACTCTGGATTGGAATCGGGTTGCTGCTGGCACTATTGGTCAGCAGGAAGCGGAGTGACCGCTCCTCCGTACGGTGGGTGGTGGATGTTGCAAGAGGGGAGACCCCAACCCCATGGAGAACGATTTTATTGGTGACTGCGGTTGTCTCGCTACTGGTTATGCTCTCTATCCAGGTAGGGGTTAAATACCATATTCTCGGCACCGACAAGGTGGGTCAGGATGTCTTCTATCAGGCGGTTAAAAGTATCCGTACAGGACTGGTGATTGGTACCCTGACCACCCTGATCATGCTGCCATTTGCGATTCTGTTGGGGATCATGGCTGGATTCTATCGGGGCTGGATCGATGACGCGATCCAGTACACCTACACTACCCTGAACTCTATTCCAGGGGTGTTACTGATTGCAGCAGCCATCCTGATGATTCAGGTCTATATAGACAATAATGCGGCTCTGTTCGAGACTACTGAGGAGCGTGCCGATCTGAGACTGCTCTTTCTCTGTATTATCCTCGGGGTAACCAGCTGGACCGGGCTCTGTCGACTGTTGCGTGGAGAGACCCTGAAACTGCGAGAGATGGATTACATCACAGCGGCCCATGCCTTCGGAGTGAAGAATCTGCGGATTATTACTCGTCATATACTCCCCAACGTGATGCATGTGGTGCTGATCTCTGTGGTGCTCGATTTCAGCGGCCTGGTATTGGCCGAGGCAGTACTCTCCTACGTAGGGGTGGGGGTTGATCCCACCATGTATAGCTGGGGCAATATGATCAATGGTGCCCGTCTGGAGATGGCAAGAGAGCCAGTAGTCTGGTGGACCCTGCTCGCCTCTTTTCTCTTTATGTTTACCATGGTGCTGGCAGCAAATCTCTTTTCGGATGTGGTGCGAGAGGCGTTTGATCCACGCCTGCAGAGAGGCAGGTAATGAGTCAGGCCTCGTCTCATAATGCCCTTCTGCTTAAGCTCTCAGAGCTACAGACATGGTTCTCAACCAGGCATGGTGCTGCACGGGCGGTTGATGGAGTCTCTCTGGAGATTCGCAAGGGTGAGACCTTCGCCCTGTTGGGAGAATCTGGTTGTGGCAAATCAATCACCGCACTCTCCATTATGCAGCTACTGCCAGAGGTTCAGCTGGATCGTCTGCGCGGCGAGATTCTGCTGGATGGAGAGAGTCTGTTAGATCTTCCCGAGCGTGAGATGCGGAAGATTCGCGGCAGACGCATCTCAATGATCTTTCAGGAGCCGATGACCTCGCTTAATCCGGTGCTGAGTGTAGGAGATCAGGTGGGAGAGGTATTGCAGCACCATTTTGGTATCACCGGAGTAGAGCAGCGCAAACGGGTAATTGAGCTATTGGGGGATGTCGGACTGCCTGATCCAGCAGAGAGGATTGATGCCTACCCACATCAACTCTCAGGGGGGATGAAGCAGCGAGTCATGATCGCCATAGCGCTGGCGGCAGAGCCTGACCTGTTGATTGCTGATGAGCCTACCACTGCACTTGATGTGACGATTCAGGCACAGATTCTCGAGTTGTTGCGGCGCCTGCAGAAGGAGCGGGGAATGGCGATTCTGCTAATTACCCATGACCTTGGGGTAGTGGCAGAGATGGCTGACCGTGTTGCAGTAATGTACGCCGGTCAACTTATAGAACAGGCACCACGCGAGCCATTCTTCGCCAACCCCAGCCACCCATACACCCGCAGACTGTTTGATGCTATCCCGGATAGCCGCAAACGCAGTCAGCCTCTCTCCATGCTGCATGGAACTGTTCCGGTATTGACCCAGGAATTTAGAGGGTGCCGTTTTCATAATCGTTGTGACCGTGGCTGGGATCTCTGTGCCGAGAGCTCTCCAAGGTGGTTTCCAACCAGCAAGGGGCAGGCTGTCCGCTGTCACCTGTTTGATCCTGAGTTGGAGCAGATAGATAAAGAGAGCCGTGGTGCGCAGAGTGCTGCTGAACCATATCATTCGGTTAAGAACAGTGACAATGCATCTTCACTCCTGCAGGTGGAGGGGTTGAAGGTTCACTTCCCGGTAAAAAAAGGGTTCTTCCACAGGACTGCTGGCCATGTGAAAGCCGTAGATGGGGTGGATCTATCAATTAGTGCTGGCAGAACGGTAGCCCTGGTTGGGGAGTCTGGCTGTGGCAAGACCACGGTAGGCAAGTCAATTCTGCGTCTTCTTGATGCCACTGAGGGCACCATAACTTTCGATCAGGTTGATCTTCGATCCCTGGAGGGAGATGAACTGAGAAAAATTCGTTCAGACTTTCAGATGATTTTTCAGGATCCCTATGCATCGATGAATCCACGCATGATGGTGGCGGATATTATTGGCGAGGGGATGGATTCTCTGTTGGGGGAGAGTAGTCAGCAAAGGGTGGGAGAGCTTCTGGAAGAGGTTGGTCTTGCTGCAGATATGGCTGGACGCTATCCGCACGAATTTTCTGGTGGCCAACGCCAGAGGATTGCCATTGCACGAGCACTTGCGGTTAATCCCCGTCTGATAGTCTGTGATGAACCAACCAGTGCACTGGATGTCTCGGTTCAGGCACAGATTCTGAATCTATTGCGCAGGCTCCAGCAGCAACAGGGTATCTCTTATCTATTCATTACCCATAACCTCTCGGTTGTCTCCTGGTTTGCCCAGGAGGTTGCGGTTATGTATCTAGGCAAGATAGTAGAGTATGGGACGGTGGAGGAGGTGATGACACAACCACTTCACCCATATACCCAGGCACTGCTCTCGGCAGTTCCTCTTATTGAGAAGGAGAGTGGGCGTGAGGTTATTCGCCTGGAGGGTGATCAGGCCTCATCAACCAACCCTCCATTAGGGTGTCCATTTCATCCGCGCTGCCCACAGGCGGTAGCACGTTGCAGTAGTGAGGTGCCGGTTCACAGGAAGATTGATGAGAGACACCGTGTCTCCTGCCTGCTGGTTGATGAGATTACTTAATCAGATACTCTTGATCCAGCAACTCCGCCCTTCATTCTCAGCATTCCCTTATAAATCATCGGGAACTCCTCAACTACCGACTGCTGCACACTCCCACGTTGCATTAACTGATCCCGCCATGCGCAAACCTTGGGAAGATTTTCACATGTAGTGACAGAGGCCAGCTTTTCCAGGAGATCGAGTCGCATAAATAGTGGAGCGAATGCTGCATCAATCAGGGAAAAAGAGTCTCCATTAAAGAATGGGCTGTTCTCAATAATATCCTCAACCCTGCCGAGGTGCTCCCTCATAGTCTCAACAGCATCATTAAACTCATCCTCATCTGCCGATGTGTTTAGGGTGAACAGAACCTCAAGACATGATGATGCATACTCAATCCAGCTTCTATTTTTGGCGCGCAAAAATGCATCCTCTGGATGTAGAGAACCTTCGGTGGTCTCATCGATAAACTCACTTATCACAGCAGATTCAAACAGCACATCACCATCTACCTTCAATAGGGGAACCTTACCTAATGGGGAAATATCCAGAAACCACTCTGGTGGATCAGCAAGATCGATATAGGTTATGTTGTATGAAACCTGCTTCTCCTTCAAGGCGATAACTGCACGCTGAACATAGGGGCAGAGCTTGAAACTGACCAATTCGAGATCCATATTTGGTATCCTCCTCCGGTAATGTTTATGGAAAATATCTTTTCAAGGATTGTAAATGAGTAGGCCTCGATTGTCTGTTCCATTATTGCTGATTGTGGCTCTGTCGACGGTTCTCATTGGCTGTGTGCCTGGACAGACACGCTATCAGGATATTGGTAGTGGAGGCGGAGAGTTCGATGTCAAGATGTTGGCAAAGTCTGATATGAGCAGGGTGGCTGAACTGGGTCAGCGAGAGGTGTTGAAATCACTGAGAAAGATGATGGTCCATCTCTACAATGCAAATCCTCAGCAGTTGAATCGGGGGCGTTCCCAAGGGCAGAGTCAATACACAGTCCAGAGCAGCGTAAAACGGATATTTGGCCAACAGATACGTTGGAACTTCTCAGAGTTTAGAGGGGTAACGGGTAATAAGATACTTCACCTGACCTTCGACAAGGATTACAAGGGAGACAGGGTGCTTGCCCTTACCTCTGCACTGGTCTCCATGACCATGCGCTCCTACAATGAAACCACCGAGCTCTATATGCTTGATCAGCTGGATCCCCAAAAGATCTATAATAGCGCCCGGAATTTCGAGATTGCCCTGAAGATGGTGGACATATATCCATATCTAAAACAGAGTGGTAGTCGACATATAACCACCATGATAGGACGGGCAACAGCCAATCAGGACCTGATAGCAATTCTGGTCGCAGACCACCTGAATCGACAGATAACCAGTGTTGCCCAATCTGTGGTTACAACCCTGCTTCTCCCTATATAGACCTTAACGGGAAACAATACATAATATATTACAAATACTTCCCGTATTGTGCATCGTAAAATATATGCTCAATTAGTTAGTGTGTGT
>CAYQBY010000039.1:6380-11734 GCA_964415865.1 uncultured Piscirickettsiaceae bacterium | reverse complement strand
CTGGCTGAAAACCGTAAAAGTTGACTAATTTTGTCGGAGATCAGATAATTCATTGAATAATGATTTTGGAGATACAGTTGTGAAAGAGATTAATGTACTCAATGATTACGTGGGATTTACCGAGGCTGCGGCTACCAAGGTCAAGGCGCTAGTTACGGAAGAGGGAAATGACAATCTCAAGCTTAGGGTCTATATAACAGGCGGAGGTTGTTCCGGATTTCAATATGGATTCAAGTTTGATGAGGCGGTTGAGGATGGGGATACCGTTGTAGAGAAAAATGGTGCCACCATGCTGGTTGACTCAATGAGTATGCAGCATCTTAATGGTGCCGAGGTTGATTACTACGAGGGGCTTGATGGAGCACGTTTTGTGGTCAATAACCCGAATGCAACATCAACCTGTGGTTGCGGGTCATCATTCTCGGTTTAGTCTGTTACCTGTTTTTTAGACCCTCGTCTTTGCGGGGTCACGCAGTAGCGGTAAGTGAATTATTCGATCAAAATGAGAATTACCTGATTCATTAAATCATGCTTGACTCATTCAATAGAATGTGTGATTATTGATGGACTTATGCCAGTAAAAGACTATAAAAAATCAATTTTCGAGCAATTTGCCCGCACCGGTAAAGCATTCAGTAACGCCCACCGCATCGAGCTGTTGGAGATTCTTGCACAAGGTGAACGCACCGTTGAGCAGCTTTCAAATACTGCGGGGCTAACTGTTGCCAATACATCTCAGCATCTGCAACTACTGAGAAATGCCGGTTTGGTTACCGCGAGAAAAGTGGGGCAGTATGTACACTACAATCTCTCCGATGATTTGGTGGTTGATCTGATTGTTGCCCTGAGAAAACTCTCTGAACGTCACCTGGCTGAGGTTGAGCGTTTGGTTAATACCTATCTCAGCGTTAAGGATGATCTTGAACCTGTTCCGGTTGATGAGTTGATGGAGCGGGCAGGCGATGGCGTGGTTACAGTGCTGGATGTCCGTCCCGAGGTAGAGTACGAGGCCGGTCATATCAAGGGTGCTTTGAGTGTGCCTATGGATCAGTTGGAGGACCGTATTGGTGAACTTGATCCTGAGCGTGAGGTTGTTGCCTACTGCCGCGGTCCATACTGTATGTTGGCCTATGATGCAGTTGCCAAGTTACGTGAAAAAGGGTTCAAGGCGCGTCGCATGGATGAAGGATTCCCTGAGTGGCGCAAGGCCGGCATGCCGGTTGAGATGAAAGAAGAGTAAGTAGTGCCCAATCCGGTAGAATATCCGGATGAACAATAGAACTCCAGAGCTCCTATCCCCCGCCGGAACAGTGCAACATATGCGTGCAGCTTTTGCCTATGGTGCAGATGCTGTCTATGCAGGATTGCCACGTTATGGTCTGCGAGTCAGAGAAAATGATTTTGATCTTGCTGGTCTAGGGAATGCTATTCAGGAGGCTCACCAGCAGGGTAGAAAGTTATACGTTACTGCCAATATTCTTGCTCACAACAGCAAGGTAAAAACCTTTAAAAAAGATATAGAGCCGGTTATTGCATTAAATCCGGACGCCTTGATTATGGCAGATCCAGGGCTGATTCATATCGTAAGAGAGCAGTGGCCAGAACAGATAATCCACCTTTCGGTACAGGCAAATACAGTAAATTATGCTGCGGTTAATTTCTGGAAGAGTATGGGGATTGAGCGGATCATCCTCTCACGCGAGCTCTCTCTGGGTGAGGTGGAGGAGATCCGTCAGAACTGTCCTGATATAGAGATTGAGGTATTTGTACATGGTGCGCTCTGTATGGCCTATTCTGGGCGTTGTCTTCTGTCTGGCTACATAAACCATAGAGATGCCAACCAGGGAACATGTACCAACGCCTGTCGCTGGGAGTATAGAGAGGTTACCAGCAAGATTGATGATAGTGGTGATCTCGCAGTAGCCGAACCACAGAGAATATTGATTGAGGAGATGGGTCGTCCGGGGCAGCCAATTCCAATGGAGGAGGATGAGAACGGTACCTACATCATGAACTCCAGAGATCTGCGCGCGGTAGAGCATATCCAGCGTCTGGTTGAGATTGGGGTGGATTCACTGAAAATTGAGGGTAGAACAAAATCCATCTACTACGTAAGCAGAGTGACTCAGTCATACAGAAAGGCAGTTGATGATGCAGTAGCAGGCCGTGACTTTGACCCCTCTCTATTGGGAGAGTTGGAGAACCTGGCTAGCAGAGGATATACCGATGGCTTTTTTAAGCGCCACCATGATGAGGAGTATCAAAACTATATTCAGGGGAACTCTTTGGGTCATCAGCAACTCTATGTAGCAGAGATTACCGATTATGATCCAGAGCAAAAGGTGGCAACACTGTTGGCCAAGAACAAATTTAGTGTTGGGGACAGGGTTGAGCTTATTCTGCCCCAAGGTAATCGTGAGTTTGTATTGGAGAAGATTGAGAACCTTAAAGGAGAGTCACTACAGATTGTTCCTGGTGGCGGCCATCGAGCACAAATTCCATTGGATCTATCAGCGGAGCAGAACAGTTTTGCCCATGGCATGATCGCCAGATTTCTGTAAAGAGATCTTTTTTAAGTTACTATTTCAGATTAAGCACCAAGCAATAACAAGAGGAGTAGTTGTGTCCAGGATAGAAGCAAACCGAGGTCAGTTTCCACACGTAAGAATGCGCAGAATGCGTAGAGATGATTTTTCCCGTCGGATGATGCGGGAGAATGTGCTGACCCCGGATAATCTGATCTACCCAATGTTTGTGATCGAGGGCAAGGATCGCCGTCAGAAGGTCAAGTCAATGCCAGGTGTAGAGAGGGTGACTATTGATCAGCTGTTAAAAGAGGCAAAGCAGCTAGTTGATCTTGGCATACCTACCATTGCACTTTTTCCAGTTGTGCCAAAAAACAAGAAATCACTGTTGGCGGAAGAGGCATATAACCCTGATGGTCTGGCTCAGCGTGCGGTACGTGCACTGAAGAAGAAGTTCCCGCAGCTTGGGGTAATGACAGATGTAGCCCTGGATCCATTCACCACCCATGGCCAGGACGGCATTATTGATGATAGTGGTTATGTGTTGAATGATGAGACTATCGAGGTCTTGATGCAGCAAGCTGTATCTCATGCAGAGGCTGGTGCCGATATTGTTGCACCATCAGATATGATGGATGGCAGGATTGGGGATATCCGCTTTGCGCTGGAAGAGGAGGGGTATATTCATACCAAAATCATGGCCTACTCAGCAAAATATGCATCCAGCTTCTATGGTCCATTCCGTGATGCAGTTGGCTCTGCGGCAAATCTTGGCGCTGGTGACAAATCAACCTATCAGATGGATCCAGCAAATAGTGACGAGGCGCTATGGGAGGTCTCGCTTGATCTGGAGGAGGGGGCAGACATGGTTATGGTTAAGCCGGGAATGCCCTACCTCGATATTGTCCGCAGGGTAAAGGACCAATTTGGTGCCCCTACGTTTGTCTACCATGTCAGTGGTGAGTACAGCATGTTGAAGGCGGCCGCCCAGAAAGGATGGCTTAATGAGGAGGCTGTCGTGCTGGAGGCTCTACTTGGATGCAAGCGAGCAGGTGCAGACGGGATTCTCACTTACTATGCCAAGGATGTGGCCCGCTGGCTTAAGGCATAAGCAGATTTAACAAACTCCCATGACAGATCGATATATGGTGGTGGGTAACCCGATTGCCCATAGCAAATCCCCGCAGATTCACTCCATGTTTGCAGAGCAGACTGGACAGGATCTGATCTATGAAAAACAGCAGGTAGAGGCGGGAGAGTTTGTACAGGTACTTGATGCCTTTCAACAACTTCAAGGTAGAGGGATGAATGTCACGGTTCCCTACAAACACGAGGCATGGGAGGCAGTCGATGAGCTGTCGCCACGGGCACAGCGTGCAGGTGCAGTCAATACCATTCAGATTCGTAATGATGGCTCACGTTATGGTGACAACACTGATGGTGTCGGACTGTTGAGAGATCTGACAGCAAATCATGAGATGAGCCTTAAAGATAAAAACATCCTTATCATGGGGGCGGGTGGTGCAGTCAGGGGGATACTTGAACCACTTCTTGACGAAAAACCAACCCAGATATCAATTGCCAACCGTACCCCAGAGCGTGCGGAAGAGCTGGCAGAGGAGTTCTCTGATCTTGGCAATATAGAGGGCGGAGGTTTTGGTGAGCTTGATGGACAACATTTTGATCTGATAATCAATGGAACTGCTGCCAGTCTGAAGGGAGAGATGCCTCCACTTCCGTTCGATATTCTGGCTCCAGATGCAGTCTGTTATGACCTGATGTACTCGGCTAAGCCAACTCCATTCATGCAGTGGGGGGAGGAGTTTGGTGCAGTAAAGGTTATGGATGGACTGGGCATGCTAGTGGAGCAGGCGGCCGAATCTTTTAGCTTGTGGCGAGGAGTGCGTCCTGATACAGCACCGGTGATTAAGGCGCTGCGTTAACAGATGTGAAATTCAAGTGTTACAGCAAATGGAGTCAGCTACCTGCAGGCGTTGATGAGCTATTTGATCATAGCGGGGATGAGAGCATGTTTCTTACCCGCGAATGGTTCGAGGCACTTGGTACAACAACGTTGGAGGATGGTCAGTCACTATTGCTGGCCAGTGTAGTTGATGAAGACAGTGTGCTGGCGCTGTTGCCACTGATTGGAGCTAATGAATACTGGCAATCATTCAGACACCGTTACACGGCTCTCTACAGTTTGCTGTTGGCAGAAGAGAAACAGTCAGAAGTCCTGGTCTGTCTGGCTGAGGGGCTGAGTCAACAGTCTATCCACTCTTTGCAGCTGAGTCCTGTTGCTGAAGACGACAACAACATATTAAGTCTGCAGCATGCTCTGGCAGCCTATGGCTACGAATCTCACAAGCACTTTTTCTTCTACAACTGGATCCATCGCACGCAGCAGCAGTCATTCGATGAATACATGGCTGGAAGGCCTGCTCAATTGCGCAATACCATCGCACGCAAGAGACGCAAGCTTGAGCGTGAACACGAATGCAAGATGCGTATGTTCAAGGGGGACGAGGTGCAACAAGGGTTGATAGATTACCACTCCGCCTATTCAGCTAGCTGGAAAGCGAATGAGCAGTATGCGGCGCTGCTTGATGCGGTCGCGATCAACCTGTCAGTACCGGGCTGGACCAGGATAGCTATTTTATATATCAACGGGAAAGCTGCGGCAGCACAACTCTGGTTCGTTGTTCGAGGTAAAGCGAGTATCTTCAGGTTAGCCTATGATGAAGAGTGGAAGCACTACTCACCCGGTTCCATTCTTACTGCATACCTGATGCAGTATGTGATTGATGTCGACAAGGTTGAGGAGATTGA
>CAYQBY010000039.1:0-6280 GCA_964415865.1 uncultured Piscirickettsiaceae bacterium | reverse complement strand
CTGCGCGGGGATGACTTATTCAGCTTCCCTAGCCAAGAATCAGGCGATAGTAGATTCTGCCAATGTATTCTCTAATTGCCTGCGAGAACTTATCGAGAGCACCTGCTGATGGAAGAAAATGCATGACAGTCAGGGGGTTTCCAGATTTTTGTGCCTTGAAATCGACCGCAAATGGAGTAACTTTTAGACCGACTTGTTCAAAAACAAACTGTGCTCTGTTCATATGGAAAGCGGATGTCACCAACAGTATCGAAGAGCCTTTCGGAAGCATCTTGGCAACAGCTTCAGCCTCTTGGAAAGTATTTTGTACTTCTGGCGTTACCTGAATCATATCTTTTTCAATATTCATGGAGATAGCAGCCTGACGCAGAATTTGCCCCTCAGGTATTGCATCTGGTTGCCATGGTACTTTGCCGCCAGTAAAGATTAGTGTCTTTGCCTTCTGTGATTTGATTAGTTCAATACCAGCAAAAAATCTATCAGGATCATCCCACTCAGTAATTATTCCTTTGGGCGTGTTCACAGAGGTCAGAATTCCGCTTAAGACAACAACGGCATCTGCTTTGGAAGCTGACTCAGCCACATGAGGCTGCAAAGGATGTTCCAGCGTTGAAAAAAAGTAATTTGCTAGTAGTGGGTTACTTAGTAACAACAGTACCGATAACCCCGTCCATAGAAATACTCTTCTATGAAATACAATCCCAATAAGAAAAAGGGTAAGAATCAATGCCATTGGCGATACAAACCAAGGCAATATTTTGTGAAGATAAATCATCATAGATTTTCATTATAAATCATTAGATAGGATACAGGACGTTGTTCAGAATTAACTGAACATCAGTTTTGAGATGATATTGGTAGTTCTTTGTGGCACAAGGATCTATTTGTTTAAAATCCAGACGGAAAACTTGCGACCCTTTATTTTGCCATTTTTGAGGCGTGTATGAGCTTTGTTGATTGAGTTGCGGGTTATGGCAACATAACTTTGACGGTCGTGGATGTCTATTTTTCCTACCTCTGTTCCGGCAATGCCAGCATCACCAGTTAGAGCTCCCAGAATGTCACCGGGTCTCACCTTATCTTTTTTCCCCCCCTCTATCACCAGGGTTAGATTTTTTGACGTTAGTGTGGATAGGTCTGTATGGGTGAGTGTGTTGATGTTGTCAAACAGGCGTCCATTGCTGTTGTAGATATCAGCTTTCATTGCCTCGTCAGGGGTGAATAGTGTGGCTGCCACCCCCTCTCTCCCGGCGCGTCCAGTTCGGCCAATGCGGTGGGTGTATGTCTCTTCATCATGCGGCAGATCGTAGTTCACTACCATTGCAAGCTCTTTAATATCCAGACCTCTGGCCGCCACGTCTGTTGCAATCAGTACTGAGCAGCTTTGGTTGGAGAACTGTACCAATACATCAGTACGTTGATACTGTTCCAGATCTCCATGCAATGCCATGGCATTCACTCCTTTGTCTTGAAGTTTTTTGGCAATCATCTCTGTCTGGAGTTTTGTATTGCTGAAGATGATGACGTTCCCTGGTTTGTGGTGTGCCAGTAGCTGTATCAAGGCGGAGATTTTGTATGCTGGAGATACTTCATAGAAGTATTCAGTGATTGGGTTGGCGCTCTCGCTGGAGGTGGTCTGAATATGGATAGCATTTTTCTGTATGGTATTGCTTAGCTCCATAATCTCTGGCGGATAGGTTGCCGAGAAGAGCATGGTTTGACGTTTTGTTGGAGTATGGCCGATGATTTTGCTGATCTCTTCAATAAAACCCATATCAAGCATACGGTCCGCCTCATCAAGCACAAGTGTTTCTAGCGTATTCAGGATGAGGGATTTTTTTTCGATATGCTTGAGTATGCGTCCTGGGGTGCCGACCACAATGTGGGCACCATGACGCAGGGATCCCTGTTGTGGTCCAAACGGAAGACCACCCGAAAGTGTCAGAATTTTTATGTTGTCAGTAAGCCGAGCCAGACGACGCAGCTCTTTGGCTACTTGATCCGCCAACTCTCGTGTTGGGCAGAGGACAAGTGACTGGGTCTTGAAGTTCTTTCTGTTCAGTTTGTTGAGTAGGCCAATCCCAAATGCTGCGGTTTTTCCGCTACCTGTTTTTGCTTGCGCAATGACATCACGGTTTTTTAGTATCTGAGGAAGACTTTGAGCCTGTATTGGTGTCATCTGTTGCATGCCTAGCTCATTAAGGTTGTGGAGCATGGATTTGGAGATCGGTAGTGTGGAGAAGTTGGTAGGGTTCATGGTGTAAACTGGCCTGATGAAGATATGGGTAGATGCGGATGCATGTCCTGTGGTGATTAAGGATATCCTGTTTCGGGCGGCGGAGCGCACAAAACTGGAAGTGACGCTGGTAGCAAACCAGTCGATACGGATACCTGGGTCACAGTACATCAGTTTTCTGCGGGTTGCCGCCGGCTTTGATGAGGCTGATAACGAGATCGTCAAGAGGATGAACGATGGTGATCTTGTGATTACTGCCGATATACCTCTGGCTGCAGATGTTATCGATAAGGGTGGTCAGGTGCTAAGTCCGCGAGGCGAGCTTTATACTGTCAGCAATATCAAGGCGCGTCTAGGAATGAGGGATTTTATGGATACCTTAAGATCCAGTGGTGTTGATACGGGCGGCCCGTCAACTATCAACCAGAATGACAGGCAGACTTTTGCAAATCAGCTAGACAAAATATTAACCAGATTTTTGCGGAGGAGATAATTGAGCCAGTTTTTTGGCGGTCAGGATACTGTTTTTCATAATTGTTTAGCGGCAGCTATTGGGGTTTGATAAGATTTGTCGATGCTTTTGATGATCGACAATTATGACTCCTTTACCTACAACCTGGTTCAGTATTTTGGAGAACTTGGGGCAGAGGTTGAGGTGTACCGCAATGATCAGATTACTCTGGATCAGATTCGTGAGTTGACGCCTGAAAAGATTGTGCTCTCCCCAGGGCCATGTACCCCGAATGAGGCTGGAATCTCGTTGGATGTGGTTAATCAGATGGCTGGAGAACTCCCTATCCTTGGGGTCTGTCTTGGACATCAGACTATTGGCCAGGCCTTTGGCGGGAAGATTATTCATGCCGGTGAGATCATGCATGGCAAGACCTCGATGATTCACCATAGTGATGGTGGTGTTTTCCAGGGGCTTTCCAATCCAATGGAGGCAACACGCTACCACTCACTTGTTATTGAAAAAGAGAGTCTGCCAGATCTGTTTGAGATTACGGCATGGACGGAAAATAGTGATGGCTCAATGGATGAGATTATGGGTATTCGTCACAAGGAGCTGGATATCGAGGGTGTTCAGTTTCATCCCGAGTCAATCCTGACGGCAGAGGGGCATGCCTTGCTAAAGAATTTTTTAGAGCGCTAGGCAGGAAATCAAAATTATATAGAAAGGGTAATCAAGAGATGGAGATTCAGGCAGCCATTCAGGCAGTAATTGAGAACAGGGACCTCAGTCGTGAGGAGATGCAGTCGGTGATGCGTACCATCATGACTGGTGAGGCGACCCCGGCACAGATTGGGGGTTTTCTGGTTGGACTACGTATGAAAGGGGAGACTGTTGACGAGATCACTGCAGCCGCCTCGGTGATGCGTGAACTGGCAACACCAGTAGTAATATCTGTACGAGACCTGCGTACGCCAGGAGTAGCATCTGGTGATTATGTGGTTGATACAGCTGGTACCGGTGGGGATGGTGCCAAGACATTTAATATCTCAACTGCCTCCACATTTGTGATTGCAGCAGCAGGTGGAAAGGTTGCCAAACATGGGAATCGCTCCATCTCCAGTAGTTCAGGCAGTGCTGATCTACTGGAGGCTGCGGGGGTCAAGCTAGACCTCTCTCCAGATCAGGTAGCGAGTTGTATCAATGAGGTTGGGGTTGGCTTTATGTTTGCACCTATGCACCACAGTGCGATGAAGCATGCAATTGGGCCGCGTAAGGAGATGGCTGTCCGTACAGTATTTAATCTGCTGGGGCCGTTGACGAATCCGGCAGGGGCTCCAAATCAGGTTATTGGTGTCTTTGATGCTGCATGGGTGGAGCCATTGGCTCAGGTGCTGAAGCAGCTTGGCAGCAGACATGTCATGGTGGTTCATGGTGATGATGGGCTGGATGAGATTACTGTTAGTGGAGCGACGCAGGTGGCAGAGCTCAAGGATGGGGAGGTTACTGCCTATACCATCACACCAGACCAGTTTGGTATGGATGTCTCTTCACTTGATTCACTGGCTGTAGAGAATGCAGATGAGAGTCTGGCCGTTGTACAGGGTGTGCTGGATGGGGAGAACGGTGCTGCTAGCGATATTGTTGCACTTAACGCAGGTGCCGCCATATATGTTGCCGGGCTGACTGCGTCGTTGGAAGATGGGGTAAAACGGGCGCAGGAGGTGATTGCCAGTGGAGAGGCACGGGCTAAACTGGAAGGGTTGGTTAACTGTTCTCAGCAACCGTTAGTGTAGCCCTGTCATGAGTGATGCCCCAGACATCCTTAAGAAGATAATTCGCCGAAAAAGCGAAGAGATCGAGGCACGTTCAAGCAAGATCGGCACAGAAGAGCTTATTTTGCGGGCGAATGATGCCCCCGGTGTGCGTGGGTTTGTCGAATCCATGCGTCGCAGGATCGCTAACGGTGATCCGGCAGTTATTGCCGAGATCAAAAAGGCCTCTCCTAGTAAGGGTCTGCTGCGTGAAAACTTTATTCCGTCAGAGATTGCAGAGAGTTACGAGAGAGGAGGAGCGGCATGCCTCTCTATTCTGACTGACCGTGACTTCTTTCAGGGGCATGAGGATTATCTGATTGAGGCACGTGGTGCATCTACTCTGCCAGTTATTCGCAAGGATTTTATTGTTGATCCATACCAGGTTTATGAGGCTCGAGCGATTGGTGCCGATTGTATCTTGTTGATTGTTGCTGCACTTGAGGATCAGCAGATGGCAGATCTCTCTGCATTAGCTCAGGAGTTGGGAATGGATGTTTTGATCGAGGTTCATGATCACGCCGAACTGGAGCGTGCGCTCCTCCTGAAATTGCCGTTGATGGGTATAAATAATCGCAATCTTCGAACTTTTGAGACTTCACTGCAGACCACGCTGGAGCTGCTAGATCAGATTCCACAGCAGATCATCGTGGTGACAGAGAGCGGTATTCACAAAAGAGAGGATGTGCAGTTGATGCGAGACCATCAGGTTAATGCTTTTCTGGTTGGGGAGGCATTTATGCGGGCAGAAGATCCTGGTGAGCAGCTCAGTGAGTTGTTTTATTAATTTGATAAAGAGGGTTCTGGTATGAAAATGACGTCATCGGTGAAGTGGACCAGTGGTATGCAGTTTGTTGGAGAGACAGGGAGTGGCCATTCGGTCGTTATTGATGGGGCTCCAGAGGTTGGTGGCCGTAATACTGGCATGCGTCCAATGGAGATGGTTCTGTTGGCAGCTGGTGGTTGTACAGCGATGGATGTAGTGTTTATCCTTAATCGTGCACGCCAGCCTCTGGAAAAGTGTTGGATTGAGGTAGAGGGGGAGCGGGTTGAGGATGTACCCAAGGTATTTGAGAAAATTCATCTCCATTACGTCATTGTTGGAGATGGCCTGGATGAGGGAAAAGTACAGCGCGCAGTCGATATGTCGGCAGAAAAATATTGTTCGGTTTCACATATGTTGAGGGGTTCAGTAGAGATCACCCACGATTTTGAGATTAGATTATCCGCAGAAGTAGACGATTCCTGAGTAGAGTCGTAAAAATATCGTTTTTTTGCAGTAATTTAGTGAATATCGGTTGACAGAAGAGGGGTAGATCATCAAAATATCGCCTCCTGTTTTTTGGAGGGGTTCCCGAGTGGCCAAAGGGGGCAGACTGTAAATCTGCTGGCTCCGCCTTCGGTGGTTCGAATCCACCCCCCTCCACCAGTTTTAGTGAAGATGGGTAGTGTTGGACGATTGAGTCCATTTAAGTAAGGTTGTTCAGCGGGTGTAGTTCAATGGTAGAACTTCAGCCTTCCAAGCTGATTATGTGGGTTCGATCCCCATCACCCGCTCCAGTTTTTTGGGGTTGAATGACCTTGAATGTTGAGCAAAATATAGGCTCATATAGCTCAGTCGGTAGAGCACTTCCTTGGTAAGGAAGAGGTCACCGGTTCAAATCCGGTTATGAGCTCCAGTTTTTTTATTTTTTTAGTTGATTTTTTATAGTTGGGAGTTGAGACGATGTCCAAGGAAAAGTTTGAAAGAACCAAACCGCACGTAAATGTAGGCACAAT
>CAYQBY010000038.1:0-12297 GCA_964415865.1 uncultured Piscirickettsiaceae bacterium | reverse complement strand
CCAAGAAGAAGGCGGCCCCTAAGAAGAAAAAAGCAGCGAAGAAAAAAACGAAACGGTAACGTTTCGGTAGTTGTCATTGCCACATACCCACATCATCACATCAGGTGATGGTGTGGGTTCTATATCGTTAAGGTTTTTTGATGCCCTATTTTTTATTTAAGGTATTTCCCAGTCGTGAGGTTGAGGTAATTGAGGATCACCAGAAGTATCGTGATGCTCGTGATCGTGCCCGTGCATTGAGAAAAGAGCTTGTGGTTGCTGATAATTATCAGGTCAAGATGATTCATGCTCCTAATGAGCATGCAGGGGCAAAGCTCTTAACCACAGAGCGTGAACCAATCCCCTGGGGTGATGACTAAGTTATAGTGTCTGCCAGATTTTTTTGAGCCGGTCTGCAGAGACCGGTTTTTTTGTGCCCAGCTCCTGGGCAAATATAGATACCCTGTACTCCTCAAGCAGCCAGCGATATTCGCTATGTTGAGGGCTGGTTTCGTTGGTTTGTGATGGGAGTGATCCCCACTGGATCAACTGCTTCTCAAACGGATCACATAGCGGGGCAATTGATTGCTCCCATTTTCTGTCACGTTGTGGGTTATGCTCTAATTTTTCCAATCTTCTTTTTGAGGCCTCAAGATAACGGGGAATATGCTGAAGCCACTCTCTTGGAGTGACAGATAAAAAACCTGGATAGACCAGTTTTTCGATATGTGATTTTATCCTGGAGTAGGTCATAAGGTGTGCAGGAGGGATGTTGCCTTTGAGTTTACGCATCAAGTCATGATGTCTCTTCAGAATATCCTTAACAAGCGCGACACTCTCTTCCAGTATTGTGGGCACTAATTGAATAGCTTGTTGAGACCGCTGAGTGAATATGTCACTTTCTGTTGGAATTGTATCGTTATCAGCGAATAAAGCCTGTCGTATAGTTATCAGCTGTAACTCATAAAGTATGGACTTACACTCTCCAAGAGCAAGATAGTGAAGACAGAGTTGCTGTTGATCGATCTTGTTTTTGATTATCTTGTTCAGAATAGAGCGCTGCTGCAACATAAATAGCAGAGAGACTCCGTTGATATTTTCTGTATATGCCAGCTCTTCTGTTTCCAGCAGCTTTAGTGATATCCGCCTGCTGTCGGCCACCAGAGCTGGGTAGAGAGTCATAATGATTCCATGACGCTCTACCTCAACAGATCTTGGGAGCCTGCCAAAATCCCATCTCTCTATTCGGTTACGTTCAAGTGGATGTGGTTGGATGGAGGGTTGATCAGCGGTTACTGTTATCTTGTCTGGTTTGAGGGCGCTGCTTTTTTCACTGCCTCCATTTTTAACTTGGCTCAGGGTGCGTCCTGTTCCATAGATTGAGCCATCAGCTTGAATAATCTGGAAGCGCATTCTTAGATGGTCTGGAAGTGTTATCTCCTTCCAGATATCTTCTGGCAGAGTCACCCCGGTAATTTTTCTCAATCTGGATGAGAGTTGTCTCCCCAGTGCCCCCTCTGCTGGAGAGAGTGATGGCATTACGGCATCAGCAAAATCTGGCGCCGGCACAAAATTTCTGCGCCATGATTTTGGCAGAGCCCTAATCATGGCGATGACTCTCTCCCTTAGTAGCCCCGGCACCAGCCACTCAAACTGTTCAGGATTAAGTTGTTTGACCAGTTCAGTTGGAATAGTCAAAGTAACACCATCTTCCGGGCTCTCTGGCTCGAAATGGTAGGAGAGTGGAAGTTTGGTACGACCGATAGTTAAGTGGTCGGGAAATTGTTCTACATCACTGGCTGATTCTGCCTCGTGTTGCATCAGGTTCTCTTGACTCAGATGTAAAAGGTTTGGATCTCCCTTTTCAGCCTCTTTGCGCCACTTCTCAAATGTAGGGGTACTGTGCACCCTTGCCGGTATTCTCTCGTCATAGAATTGATAAAGTACCTCTTCATCAACCAGAATATCCCGGCGGCGTGATTTAGCCTCCAGTGATTCGACTTCGTTAATTAGTCCAAGGTTTTTCTTGAGAAAGCTGCCACGGGTATTTAGTTCACCTGCAACAAGTGCGGAGCGAATAAAGATCTTTCTGCACTCATCTGGCTCAATGGGGCCGTAGTTGGTTTTGCGATGTGCAACAATGGGGAGACCATATATGGTTACTGTTTCAAATGCCGCCACCTGGCCCCGTTTTTTCTCCCAGTGAGGCTCGGCATAACTTCTCTTCAGAATGTGTTTGCCAATTTGTTCAATCCACTCAGGCTCAATGCGTGCAACGGTACGGGCATAAAGTTGTGAGGTCTCAACCTTTTCTGCAGCCACCAGCCATTTAAGACGGCTCTTGAATTGGCTTGATCCAGGCCAGATGTGCATCTGAATCCCGCGGGGTCCACTGTAGAGATGTTTGTCACCACCCATTGCAATGTGGCTCAAAAGCCCGGTTAACAGGGCACGATGCACCATCCCGTAGTCGGCTGGATGGGTATTTTCAGTTAGGCCCATTTCAAGAGAGATCTGTCGTAGTTGAGCATGTATCTCTCTCCACTCCCGCATTCTCATCCATGAGAGAAAGTTGGTTTTACACAATTTTCTGAGTTGATTGTTGGAGAGAGAGTTGCGCTGTTGCTGGAAGAACTCCCAGAGATTAATAAAAAAGAGAAAGTCTGACTTCTCGTCCTGGAACGGCTCATGTCTTTCATCTGCTGCCTGCTGCGCATCAAGTGGGCGCTCACGCGGATCCTGAATTGTAAGGGCAGCAGCTATGATCAGAATCTCTTTCAGGCTACTCTCACGATCGGCTGCAAGTAACATTCTTGCAATCTGTGGATCAACCGGGAAGCGGGCGATCTTTTTTCCTAGATTGGTTATTTGATTGTTCTTATGTACAGCCCCCAGTTCATGCAGGGATCTGTATCCATCACGAATAAGTCGAAGATCAGGAGGATCAATAAATGGAAATTGATCCGGTGTACCGAGTCGCAAAGCTGCCATCTGCAGAATGACTGGAGCAAGGTGGGTGCGCAAGATCTCGGCATCGGTAAAAAGTGGACGTGCTTCAAAATCATCTTCACCGTAGAGTCGGATACAGATTCCATCACTGACACGCCCACAGCGCCCCTTGCGTTGATCAGCTGCTGCTTGTGATATCTTTTCAATAGGGAGCCGCTGAATACCACTACGATGGCTGTATCGACTTATTCTGGCGGTGCCTGTATCGACCACATAACGGATACCAGGAACAGTCAACGAGGTCTCAGCAACATTGGTGGAGAGAATAATTCGACGCCCAGAGTGCGCTCTGAAGATACGGTTTTGCTCCTTGGCAGATAGTCTGGAGAATAGTGGAAGAATCTCTGTTTGGGGGAGTTTGGAGCGCCGCAAAAAATCACCAGCCTCCCTTATCTCCCGTTCTCCGCTGAAGAAAATAAGTATGTCCCCAGGCCCCTCTCTGGAGAGCTCGTGGATTGCCTCAAGGATAGAGCTGTTTTGACGGTTACTTCTGTCACGACCGTTTTTTTTCTCATTTTCATCGCTGTCATCATCCAGAGGGTGATAACGCACCTCAACCGGGTAGGTGCGGCCAGAGACCTCCAGAACCGGAGCGTCAGAGAAATGCCTTGAGAAGCGCTGAGGGTCTATGGTGGCAGAGGTTATGATCAGCTTGAGATCAGGTCGTTTTGGCAGGAGCTGTTTTAGATAGCCCAACAGGAAATCAATGTTGAGGCTGCGCTCATGTGCCTCATCGATAATCAGGGTATCGTACTGCTTGAGTAGAGGATCGGATTGAATCTCGGCAAGTAGAATGCCATCAGTCATCAATTTTATTCGGCTACTCTTGCTGCTGTGGTCGCTGAATCTGATCTTGAAACCAACAACGCCACCAATACTGCTCTTTAACTCCTCAGCAATACGGTTTGCCACTGCACGGGCGGCAATGCGTCGTGGCTGAGTATGTCCGATTCGCTGTCTCTCCCCCCGTCCAATGGAGAGACAGATTTTAGGTAATTGCGTGGTTTTACCAGATCCAGTCTCTCCGCAGAGGATGAGCACCTGATGTTTGCTGATGGCCTGGGAGATCTCCTCTCGCCGCTGATTTATAGGCAGAGAGGGGTCAAAATGGATTGGCTCCATTGGGGTGGATGCCATTATTTTTCTGTCAGAGTAACCGGATCTGGAACATGAAGAGTTGAGGTGGGAAATGCAATCTCAGCACCCTCGCCCTCTATAATCTCAACAATCTGCAACAGTACATCCTGCTTAACCTCATGGTAACGCACCCAGTTGGTGGTTTTGGTGAAGGTATAGATAAAGAAGTCGAGTGATGAGGGGGCGAAACTGTTGAAGTTTACGATAAGAGTCTGGGTTGAATCGATCTCTGGATGCTGTTTCAGCATGGCTTTGACCTTCTGAATAATGGCAGCCATTTTTGCTGAATCATCGTATCTGATCCCGATAGTCTCCTTGATTCTGCGATGTGACATCCGTTGAGGGTTCTCAACACTGATATTGGAGAAGGTTGCGTTCGGAATGTAGAGAGGGCGCTTGTCAAAGGTTCTAACTTTGGTGAGGCGCCATCCTATCTGCTCAACAGTCCCCTCTATGTTCTGGTCGGGAGAGCGGATCCAGTCCCCAATTGCAAAAGGGCGATCCAGATGGATCATCAGACCACCAAACAGATTTGCCAGTAGATCCTTGGCAGCAAAACCGACCACCACACCACTCAAACCACCAAAAGCTAGTACGCCAGAGATGCTGTATCCAAGTGTCTGTAGCATAACAAGTGCAGCAGTAATAAGAATGGAGCTTCGGAGCAGACGGTTGATGGAGTCAACCATGGTTTCATCTACAGTCCCCCCGTCACGCTTTTGCCCCTCTACATAAGCCTTTTGCCCCTCCCTGGAGAGGCGAATAAGGAACCATGTCAGTGCACTGATTACCCCAATATCACGCAGAGGGTCAATTGCCTCAAAGATAACGGCAGGAGCCTCATGCTGTGCAATTTTTGCACTGAAGGCAATTCCCGTAATCCAGATCAGTAGACTTAATGGTCTTCTAAGGGCCCGCAGGATAGCGTCATCCCACAGATTTCTGGTCCTGTTTTCCGCACGCCCCTGAAGACGAGTCAAGGTGATTCTCTGAACCAGATCAATGGTCAATGCGGCCAGAACAACAGCGAATACCTGAAAAATCCAGTGTTGGTGTTCGAGCATTGTAGATAGCGTGTTAATCATGAGAAGAGAGTATACCTTGATGGTGTTGAAAAACTATATCTCAAAAATCATCTAGTTATGACTATGTTGGTGCAGTAATGGTGCGCTGAACTATTATATTGCACCATTATGGATCATTGCATGGTATGTTTATGGTTCCACCCACAGGTAACAGGTTGAATCTGTTGGGGTGGCATAGTTGTTGCTTTCTATGGTCAATTAGATGTGGAACGTATTATTTTTGAACATCATTGCGGGAATTTTACCTGCAGCGCGACAGGAGATTAGTTTATATGAAAATGGTTACAGCAATCATCAAGCCATTCAAGCTGGATGATGTAAGAGAGGCTCTCTCGGAGATTGGAGTAAATGGCATAACAGTTACAGAGGTCAAGGGCTTTGGTCGTCAGAAAGGTCACACGGAGCTTTACCGTGGTGCAGAGTATGTGGTCGACTTTCTGCCCAAGGTGAAACTGGAGATAGCCATCAAGGCAGAGATGCTGGATCGTGTGATTGAGGCTATCCGTGATACCGCCAATACAGGAAAGATTGGTGATGGGAAAATATTTGTCTCCACTCTGGAGGAGACTATACGAATACGTACAGGCGAGTCCGGTCCAGAGGCCGTATAGCTTGACTTTTATTAATAGATAGCAACGAGACGTTTAAAAATGTTAAAGATAGTTACAATAATTATGGCTCTGCTTCCGGGCCTTGCAGTTGCCGAAGAGGCCGCACTTAGTGGTGCAAATACATCGTGGATTTTAACCTCCACAGCACTGGTTCTCTTTATGACTCTTCCAGGGTTGGCGCTCTTTTACGGAGGTCTGGTGCGCTCCAGAAATGTACTTTCAGTCCTGATGCAGTGTTTTGCTATCGCCGGGATCGCCTCCATTTTGTGGTTGGTCTTGGGGTATAGCATTGCATTTTCCGAGGGTAACGGACTAATTGGGGGACTCTCCAAAGCCATGTTTGCCGGGGTACAGGAAGAGACTCTTGCAGGAGATATTCCAGAATCTCTCTTTGCCCTGTTCCAGATGACCTTTGCGGTAATCACACCAGCACTGATTATTGGCGGATTTGCGGAGCGGATGAAGTTCTCCGCAGTACTACTCTTCTCTTCCATCTGGTTAATTGTGGTCTATTCGCCGATTACTCACTGGGTATGGGGTGGTGGCTGGTTGCAGGAGATGGGTCTGCTCGATTTTGCGGGTGGTACTGTAGTCCATATTACAGCTGGTGTTGCGGCATTGGTTGCGGCAATTGTGCTTGGGCCACGCAAGGGTTTTCCTACCACTGCAATGCCGCCACATAATATGACAATGACAGTTATGGGCGCAGGTATGCTCTGGGTTGGATGGTTTGGGTTCAATGGTGGTAGTGCACTGGCAGCCAATGGCGATGCTGCCATGGCCATGCTGGCCACCCATATCTCGGCAGCAGCTGGAGCCATCACCTGGATGTTCTATGAGTGGAGGAAGTTTGGCAAACCAACAGCGCTAGGTACGGTGACTGGAATCATTGCGGGTCTTGGAACAATCACCCCGGCATCCGGTTTTGTTGGTCCAGCAGGGGCATTGGTCATTGGAATCATTGCCGGAGCAGTCTGCTTTAATGCGGTGTTGGTTATCAAGCGTGTTCTAAAGATTGATGACTCGCTTGATGTATTTCCCGTACATGGTGTTGGTGGAATAATTGGTACCTTGATGGCTGGTGTATTTGCTTCTAGCCAACTGGGACTGTTTAGTGGCCAGGGGCTTGCTGAGGGTATTACCATTAGTGATCAGGTTTGGATTCAACTAATTGGTGTGGTTGCAACCGGTCTCTATACGGCGGTTGCCACCTGGATAATACTGAAGGTAGTTGCGGTTATGACCGGCGGTCTCCGTGTCTCTGCTGAACAGGAAACTGAGGGGCTGGATATTGCCTCCCATGAGGAGCGTGGTTACGATCTCTGATCCTCTTTCCTGACTGCCAAAACGGGGATGGTGTAAAATTGCACCATTCCCGTTTTTTATTGAGTCGAGATGTCAAAGAAAGTTCTGATTAAAACATTTGGTTGCCAGATGAATGACTACGACTCTGCTCGAATGGCAGAGTTGCTAGAGAAATCCCATGGTTACCAGCGTACCGATAACCCGGAAGAGGCTGATCTGTTGTTGTTGAATACCTGTTCTGTGCGTGAGAAGGCACAGGAGAAAGTTTTCTCGCAGCTCGGACAGTGGCGGCCACTGAAGGAGCGGCGCTCTGATGTATTGATTGGAGTTGGCGGATGTGTTGCCAGCCAGGAGGGTGACGCTATCCGCAAGCGTGCCCCATTTGTTGATCTCGTCTTTGGGCCTCAGACATTGCATCGTCTGCCAGATATGGTGGATTCAGTGACTGGAAAAAATAAATCTGTAGTTGATATCTCATTCCCGGAAATTGAAAAGTTTGACAAGCTACCTGATCCGCAAGCCAATGGGGTAACTGCATACGTCAGTATTATGGAGGGGTGCAGCAAGTACTGTAGTTTCTGTGTGGTGCCATATACCCGTGGAGAAGAGGTCAGCCGCCCATTTGATGATGTGTTGGCCGAGGTTGCCGGTTTGGTGGCGCAGGGGGTGAGGGAGATTACCCTGTTGGGGCAAAATGTAAATGCATACCGTGGCAAGATGGCAGATGGTGAGATAGCTGATTTGGCTACATTACTCCATTACCTTAATGCTATGGATGGATTGGGACGAATTCGTTACACCACCTCGCACCCTATTGAGATGACAGCCGAGTTGATCGCAACCTATGCAGAGGTGCCGTCACTGGTTAGTCATCTTCATCTCCCGGTACAGAGTGGCTCTGACCATATTCTAACCATGATGAAGCGGGGACACTCTATTGATGAGTATCGCACAACAATAAAGCAGTTGCGTAGTGTGCGCCCTGACCTGAGTCTATCCTCAGATTTTATTATCGGTTTTCCAGGGGAGACAGAGGATGATTTTATGGCAACCATGGATCTGATAGCAGAGTTGCGTTTTGACAGATCGTTCAGTTTTATCTATAGCCCTCGTCCAGGAACTCCCGCGTCGGACCTTCCAGATGATGTGCCGCATGAGGTTAAACAGAAGCGGTTGGCACGACTTCAAGAGCGACTCAATCAGATTGCCATGGATATAAGTCGAGATATGGTAGGAACCGTGCAGCGAGTGTTGGTTGAGGGGCCGGCAAGAAAAGGGCCTGGCACTCAGGTGGCTGGGCGTACTGAAAATAACCGTGTCGTGAATTTTGATGGCCCACTATCCCTGACCGGGGAGTTTGTGAATGTCAGGATTACAGAGGCCTTGCCAAACTCACTGCGAGGCTCGATGGTGGAGACCGTATAGTGCAGCCTATAGTCCATGAATTGACTCTTGATGGGTTTGATACGGAGCGGTTGGCGAACCTCTGTGGTGAGGCAGATCAACATCTAAGGCAGATAGAGGCCCGTCTTGGAGTGGAAATCAACTATCGTGGTGGTGAATTCAGGATTGTGGGAGATAGCCAGCCAGTTAAGCATGCATCACAGATTGTAGAGACATTATATGCAGAGACAGTGGATGGCGATATCTCACCCGAAGGGATACATCTGTTGTTACAAGAGGTGGAGTTAAACCACAGAGAATTAGAAGAGGAGGAGGCTGAAGAGGCGGAACGGTCAATTCCGGAGGTTATTGTTAAAACCCGCCATCGGGTAATTCGCCCCCGTGGGCCACGTCAGCGCCGTTATATGCATCAGGTCGTTACCCATGATCTTGTCTTTGGGATTGGGCCAGCAGGTACTGGCAAAAGTTATCTGGCAGTTGCCAGTGCAGTGGATGCACTGCAGCGTGAGGAGGTGAAGCGCCTGGTATTGGTTCGTCCGGCTGTAGAGGCTGGAGAGAAGTTAGGGTTTCTCCCCGGCGATATGTCAGACAAAATCGATCCATATCTGCGTCCACTTTATGATGCGCTGTATGAGATGTTGGGGTTTGAGAGAGTTACCAAGCTGATCGAACGTAATGTAATAGAGGTTGCCCCGCTTGCATTTATGCGTGGACGTACCCTGAATGATGCATTTGTAATCCTCGATGAGGCACAGAATACAACAGTGGAGCAGATGAAGATGTTCCTTACCAGAATAGGATTTGGCTCCACCGCCGTAGTTACCGGTGATGTGACTCAGGTTGATCTGCCGCGAGCAACACAATCAGGGCTGCGTCATGTGATTGAGGTGCTGCGAGATGTAGAGGATATAGGTTTCACCTTCTTTCAGTCATTTGATGTGGTGCGTCATCCACTGGTACAGAAGATAGTTCGTGCCTATGAGAAAGATCTGGGAGAGTCAGAGAGCCGTGGTTGATGTTGTTCTTCAGATTGCTACTGACTCTACAGATACCCCCGAGGAATCCACTGTTGTTGAGTGGATTGAGAGCGCAATAGCAAAGATGGGGGTTGGCTCTGTTGGAGAGCTGACAGTCAGACTGGTGGATGAGGATGAGAGTGCCGAGCTTAACGGACGTTATCGACAGAAGGACTACCCAACCAATGTGCTCTCATTTCCGTTTGAAGTGCCTCCAGACATGCCTGCAGAGATCGAGTTTCCTCTGGGTGATATTGTGGTCTGTGCACCTGTGGTTGAGAGGGAGTCCAGGGAGCAGAAAAAAGAGCTCAAGGCACACTGGGCACATATGATAGTTCATGGCGTTCTCCATCTGTTGGGCATGGATCATGTTGAGGATGGTGGGGCTAGAGAGATGGAGAGTAAAGAGGTGGAGATTCTTGCGGGGCTTGGATTCAGAGATCCCTATGCGTAACTGGCAGATATTGACTATACTCACCATTCGAACCATAAAAAATATAGTATGACCAAAGACCGACCTGGCATCGGTTCCAGACTAAAGGCACTCTTTTCAGGAGGGCAGAGCCTGGAGCCGGCAAATAAACAGCAGATTGTAGAGGTACTAAGGGCCGCCCACTGGAGGCAGATCCTCGATTCTGACAGCCTGACAATGTTGGAAGGAGCGCTGCAGTTTTCCGAGATGCAGGTGCGTGATGTGATGATCCCGCGTGCACAGATGGTGGTGGTTGGTCTCGATGACTCATCTGAGGAGTTTCTTCCTGTTGTTATAAAAACAGCCCACTCACGTTTTCCAGTTATAGGTGAGAGCCGTGACGAGATTGTTGGAATCCTTTTAGCCAAAGATGTGCTGCACTGGCGCGAGGAAGAGGGACGCTTTAATCTTCGTGAGAACCTTCGCCCTGCAGTTTTTGTACCTGAGAGTAAACGCCTTAATGTTCTGCTCAAGGAGTTCCGCTCCAGCCGTAACCATATTGCTATAGTAGTAGATGAGTATGGCGGGGTTTCCGGCATGGTGACAATTGAGGATGTGCTAGAGCAAATTGTTGGTGATATTGAGGATGAGCATGATCTGGAGGAGGGGCTTATCCATCGCCATAGCGCAGTCAGACATACGGTGAAGGCTGTAACCACGCTTGACGAGTTCAATGAATATTTTTCCTCATCAATTGTAGAGGAGAGCATAGATACTGTCGGAGGCTTGGTCATTAAGCACCTTGGCCACATGCCGTTGCGGGGAGAGAGTGTGGAGATTGGAAATTTCCGCTTCAAAGTATTGCGTGCAGATAACCGCAGGATCCATCTATTACAGGTGAATGTGCTTCCTCAAAATGGCATCAAGGAATTTACAACATCCAGTAGTGGCTAGGCCAGGATCAAGGTGGACTGCTCTGGTTGCAGGGGCTACATTGCCGCTGGCATTTGCCCCGTTTGAGTTTTTCTGGGTTGCACCACTCACCCTTGCAGCTCTATTCTCCATCTGGCTAGCTTGCAAAGATCTGCGCTCCACAGCAGTTACAGGGTTCCTGTTTGGGGTTGGCCAGTTTGGAGTGGGTGCCAGTTGGATCCAGGTAAGTATTCAGCAGTTTGGTGGGGTAAATCTGCCCCTATCCATTCTGATGACATTGCTGTTTGTCGCCGGTATGGCACTCTTTATCATGGCGGCAGGAGTACTGTTCCATCTTCTTGGGAGGAAACCCCTGTTTCTGCCTGTCATATGGGTACTGTTTGAGTGGATTCGCAGCACCATACTTGGCGGCTTCCCCTGGTTGCTTCTGGGGCATACAGCGCCCGGAACCTTCTATAGTGGACTGGCACCATTGGCAGGAACCTTTGGGGTCTCTCTGTTTCTCTCATCGATTGCGGTACTGTTGGTGGTTATTACCAAGGGTCTGACGAGACGAACAGTTACCATTATGGTTATGTCCACACTTATGCTTCTGGCCTGGGGGAGTAGTCAGATCAGATGGGGAGAGCCTGCAGGTGAACCGCTAACAGTAGCTCTTATCCAGGGGAATATTAAACAGAGTGATAAGTGGTTGCCCCAGTATAGAGATCAAACCCTTGGCCTTTATCAGTCAAAAACCGAGCAGGCAACCGATGCAAGACTTGTGATCTGGCCAGAGACAGCAGTCCCTGCCTTTCATCACCAGATTGCGGAAGGGTTTCTTGCTCCGCTGGGAGAAAAACTGGAGATTGAGGGCCGCACTCTGTTAACCGGTATCCCCATTCAAACAGATCAGGATGGTGGCTACGTTAACGGCATGATCCAGCTTGGTGCAGAGAGTGGAGAGTATTACAAGAGGCACCTGGTTCCATTTGGAGAGTATCTTCCAATGCGTAACATACTTGGACCTGTCCTAGATTTTATTCAGATTCCACTGTCTGATTTTAAGAGTGGCGGAGAAGATCAGCTGCCACTTAGCGTTGCTGGACACCAGTTATCAACCACCATCTGCTACGAGGTTGCCTACCCAGATCTGACATTCTCCAATCTGCCGGAGGCAGAGCTGCTGGTGACAATAAGTAATGATGGTTGGTTTGGGGATTCACTAGCCCCTTATCAGCATCTGCAGATTGCCAGGATGCGAGCCTTGGAATCGGCACGACCCATGTTGAGAGCAACCAATACAGGAATTACTGCAGTAATTGACCACAATGGCATGGTGACTAAACAGTTACCAAGATCAGAGAAAGGAACACTGAATGCGGTAATTCAACCAATGAAGAGCAATACGCCTTACTTATCATGGG
>CAYQBY010000037.1:0-15413 GCA_964415865.1 uncultured Piscirickettsiaceae bacterium | reverse complement strand
GGTGATGAGATCACCGTAACCTGGACCGATAACAAGGGCGCAACTGGTACAGGTACCAAGGCATCAAAGTAGGTAAGGTAGGGCTAGATAATAATTAGCTGTAAAACCTCCTCCCTTTACTAAATATAGTAGAGGGAGGCGTACTCATAACCCATGAAGATTTTTATCAAACTCAGGAATAGAAAAAACCTGGTTAGGTTTTGTTGTGCACTCTTGACGCTTGGAGCTCTAGATGTGCAGGCTGACCCAGAAGAAGACTTAAAGGCCTTTCGTGCCTACTTTGTTGATAAGTTTGAGGAGACCCTATTTGATGATTTCAGGAATGGGGTCTACTCTATTGATCCAGGATCACGTATGCAGTGGGAGTCTATTGAGGAGTTTCCTCCATATGAATCATTTGTAGAGATGGGTGAAGAGGAGTGGAACAGGCCATTTGCTAATGGCAATGGTTATGAAAGTTGTTTTGGTGACGATGTCTCAGCCATACGTGGAAAATATCCTTACTGGAATGCCAGAATTGGAAAGGTTGTTACTCTGGAGGGAGATATAAATAAATGCCGATGGAGTAATAGTGAAAAGCCATTGAAATGGGAGAAGGGGACAATGGCTCATCTTTCCTCTTATATTGGTTATGAGGCTCGTGGGCAGAAGATCAAGGTAATTATTCCTGATGATCCAAGAGCTCTGAAGGCGTATGAACAGGGCAAGAAATTTTTCTATGCCAGACGTGGTCAGCTAAATATGGCATGCGCAGATTGTCATGTGTACCAGTCAGGACAGCATCTTCGAGGAGATATTTTGTCTCCCGGGTTGGGTCAGACTACAGGATTCCCTGTGTTTCGTGCCAAGTGGTCTGGAAAATCCATCTCGGGAGATGGTCTTGGAACCCTGCATCGTCGTTATGTTGGATGTAACAGGCAGATACGTGCAAAACCGTTCAAACCACAGAGTGATGAATATCGTAATTTGGAGTTCTTTCATACATATATGAGCAATGGTCTGCAATGGAACGGACCAGCTTATCGTAAGTAGCTTGGACAGGCTCCTAGATCAAAGATCACGAGCTACACGAAATCCGGTATCGTCACTCTTTCTGCTGGGGAAGTCACGCCAGCGGTTGGCTGAGCGGACCTCATGCGGGGGGAAACTCCATGCCCCTCCACGGATAACCCGTTTTCCGCATCCACCCTTGAGGTAAGGGGAGCCATCAGTTGGTGCATCTGCATAGCTGTCAGACCAGCAGTCGGCAACAATCTCGAATACATTACCGGCAGTGTCATGCAGGCCAAAAAGGTTTGGCTTGAAGCGACCCACCGGTGCGGTACGCTCACCGTCCCATATGCTGCCGCAGCCATCACAGTTGGACTCTATGGTGGGTTGTTGATTGCCCCACCAGAACAGAGTCTCCGTCCCGCCTCGGGCTGCATACTCCCACTCGGCATCACTGGGCAGCCGATATGGTTGACGAGTTTTTGTGGCAAGCCACTCGGCATAAGTTGTTGCATCATTCCACGAGACATTAACGACAGGGCGGTTGCCTCTACCCCATCCACTGTCATCTGGCTTTTCGTGACCAGTCACCTCGCAGAATAGGTCATACTCCTCAAATGTAACCTCATACAGGCCGATAGCAAATGGTTTTAGCTGCATTGGCTTAAGTGGTAATTCGTCACTGTCACCATCTGCTGTTCTCGAACCCCTGATGAAGCTTCCACCACGCAGAGCTATCATCTCTGGAGCAGCTACATCCTGATAGAGTTGATCATGAAACAGTGTGGCAGGGTTTAACTTTTGACGATAGTGAAATAGGGTTGATTCCATACCGTAGTGCACGTTGAGTGCAATCTGTGAGAGCTGGATTGATGGTATCTCAATCTTGTCTCCATAACGGGTTGTCACCTGAAGGGAGGAGCTGCCCATTTTCCCCTGCATGATTTTTCCATCATTATCGGTAATACGAATCTGAAGCTGGCCATCTATCTCTTCAAGATCAACAAGGTGAATCTGCCGAAGAGAGATAAGTGAGAGACCATTATCAGCCATAATAAGCAGTGAAGATGTGGATATTGATGTGGTGAAACGGTCCCCACTGCTTAGTTGAATGGAGTCCGCCGGTATCACAGGTGCTGAACGGATAGTTTTTCTTGAAAACTGTATATCAGATATGTCTGCTACCTCCAGAGGGAGTAGGGGTTGATCGAAGCGTAAGATGGTGAACTCATTACTCTGAAGAGCCCCACTAAAGAGCTCTCCCAAGTGGGTTGTAATCTGGTCTGCACTACCGTTCTTGCCGGGCGTGAGTGATGCAACAAAAGAGTATGGTATTGTGACAAGACCATACTTGGTCTCAATGACAAACGTTTCATGGGCAATGGTGCCATGAAAAATATTGCCATTATCCATTGTGACCACCTCATAACCCTGACTGGCAGATTCTGCTCCATAGCTATAGATAACAAGCAACCATGGCAATAATGCAGCAGTTAATCTGCGCATCAAGCCAGTTGTAACTTGCGCTATCTGCATCATATATTGGGGTGGTCAGCAATTAAAAAAGCCCCCAGAAGTCTCCTTCTGAGGGCCATTTTCAGAACGTTAATCTGAGCTTACAACTTCTTGCCGTCGTTGAAAGCGTCAGAGGTAATGTTCTCGTACCAGCTCAGTGCATACTGCACCTCACGAGCACGATGGTCAGCATTACGGTTCTTGCCACTTGGAGTCAGACCACCGGAGACCTTCATGATCTTCGAGTGATCTGCAGCCAACTGGTATACCGCTGCTACGGAGAATGCATCATTTGGTGCAACCACACTGTAGCAGGTGTTGGTGTAGGCCGGGATTGGAGCAGAGTTACCATTCAATGCTGCAACAATAGCCGCTGCCGTTACCTTCGCTTCAGATGCCGCTGCATAACCGGACTTTGGAAGCCCCTTAGCCGCACTGGAGTCACCAATAACGTGGATATTTGCACGTTTCTTGGATTCAAAGGTCTGCAGATTGACTGGACACCAGTCACCATCAACCAGACCATTCACATGTGCAACATGGCCAGCCTTCTGGTCAGGGATAACATTCAGAACATCACCCTTAACCTCGTCAACCTCTGTGATTGCAGTATTTGTAGCTGCATCAACCTCTTCCAGAGGAGTCATCTTTCTCCACTCAATCATGGATCCGTCATTGGCGCCATCTGCAGCTGGATCAAATCCATAATGGATATTCCATGCCTCACGGAACAGACCAAACTTGGAGAACTTGCCCTTTGGATCAAGAACAATAATCTTTGATTTTGGCTTGTGAGTCTTCAGGTATGAAGCGATCTGACTAGTACGCTCATAAGGTCCAGGAGGGCAGCGGAACGGGTTGCGAGGTGCTGCAATTACTACAGTACCGCCATCCTTCATTCCACGAAGCTGCTCACCAAGCAGGTTCATCTGATGACCAGACTTGTATGCATGAGTGACTGACTTGTTGGCAACCTCTTCACTGTGTCCTTCAACAAACTTGAAGTCAACACCTGGAGATACCACGCAACGGTCAAAGCCGTAGCTTCCACCACCAGCAGTCTTCACGGCCTTGTCACCAATCTCGGTAACAGAGTCATGAACAACCTTGATACCCATTGCAGTAAGACCCTCATAGGTGTGACCAAGCTGATCCATGGTAACCATTCCGGTCAGGGTCAGGTTACTGGTAAAGCCGGTGTAATAGGTCTTGTTTGGCTCAATGATAGTCACATCAATGGATGCATCGGCACGCTTAATGTATTTTGCTGCAGTTGCGCCACCCAGACCACCACCAACAACCACAACACGACCGCGCGAATCAAGGTTGGTATTTGCAAAAGATAGCCCAGAAGTGGCAATGGTTGCAGCACCAACTGCTCCACCAGAAACCTTCAGAAAATCTCTACGATTAAATTTACTCATTTTATTTTCTCCTCCTTAACGCTGACTGGCGTAGTAGTTGAGGATGGCTTCCATACCGGCAGCACCTTCCTTCTTGTTCAGCTTCTTGACCTTTTTCTTCATCTTCTTGGGCATAGAGCGATCTCCATTATCGAAGTCTTCCATGCTGTAGTGAAGGTAAGGTACTAGCTGACCAGCCAGAATACCGGAGTCATCTTCAGCCAGAGAACCACCCTCTGAGTGACACTTCTCACAGTACTTGTCATGTAGCTTCATACCCTTGGCAGCCTTGGCCTTGTCAAAAGACTGATCTGCACGAGTCTGTGACTGCTCGGCGAAGTAGTTAGCCATTGCGCCGATCTCATCTTCGCTGTAGCCCTTGGCAATACGTCCCATAATGGTACTGACAGTATCGCCCGACTTGTATGCATTCATCATATCTGTCATGTAGGTTGCAGACATTCCGCCAATGGATGGAATAGCTGGTCCAGAACTACTACCATCAGTACCGTGACAACCGGCACAGGTATTGGATAGCATTGATGCATCAGCCCCTGTCATATTTCCGCCTGCAGATACAGACAGACTAATTGCGCAGCCACCAATGATGGCCATAGCAAGTTTAGTTGCTTTCATATCTCCTCCTAAAGTTAATTAGAGATGTTTTGTTAAAATTAATATTAATTTGCTCAAAGTCTTTCAACTCAGAGCAGAGCAATAATAATATAAATAAAACTTGTTGTGCAAGAAAATATAGGTAGATCAGAGTATCCGCATCTTCTTATATTACTTTATTGTGACTGCATTCAGAATGCGGCTGAACCGTTTTAGGGTAATTAATTTTTTATAAGTTTGCGCAAATATTTCGTTAACTCATGATGACGATTCATTTCAGAAATCAGGACAAGATCAAGCCCCTCATTATCACGAACATCTGTATTTGCGCCACGTTGAATCATAACTTTTACCAGATCCATATTGCCGCTACTTACAGCCTCCATGAGCGGAGTCCAGCCATCCTTGTCTGTGGCATTTATGCTGCTGCCATGGTTCAGTAGCATTAAGGCGATATCAACCCCCTTGTTAGAGACGGCATAATGGAGTGCGGTGGCCCCATGGTCATCAGTAACAGATGTTGATGCGCCACGTTTAAGGAGTGCTGACATAACCTTCAGATTGCCTCTGTCCGCCGCCACCATCAGGGCAGTCATGCCGTTTTTGTCACGGATATCCATTCCTGCGCTGGCTAGAAGAAGCATGTTTACGGTATGAATATGACCCTGTTGGGTTGCTATCATAAGAGCAGTGCGTCCATGGCGATCTGCAGTATTGATATTGCTGTTATAGGCCATCAGCATGGAGATAACATCTGCATCACCACTACGGATTGCCACCATCAGTGCATCCATTCCATTGCGGGTCTTGATATGAGGGTCGGCACCTGATCTGAGCAGTAGAGATACGAGGGTAATACTTCCCTCATCTGCAGCAGCAGAGATGGCGGTATACCCACCATTTGTCTGATCATCAAGACGAGCACCGTTGTCAATCAGTAGCTTTGCAATTGAGATCTGGCCATCCTCGGCGGCATAGATGAGTGGGGTATGGCCAAATCCTCCCCTGCTATTTACATTGGCACCTCTATCAATAAGTTGTTGAGTGGCCTCAAAGTCACCATTGGCAACCGCTTTGCGTAGCTCCTGGTCAAGTGCATCATCAGCAGATACAGTAACGGAGAAGAGAAGAGAGAGTAGGGCGATGGCTGTTATTTTCATTGTGCTGCTCCTATTCTTCTTCATCTTCGTCGTCATCTTCATCTTCATCTTCATCTGGCTCATCGGGCTCCTCATGGGCTATTCCCTTGTGACAATCTATACAGGTTTGCCCCTTCTCTGTGGCCCGACCATGTTTCTTGCGGGCGCTGCGATCCTGGCTATCCAGATCCATATTCTCGAAGTCATGACAGTTTCTGCACTCGCGTGAGTCGGATGCCTTCATCTTGTCCCAGACACTGTTTGCCATCTTCCAGCGATATGCATTGTATTTCTCCAGGGCAGCCTCACGACGCTCCTCTGCCTCCTCGCTCATATCATCTTCGCTGTAGGCATCCCCGTAGTTTGGAATACAGAGGTTGGATCCCTCCTTGATAGGGATAAAGAGATCAGGACAGTTTCCATTGTCATCTGTGCTTACAAGTTGTGTCTCATCTGGTTCAATAGTACCAAGCACCCAGTGATATACATCCTTGGCCGCCATAACCTTGGCAAGAACCTTGGGGAAGAATTGTGTCGGTACGTGACAGTCAGAACAGGTTGCCTGTACACCAGACTGATTTTTGTAATGGACCGTGTGTTTATACTCCTCAAGATTTATCTTCATTGAGTGGCATGATGTACAGAAGGCCATCTCGTTGGTTGCACCAAAGAATACATTTACGCCACCGAGGGCAACCATGCCTGCTACAAAAATCAGGAGAGGGACAAATAGCTTTTTCATCTTGATAAAACTCCTCTAATAGGTTTTATAGTATGTTGTTATTATTGATTATTTAAAGTCGCGATGAGTAGTCAATAACAGCTTTTATATCTCTGTAATTGAATTTCTGAATCTGCTCAACCATCTTGCGATTGGCGTTTCTTCGTTTACCATCCCTGATCCAGATAAACTGTCTTAACATATACTCATAGTGTTGATTGGTTAGTTTGGGGTAAAAGTTTTCTGGGTCACCCTCACCGTTGTCGCCATGGCATTGGGCGCAATTGTCCTGATAAAGTTTCTTGCCATGCTCAAGATCGTTGCCTTTTCCGTGGTAGTTTTGCCGGTTAATAGAGAGGGTAGTGATGTAGCCGGTGACATCTGCAATATCCTGAGCATTACCAATATATTTGTTAAGGGTGAACGGATACATCACCGGGTTGTCACGATTAAGTTGGCGGATATCAGTTAACTGCTTGATCAAAACAGACTGGTGCTGACCGGCAAGTTGTGGATATGTTCCTGGAATACGGTATTGGCCAATGCCTGGCGCCATTCCCCAACCCTCTGAGGTGTGACAGAGAGAGCAGGTCTCATATATCTTCTTGCCGTTCTCAATGTTGGGTGTAAGGGTCATTGCCTCTTCGGCCTCACCCCCACGGTCAAAACCATCCCAGCTATGGGATAGTGACGGCAACATGGCAACAAATATGAAAGTGATCAGCTTTCTATACATCATATTCCCTCCAAAACAGCACCTTTGACTGATCATAGACTCAGCAAGGTGTTTACTCTATATTTATTATCCCCTCATCATACTTGTTGGGAGAGTCTGCGCAACTATTTTTCCGTATGATTAAAGTGGGTTTGTGTGGGTGGTTTATCTGTTCTCTCTGTTGTTGATTAACTCCTCAACCACAGAAGGGTCAGCCAGGGTTGATGTATCTCCCAGATCCTCCAGCTCATTGGCGGCAATCTTGCGTAGAATTCGACGCATAATTTTTCCGGAACGGGTTTTTGGTAGCCCTGGGGCCCACTGGATAATATTAACCTTGGCAATTGGTCCAATCTCCTTGCGTACCAGTGCGACCAGCTCGTCCTTGAGGGAATTACTGCTTTCAGTTCCCTGCATAAGGGTGACAAAGGCGTATATTCCCTGTCCGGTAATCTCATGCGGGTACCCCACAACGGCTGATTCAGCAACCTGATCATGTAGTACCAACGCGGACTCGATCTCTGCAGTCCCTAATCTATGCCCTGATACATTAAGTACATCGTCGACCCTGCCGGTAATCCACCAGTAACCATCCTCGTCACGTCGAGCACCATCACCACTGAAGTAGTATCCAGGGAACTGGGTAAAATAGGTCTCTATAAAACGGCTGTGATCACCATAGAGAGTACGCATCTGTCCAGGCCATGGGAATTTCATTGCCAGATTGCCGGATGTTGCCCCCTCCAGTTCATTGCCCTCATCATCCAGTAGTACTGGCTGTACCCCAAAGAATGGACGGCTTGCAGAGCCTGGTTTAAGTGGATGTGCCCCCGGGAGTGGGGTGATCAGGTGGCCACCAGTTTCGGTCTGCCACCAGGTGTCGACAATTGGACAGCGGCCATCACCCACAACATTGTAGTACCACTCCCACGCCTCAGGGTTGATAGGCTCGCCTACGGTACCAAGCAGACGTAGTGATTTTCGGGAGGTACTCTTTACCGGCTCATTACCTGCAGCCATCAGGGCTCGAATTGCTGTGGGTGCGGTATAGAAGCTTGCTACATTATGTTTGTCGCATACATCCCAGAAACGGGAGACCGTGGGGTAGGTTGGTATACCCTCAAACATCATGGTGGTAGCACCGTTGGCCAGTGGTCCATAGAGTATATATGTGTGCCCGGTTACCCAACCTACATCGGCGGTACACCAGTAGATCTCACCATCCTTGTAATCAAACACCAGTTTATGGGTGATGGCGGCATGCAACATATAACCGCCGGTTGTATGTTGAACCCCTTTTGGTTTTCCGGTGGAGCCGGATGTGTAGAGGATAAACATTGGATCCTCGGCATCCATCTCCTCAGGAGCACAATCAGTGGAGGCACTCTCCATCGCCTCGTGGTACCAGATGTCCCGTCCCTCATGCCACTCAACAGGGTCACCCCCACGTCTAATTACAACTGAGGTGTGAACATTAGGGCAGGAGGCTATTGCCTGATCTGCGTTATCCTTGAGTGGAACCTTTTTGCCACCACGAATACTCTGATCTGCAGTAATTACAATCTGGCAATCCGAGTCGAGAATACGGTCACGCAGAGCATCAGGGGAAAAGCCACCAAAAACCACAGAGTGGATGGCACCAATACGGGTGCATGCCAGCATCGCCACTGCAGCCTCTGGGACCATGGGCATATAGATGGATATACGATCCCCCTTTTTTGCGCCACGAGACTTCAGTACATTGGCAAATTTGCAGACCTCGGCATGCAGCTCCCGATAGCTGATCTTGCGATCCTCGTTAGGGTCGTCTCCCTCCCACAGTATGGCTGTCTGCTCACCACGTTCCTCAAGGTGACGATCAAGGCAGTTGTATGAGGCGTTTAATTTTCCACCCTTGAACCAGTTGATATGTACATCACTGTCATAACTCCAGTCCAGCGTGGTATCCCATGGTTTGAACCAGGTTAGGTAGTTGGTGGCCTGTTCTGCCCAGAAACCCTCAGGATTGGTGATGGACTGTTGGTACATCTCATCATACTGCTCACTGGTAATGTTGGCTTGTGCTGCAAAGTCACTATTGACCGGATAAATTTTTCCACTACTCATGATTGCCCTCCATGCTCACTTCTTTCGTCCATGATGAAAGCACCCATTCTAACCATGATTGGTTTTTTAGGGTACTGCCAGAGTGATATTTTGGGGTACAATACGCGGCTTTCAACCACGGAATCGAGAGTAGACATGGAAGTATCTGTAGAAACAACCCAAGGGCTAGAGCGCGCAATGACAATTACTGTTCCTGCGGAGCGTATTGACAAAGAGGTTGCGAACCGTCTCAACCGCCTGAAAAATACGGCCAAGCTGAATGGTTTTCGCCCTGGAAAGGTACCAATGGCGGTAGTCAAGAAGCGTTTTGGGGACTCTGTACTTCATGAGGTTGCAGGAGAGGTTATTCAGGCCAGTTTTGGTGAGGCAGTTACCAAGGAGAGTTTGACTCCGGCAGGTGCTCCAAAGATTGATCCTGAAGAGATTGCAGCAGGCAAGGATCTCACCTACAAGGCGACCTTTGAGGTCTATCCAGAGTTTGAGATTGCATCATTTGCAGATATCAAGGTAGAGAAGCCTGTTGTCGAGATTGGTGAGGATGACGTGGACAAGATGATTGACAATCTACGTAGTCAGCAACAGAGCTGGAGTGAGGTTGAGCGCGAGGCTGTAGATGGTGATCAGGTGGTCATTGATTTTGTTGGAACAGTTGATGGTGAGAAGTTTGATCGTGGCTCTGCTGAAGGCGTTCCGGTTACTCTTGGAGCCGGTTCAATGATTGCGGGTTTTGAAGAGGGGATTGCCGGAATGAAAGCCGGTGAGGATAAGAGTATTGATGTCACCTTCCCTGAGGATTATGCAGCAGAGGAATTGGCTGGTAAGCCAGCCCAGTTTGCTATCACGGTAAATACTGTTTCAGAGGCAGTGTTGCCAGAGATAGATGATGAGTTTATTGCCAAGTATGGTGTGACTGAGGGCGGGGTTGATGCCTTCCGTGCCCAGATTCGTGACAATATGCAGCGTGAGTGCGACCAGGCTGTTGGTCAGGTTAACAAGAATCAGGTGATGGATGGGCTATATACAGCACATGGCTTTGATATTCCAACTCCACTTATTGATGAAGAGGCTGCCCGCATGGCTGAAAATATGCAGCAGCAGATGCAGGGGCAGGAGGGAGCTCTGAGTCCTGATCTATTCAAGGAGCAGGCGGAGCGCAGGGTCAAGCTTGGGCTGGTCCTGGCTGAGATTACTCGTGAACATAATGTTCAGGTTGATCCAACCAAGGTACAGAAGCATATCGAGACTATGGCTTCCGGCTATGAGGATCCACAAGAGGTTATTGAGTGGTATAACAAGAATCCACAGGAACTGGAGGGGGTACAGAATTTGGCACTTGAGGAGCAGATTGTGGATCTGGTAATGAGTGACGCTGCAGTCAGTGATGAAAGTATTGGGTTTGAGGATTTGATGCAGAAGGCTAATTCCAACCGTACTGCTTAGGCCGGAATTATGTCTGTCAGTGGTGTAATTGTGTAATTGAGGAAGAGAAAAAGATGAGTTCACCAATAGAAAATATCGGCATGGTACCAATGGTAGTAGAGCAGTCCTCACGTGGGGAGAGGGCTTATGATATCTACTCTCGTCTGCTTAAGGAGAGAGTCATTTTTATGGTGGGCCAGGTTGAGGACCAGATGGCCAACCTTGTAGTGGCACAGCTGCTCTTCCTTGAGTCGGAGAATCCAGACAAGGATATTCACCTCTACATAAATTCACCTGGTGGTTCAGTAACTGCAGGGCTCTCCATCTACGATACCATGCAGTTCATCAAGCCAGATGTCAGTACCATGTGTATTGGCCAGGCCGCCAGTATGGGCGCACTGTTGTTGGCAGGGGGTGCGGCGGAGAAACGTTTCTGTCTGCCACACTCAAGAATGATGATTCATCAGCCACTTGGTGGTTTTCAGGGACAGGCCTCTGATATTGAGATTCATGCCAAGGAGATTCTCGATGTGCGTGAGAGGTTGAACAAGATTCTGGCTAACCATACAGGTCAGCCTATCGATCAGATTCGCAACGATACAGACCGTGACAATTTCATGAGCGGTGATGAGTCGGTTGAGTATGGTCTTATTGACAAGGTTCTCTCCAGTCGAGCATAATAACAGAGAAAAATAGTCGGTTATTTAGATGGCACGCCTTGTATAATCTGCCTGATATAGTATAAAGAACAGTCATTCTCGCGTAGATCGGGAAAAACCAATAATAATGTTACGAGTAATCTGGTTGCTCAACGTACGAAAGGTACAAATTATATGAGTGAAAAAGAGGAAGATGGCAAGCTACTCTACTGCTCTTTCTGTGGAAAGAGTCAGACTGAGGTAAGAAAACTGATTGCGGGTCCGTCAGTTTATGTCTGTGATGAGTGTGTAGAGCTCTGTAACGATATCATTCGGGAGGAGCAGGAGGAGAGTGCAGAAGCCTCATCAGAATCATCATTGCCAACCCCGGAGAAGATCAGGGCAACACTGGATGACTATGTGATTGGTCAGGATCAGGCTAAAAAGACCCTTGCTGTTGCAGTCTATAACCACTACAAACGCGTAGAGTCAGATTATAAAAAAGATGACGTAGAGCTTGCCAAGAGTAATGTGCTCTTGATTGGCCCAACAGGGTGTGGAAAGACCCTGCTTGCAGAGACTCTAGCCCGTATCCTTAATGTTCCATTCACTATTGCTGATGCCACTACATTGACCGAGGCCGGTTATGTTGGTGAGGATGTAGAGAACATTATTCAAAAACTGTTGATGAAGTGTGATTACGATGTAGAGCGTGCCGAGAGTGGCATCATCTATGTGGATGAGATAGACAAGATATCCCGTAAGTCAGATAACCCATCCATTACTCGTGATGTCTCTGGTGAGGGTGTGCAGCAGGCACTGCTGAAACTGGTTGAGGGTACAACAGCCTCTGTTCCGCCACAGGGTGGAAGAAAACATCCGCAACAGGAATTTCTGCAGGTTGATACCAGCAAGATCCTCTTTATCTGTGGCGGCGCCTTTGCCGGGCTCGACAAGATTATTCGTGATCGCTCCGAAAAGAGCGGGATTGGCTTTGCGGCTGAGGTGAAGAGCAAGGATGATGAACGCTCCATCGGTGAGGTGCTGGAGGGAGTTGAGCCGGAGGATCTGATTAAATATGGATTGATTCCTGAGTTTGTCGGCCGACTTCCAGTGGAGGCCACTCTAAAGGAGCTGGATGAGGATGCGTTGGTCAAGATTTTGACCGAGCCCAAGAATGCTCTGACTAAACAGTATGGCAAACTCTTTGAGATGGAAGGCGCTGAACTCGATATTCGTGATGATGCCCTGCATGCAATTGCCCAAAAAGGAATCAAGCGCAAGACAGGTGCTCGTGGTCTGCGTTCCATTCTGGAGCATGCTCTGCTCGATACCATGTATCACCTGCCATCATATGATGATGTTGAGAAGGTGGTGGTAGATGCTACTGTTATTAATGATAAATCAGAGCCACTGTTGATTTTTGAGGGGGGAGAGCAGGAGAAGCTCGCTGCTGCTGAGTAGTATCTGAAATTCCATGGGAAGAGAAGACAAGAGCGCTGCTCCAGTTGATCCATTGACGCAGGAGTATTCACTGCTGCCGCTGCGTGATGTGGTGGTCTACCCGCACATGGTGATCCCGCTGTTTGTCGGACGTCCTCGTTCCATTGCTGCACTGGAAGCTGCAATGGTCGAAAACAAAAAGATTCTTCTGGTTGCACAAAAGAGTGCGACCGAGAACGAGCCATCTATAGGTGATCTGTTTGGTGCGGGTACCGTAGCCACTATTCTTCAACTGTTGAAACTGCCGGATGGTACCGTAAAGGTTCTGGTGGAGGGTGCCAATCGTGCGCTGATTCACCATATTGATGAGGACCAGGGGTATATGCGGGCTCGGGTATCTGTTCACCGTGGAGAGATTGTTGGTGGCACTGAGATTGAGGTGCTCTCGCACTCTCTTGAGGGGCAATTTGAACACTATGTAAAAATGAACAAAAAGATTCCGCCAGAGGTGCTGACATCACTGGAGGGAATAGATGATCCGGGTCGTCTCAGTGATACGGTGGCGGCACACATGACTCTCAAAATAGATGAGAAGCAGCAGCTGCTGGAGACCTTCGATGTGCAAGAGAGGATGGAGAATATTCTCTCCATTATGGAGGGTGAGCTCGATATTCTTGAGGTGGAGAAGCGGGTGCGGGGTAGGGTCAAGAAACAGATGGAGCGTAATCAGCGCGAATTCTATCTGAATGAACAGATCAAGGCGATCCAGAAGGAGTTGGGGGAATCCGAGGATGGAACCAACGACATGGATGAGCTAGAGGGGCAGATCAAGAAAGCTGATCTGTCTGAGGAGGCACAGGCGAAGGCAGATGCTGAGCTGAAGAAGCTGAAGATGATGTCTCCCATGTCTGCAGAGGCAGCTGTTGTACGTACCTATCTTGAGACTCTTATAGCTGTTCCCTGGAAGAAGAGCTCAAAAGTGCGCGGTGATCTGGCACGTGCAGAGAAGATTCTTGATGAGGACCATTATGGACTGGAGGAGGTCAAGGAGCGAATTCTTGAGTATCTTGCAGTGCAGAAGAGAGTGGGCAAGATCAAGGGTGCAATCCTCTGTCTGGTTGGCCCTCCAGGGGTTGGTAAAACCTCATTGGGACAATCTATTGCCCGCGCTACCAGCCGTAAATTTGTAAGGATGTCATTGGGCGGAGTGCGTGATGAGGCCGAGATTCGCGGTCACAGACGTACCTATATTGGCTCAATGCCGGGCAGGATTATCCAGAACATGAGTAAGGCCGAGGTCAGAAACCCTCTGTTTTTGCTGGATGAAATTGACAAGATGGCGATGGATTTTCGGGGTGACCCAGCCTCAGCCCTATTGGAGGTGTTGGATCCTGAGCAGAACAATACCTTTGGAGACCATTACCTTGAGGTGGATTATGATCTGTCGGATGTAATGTTCGTGGCTACAGCCAACAGCATGAATATACCTGGGCCACTGCGAGATCGCATGGAGGTGATCAGGATTCCCGGTTATACCGAGGAGGAGAAGCTAAATATTGCACGTCAGTACCTGATTCCAAAACAGATGAAAGACAATGGTCTTAAGTCGAAAGAGGTGACCATCAGCAATGGCGCTGTGCGTCAGATGATTCGTCACTACACCCGGGAGGCTGGGGTTAGAAATCTGGAACGTGAGATCTCCAAGGTGCTGCGTAAAGTAGTAAAGGAGCTGGTCCTGAAGGAGCAGAGTGGCAAGATATCGGTCTCTATCCGTAACCTGGAACACTATCTTGGAGTGAAAAAATTCCGCTTCGGTCTGGCGGACAAGAATGACCAGATTGGTCAGGTTACCGGGTTGGCATGGACCGAGGTCGGTGGAGAGCTATTGACCATTGAGGGGGCAGTAATGCCTGGTAAAGGCAAGTTCTCGGTAACCGGTCAGCTGGGTGATGTGATGAAAGAGTCCATTCAGGCGGCAATGACAGTAGTACGTAGCCGCTCTGCCATGCTGGGTATCAGGGCCTCATATTACGAAAAGAACGACATCCATATCCATGTCCCAGAAGGTGCCATTCCCAAGGATGGGCCAAGTGCTGGAATAGGGATGTGTACAGCACTGGTCTCTGTGCTTACAGGTATCCCTGTCCGTGCGGAGGTAGCAATGACTGGTGAAATTACCTTGCGTGGTGAGGTCTTGCCGATTGGTGGCCTCAAGGAGAAGATGTTGGCAGCCCATCGAGGTGGAATTCGTACAGTATTGATACCTGAGGAGAACAGAAAGGATCTCAAGGAGATTCCTGAAAATATTCTCAATGATATTGAGGTAAAACCGGTCAGATGGATTGATGAGGTATTGGAGATTGCACTGCAATTTTCACCAGAACCACTAACGAAAAAAGAGCTGGCTGAGGAGAAGATAGAAGAGTCCGGTAGTCGTTCTGAAAATGGTTCTGAGTCATCTGTGATACAGACCCATTAGTACCAAAAAAACTCTATTTAGGCTGGTAATAAGACATGGGATATCGTAGACTAGCGCGCGCTATCTGAAGACAGATAGGGTGCTTAGCTCAGCTGGGAGAGCATCGCCCTTACAAGGCGAGGGTCGCAGGTTCGATCCCTGCAGCACCCACCAAATATTGTGTTGTAAAAAATGTGGAGCGGTAGTTCAGTTGGTTAGAATACCGGCCTGTCACGCCGGGGGTCGCGGGT
>CAYQBY010000036.1:0-15547 GCA_964415865.1 uncultured Piscirickettsiaceae bacterium | reverse complement strand
CCTGCATAAACACCAGCTTGCAGGAAAATTCAAAAAGGGTTGTCTTGTTTGAGGCAACCCTTTTTCTTTTTGCCTACATTTTTGTCTACACTTCCAGTGCCTGTCTAATTAGTGCCCCATGTACTCTTGAATAAAGCTGCTGATCTCATCAATCTCCTCGGTGCAGACAGCATGTTCCATATGGTATTGATGCCATTTTGTTCTATATCCTTTTTCATCCAGAACTGTTTTTGCCTCTTCTCCAGCAGAGTAAGGGACGATGGGATCATTAGTTCCATGTGCACAGAAGATAGTAGAGGGGTTGTGATCAGCGACTGGGATTTTTTCAGAATATGGCAGGTAGGTTGAGAGGGCTACTACTCCGGTAAGTTGTTGTGGATAACGCAGTGCTGTATGGAGTGCAATAACACCGCCCTGTGAGAATCCGGCTAATAGAATGTTGCTGGAGACTATTCCGCTTTCAATCTCCTTATCAATCAACTGACCGATTGATTTAACAGAGGATTCTATGCCATCAATATCTCCACGTTTACCAAAATCGAAGCTTGTTATGTCATACCAGCCACGCATCACCATCCCGTCATTAACACTGATGGGCCGCTCTGGTGCATGTGGAAAGATAAAGCGGATAGTATGATCTGCCGGTAGCTCAAGCATGGGAAGAATACCCTCAAAATCATGACCATCTGCCCCGAGTCCATGTAGCCATATAACGGTTGAGGAGGCCTTTGAAGAGGGTTCAATAGTGATATGAGAGATGGTTTCCATGGGTTATGAAGTTTATACTTATCCTCATGAATATGAAAAAGTTATCTATGACACTGTTACCGATTTTGACGGTAGCCATGCTTTCTGCATGTGGGCAGGCGGGTGATCTGTATCTGCCGGATGATCTACGTGCAGAGAAGTTGGAACAGCAGTCTACCAAGGCATCATCGGCAAAGGCAGTGCAGTTACGTGACGAGGCTACACGTCTGCGCCAGCGTCATAAGGAGATGACAGAGTTGCGCATCAAGCTTGGCAGCTTGGAGCAGGAGGAGAGTACCCTGCGAGAGAGCCAGAATGTTGAATCTGCAGATGAGACACTCAAAGAGATCAACAAAATTCGTTACCGTCTTGGAACACTAATTCTGGAACAGCATCGCGCTCAATAGTAAAAAGATGAACTCATTTTTTGAAAGACGGGAGGGCGCTCTCTATGCGGAGTCAATTCCCATGAGGAATCTCGCAGAAGATTATGGCACCCCGTTATTTATATATTCTGAGAGTGCAATTCGTGCTCAGTGGCAGGCATTTGAGCAGGGCTTTAATGGTGAATCGCATCTGATCTGTTTTGCGGTCAAGGCAAACTCTAATCTTGCTGTTTTGGCATTGCTTGCAAGTGTGGGCGCAGGTTTTGATATTGTCTCGGTTGGAGAGTTGGAGCGTGTATTAAAGGCTGGAGGGGATGCTGGAAAAGTTGTCTTCTCTGGTGTTGGCAAGCGTAAGAGTGAGATCAGGCGAGCGCTTGAGGTGGGTATACGCTGCTTTAATATTGAGTCTGAAGCAGAGCTGGAACGGGTTAATAAGGTGGCTGGTGACATGGGACTACGCGCTCCAATATCGCTGCGAGTCAACCCAGATGTGGATGCCGGCACTCATCCTTATATCTCTACCGGGCTACGCTCCAACAAGTTTGGGGTCACTATTGATCGAGCGCGAGATGTCTATAGGCACGCCGCCACGATGGCTAATCTTGAGATTATAGGGGTTGATTGTCATATAGGTTCACAGTTAACGGAGCTCTCCCCATTTGAGGATGCGCTTGATCGAGTGTTGCTGCTAGTAGATCAGCTTGGTGAAGATGGTATCAACTTGCACCATATTGATGTAGGTGGCGGGCTTGGAATTGATTACAACAATGATAATCCACCATCTCCAGAGTCCTATGTGAAAGCAGTGACAACAAAACTGGATGGTAGAGGGCTTGAGATTATCATGGAGCCTGGACGTGCCATGGTTGGCAATGGCGGAGTAATGCTGACCAGAGTGGAGTTTATAAAAGAGGGTGAGGAGAAGAATTTCTGTATTGTGGATGGGGCAATGAACGACCTTATCCGTCCAGCCCTCTATAGTGCGTGGCAGAATATTGTTCCAGTTGAGGAACGTACCTCTGGTGATAAGAGTAACTATGATGTTGTGGGTCCTATCTGTGAGACTGGAGATTTTCTGGGGAAGGATCGTGAACTGAATGTGGAATCAGGTGATCTGCTTGCGGTGATGTCGTCTGGTGCTTATGGTTTTGTTATGAGCTCAACCTACAACTCTCGCCCACGTGCTGCAGAGATTATGGTGTCTGGAGGTAAGGCAACGGTAGTTCGAGATCGAGAAACCATTGCATCACTATATGCGGGTGAGCACATTCCGGATAGTTTTTAGGCAGGAGTTAAGATGAGATTACGTTTCACCAAGATGCACGGTTTAGGCAATGATTTTGTTGTAATCGATGCAGTCAGTGAGCCTTTTGAGCCAACCCCAGAGCAGGTTCGTTTTCTGGCAGATCGTAATTTCGGAGTTGGGTGTGACCAGCTGCTGTTGGTTGAGCCGGCACAGCGTGAGGGCACGGATTTTCGTTACCGCATCTGGAATGCGGATGGTGGTGAGGTAGAGCAGTGTGGCAATGGTGCACGGTGCTTTGCCCGCTTTGTTCATGATCAGGGCTTGAGCAGTAAAAATGAGATTGTGGTGGAGACTGCCAGTGGCATCATTACCCTGCAACTACAGGATAATGGATGGGTAACCGTTGATATGGGCTCCCCGATTCTGGAGCCTTCAAGAATCCCATTTGTTGCTGACGAGCAGGCTGATATTTATGAGATTGATGTTGATGGAGAGAAGCTGCAGGTTGGAGCAGTATCCATGGGTAACCCGCATGTAGTGCTTGTTGTTGATGAGCTGGATGATGCAACAGTCGATAGATTGGGACCGCTTTTGGAATCACATGAGCGTTTTCCACAGCGGGTGAACGTTGGCTTTATGCAGATAGTCAGCTCCGCAGAGATTAAATTAAGGGTTTACGAGCGAGGCACTGGTGAGACCCTGGCCTGTGGTACAGGCGCATGTGCAGCAGTCGTGGCTGGTATCGTGCAGGGGAAACTTGGTAGCGAGGTTAAGGCCAGGTTGACGGGTGGAGAGCTCTCCATCAGATGGTTGGGAGGAGATGCGCCAGTAATGATGACTGGTCCGGCAGAAACAGTATTTGAGGGTGTAATAGAGTTATGAGTCAACAGGAACCAGTTAACCATGAAGAGATTCATGATATTGACAGCGATGATGTCGCCGCATATCTGACAAAACATAACGACTTTTTTGTCACCTACCCGGAGTTGTTGAATGATCTGGAGGTGCCCCATCAAAGTGGTGCTGCGGTATCTCTGATCGAGCGCCAGGTTGGACAGTTAAGAGCAGATAATAGCCGTCTCAAAAATGAGATTCATACCCTGCTTCATGTGGCGCGTGAGAATGATGCTCTTAGCGAGAATATGCATCGTCTCACCCTTGAGCTGATGAATTGTGAGAATCGCGATGGAGTTGTAGCCTCACTTTATGAGTCTCTGCGGGACCATTTTGGTATTGAGCAGGTGGTAATTCTGTTGCCACATGCAGAAAATGAGAAGACACATAAATTGTTTGAAGCGCTGCTTCAGGATAGCGTGCCTTTCTGTGGTCAACTTGAAGAGGAGCAGCGTGGGAGTATTTTTGGCGATGATCTGGAGCATGGCGCATCAGTTGCACTGCTTCCGCTAGGAGAGTTTGGTGGCCAGGGGTTGATAGCACTAGGAAGTGCAGACTCACAGTATTATCACGAAAAGATGGGGACTCATTTTCTGGTGCAACTATCTGCATTGGTCAGTACGGCACTGCGCCACTGTGATGGTGAGCAACAATAACGATCTGAAGAGCTGGATCGACCGCTTTCTGAAGCACCTTCAGAACGAGCGTAGACTTTCTCCAAATAGCCTGAAGGCCTATGAAAGAGATTTGTTGTATTTTCGTGATCACCTCGAGGGTCACGGGGATAATTTTCTTGAGTTAACGACGCACCATCTGAGAGATTTTGTCGCACAGCGTCACCGCAAGGGGGCTGCCAGCCGCACTATTCAACGTAACCTCTCTGCAATCAGAACGTTTTATCACTATCTGTTGCGTGAACAGGGGATTGACTACAATCCAGTGACTGGGGTTTCAGCGCCCAAAGGTGATCGCCCTCTTCCAACAACACTGGATGTGGATCAGGTGGATAGTCTGTTGTTCTCGAGTGATGATGATCCGTTATCGGTTCGTGATCACGCCATGTTTGAGCTGATCTACTCCTCTGGTCTTCGTCTTTCGGAGCTGGCAGGTGTGGACTGCCGGGATATTAATTTTGCTGACTCTACTATCCGTGTGCTGGGAAAAGGTAGTAAGGAGAGGGTCTTGCCTGTTGGAGAAAAAGCTCGACAGGCTGTTAAGCAGTGGCTAGATGTGCGCCAACAGATGGCTGCAGAAGGGGAGCACGCACTATTTGTAAGTCAACGAAGCCAGCGTATTGCAGTACGAACAATTCAGCAACGGCTAGAGAAATTGGCCCGTCAACGGGGAATGGATCGTCGGGTTCATCCTCATATGCTGCGCCACTCGTTTGCCAGCCATCTGCTGGAGTCGAGCGGGAATCTGCGCGCCGTTCAGGAGATGCTGGGGCATGAGAATATCAGTACTACACAAATCTATACCCATCTTGATTTCCAGCATCTGGCAGAGGTTTATGATCAGGCACACCCCAGAGCAAAAAAGAAAAGCAGGGACGGTAGATTTAACCCATCTGAACAAAAGGATCAGTAAGCCATCAAATATGCCGATGATGCTGGTTTGCGGTAGAATCCAACTCCTTTTTTGAAAAAATTCTGGAAACGATCATGGAGCAATACCACGGAACAACTATTCTATGCGTACGTCGCGATAATCATGTCGTGATTGGCGGTGATGGACAGGTCTCTATGGGTAATACGGTGATGAAGGGCAATGCCCGTAAAATTCGTAGGCTCTACCACGACAAGGTAATCGCTGGATTTGCTGGCGGCACTGCTGATGCGTTCACCCTGATTGAGCGTTTTGAGGGAAAGCTTGAGAAGTATTCTGGTCACATGGTTCGTTCAGCAGTGGAGCTGGCAAAGGACTGGAGAACTGACCGTATGTTGCGCAAACTGGAGGCTCTGCTTCTGGTTGCTGATGAAAATGAGACCTTGGTGATCACGGGTAATGGTGATGTTATTGAGCCTGAACATGGTGCGGTTGCCATCGGGTCAGGAGGACACTTCGCACTCTCTGCCGCACGTGCGTTGTTGGAAAATAGTGATATGAGCGCACCAGAAATTGTGGAAAAGAGTATGGCTATTGCGGCTGATATCTGTGTATTTACTAACCGAAGCCTGGTCACGGAAGAGTTGGGCGATAAGGATTAATTGAGATGAATGAGTTGACTCCAAGAGAGATCGTTCACGAACTGAATAAACATATTATTGGGCAGGATGGTGCCAAGCGTGCCGTTGCAATTGCTCTGCGTAATCGCTGGCGCCGTATGCAGGTAAGTGAGGAGCTACGTTACGAAATTACCCCGAAAAATATTTTAATGATCGGTCCGACAGGTGTTGGAAAAACTGAGATTGCACGTCGTCTGGCACGCCTTGCCAATGCCCCGTTTATCAAGATTGAGGCGACAAAATTTACTGAGGTAGGGTATGTTGGTCGTGATGTTGAGTCGATCATACGCGATCTTGCGGATATCTCCATAAAAAAGGTGCGTGAGGATGCGGTTGAATCAGTTCGAGCTCGTGCAGAGGATGCTGCAGAGGATCGGGTGTTGGATGCACTATTGCCACCTGTAAGGAGCACAGGGTCGGAGCTGGCAGAAGATCAGGATGAGTCTCCAACTCGCCAGAAATTTCGCAAGAAACTTCGAGAGGGTGATCTGGATGATAAAGAGATAGAGATAGAGGTAGCTGCTCCTGCAGTAGGGGTGGAGATAATGGGGCCACCAGGGATGGAGGATATGACCTCGCAACTTCAGGGCATGTTTCAGAATATGGGAGGAAAGCCACCCAAGGCCAAGAAAATGCGAGTTGCTGAGGCTCTCAAGTTGTTGATTGAGGAAGAGTCCCACAAGATGGTGGATGAGGAAGAGATTAAGGCACGAGCAATCAATAGTGTTGAACAGAATGGCATTGTCTTTCTTGATGAGATTGACAAGGTGGCCAAGCGCAGTGAAGGTCAAAGTGGTGGTGAGGTCTCTCGAGAGGGGGTGCAGCGTGACTTATTGCCACTGGTTGAAGGAAGCACAGTCAGTACAAAGTATGGAATGATCAAGACTGACCACATCCTCTTTATTGCCTCAGGAGCATTTCATCTATCAAAACCATCCGATCTGATTCCTGAGCTTCAGGGACGTCTACCGATTCGTGTTGAACTCTCAGCCCTGAGCGTGGAGGACTTTGAATGCATACTATCCGAGACAGATGCATCATTGACCGAGCAGTATACGGCCCTTATGGCAACAGACGGCATTGATCTGGGCTTTGAGAAGAATGGTATCAACAGAATTGCAGAGTTTTCATGGCAGGTAAATGAGCGTACAGAGAATATTGGTGCAAGGCGTCTCCATACAGTTATGGAGCGATTGTTGGAGGAGATCTCATTTGAGGCATCAGACCGTTCAGGAGATGCTGTTGTGATTGATGCAGCTTATGTGGATGAACATCTATCAGAGCTAGCAGCGGATGAGGACCTGAGTCGTTATATACTGTAGCGATTGTGTGGATGGATTGGTCAGGAACAGAGGAGTTTTACAACGATCGGACAGTATCCGGTTAATGGAGATGAGATAGATATGGGCGAACAGACACATCAAGTACCTACGGAGATCCGTTATGACAAGGCATCTCGAGTATTGACCTTAAGTTATGAGGACGGCAAGTCATGGGACTACACAGCAGAGTATCTGCGTGTCTACTCCCCATCTGCAGAGGTGCGTGGTCATGCGCCTGGTGAGGAGATCCTGCAGGTAGGCAAGGTTGACGTTGCCATCGACAAGATTGATCCTGTTGGCCACTATGCGGTTTCGCTCAAATTTGATGATGGTCATGATACAGGCATCTACTCATGGGACTGGTTATATCAGTTGGGAGAGAAAATGGATGAGTATTGGCAGGACTATCTTGCCAGGCTTGAGGCAGAGGGAATTGAGCGCAAGACAACTGAAGAGCGGATGGCTACCTGATCTGGAGAATGTCATGAACGAAAAGACCACCCATTTTGGTTATGAGGATGTAGCTGTTAATGAAAAGGCACAACGGGTTCGTGGTGTTTTTGATTCGGTTGTTGATAAATATGATTTGATGAATGACCTGATGTCGATGGGTGTTCATCGTCTCTGGAAGAAGTTCACTATTGAGATGAGTGGTGCTCAAGAGGGTCAAGAGATTCTGGATCTGGCCGGTGGTACTGGCGATCTCTCTTTGCAATTTTCGAAAATTGTTGGCCCAGCAGGGAGGGTTGTACTCTCTGATATTAATGCCAGTATGTTGACTAAGGGGCGTGATCGCCTTATCAATGAAGGTGTTCTTGGTAATGTAGAGTATGTACAGATTAATGCTGAGGAAATTCCATTTCCCGAGAACAGTTTTGATTGCATTACTATCTCCTTTGGCCTGCGTAATGTTACTGATAAGGACAAGGCGCTGCGCTCTATATACAGGGCATTGAAGCCTGGTGGCCGACTGCTGGTGCTGGAATTCTCCAAGCCAACAGATGAGAAATTAAAGTCTGTCTACGATTTCTACTCATTTAAAATTCTTCCATTCATTGGCAAGGTTGTTGCCAATGATGAGAGTAGTTACAAGTATCTGGCCGAGTCGATTCGTATGCATCCGAATCAGGATTCGTTGCGAGAGATGATGGATGATGCTGGATTTGATCGCACTGAATACTTCAATATGACTGGCGGTGTTGTGGCATTGCATCGTGGGTTTAAGAAATAGCTTATGGTTGGGTCTCGCCATCTCGTGCGATTGCTGGTAATTCAGCGTGTTCTGGCGCGCCATAGGTTGGATGAGATTATTCTGGCCATCCACCTCTTTCGCCCATTCCGTTTTCTGCTCTATCTCTCTCCGCTCTACTGGTTAAGAAGGGATCGTGGTCCTGCAGTGGATGCAGTCAAGGGAGAGAGGATTCGTCGTGCGCTTGAGGATCTTGGCCCTGTATTTGTAAAGCTGGGTCAGATGTTCTCAACCAGACGTGACCTGCTGCCTGATGATATTGCAGATGAGCTGGCTAAACTGCAGGATGCAGTTCCGCCTTTTCCAGGTGCTCAGGCAAGGTCAATTATTGAGCAGGCACTGGGCGAGTCTGTAGATAATCTTTTTGAAAATTTTGATGAGACACCACTGGCCTCTGCCTCCATAGCACAGGTGCATGTTGCACGTACAAATGATGGTAGGGACGTGGTGGTTAAGGTAGTACGGCCGGATATCGAGAAAAGAATAAGGCAGGATCTGGGCTTGGCAAAACAGATGGCTGTCCTTGCAGAGCGTTACTGGTCCGAAGGGCGACGCCTTAATCTAAAGCGTATCGTTGCTGACTATGAGCAGATTATTCTGGATGAGCTGGACATGATGCGTGAGGCGGCTAACCTCTCCCAGGTGCGCCGAAATTTTGCCACTGGTGAATCTGTTCTGATAGTTCCAGAGCCGGATTGGAGCATGACCAGAGAGAATGTGCTGGTGATGGAGAGAGTCCACGGTATTCCGGTCGGTGATCTGGAGTCGTTGAAGAGAGAGAGGGTGAATCTAAAACGTCTCTCAGAACTTGGTGTAGAAATCTTCTTTACCCAGGTGTTCAGGGACAACTTCTTCCATGCCGATATGCATCCTGGAAATATCATGGTGAATGCATCTGACCCCGCACACCCCCAGTATGTTGCGGTCGATTTCGGCATTATGGGCAGTCTGACTGAGGATGACCAACGCTATCTGGCTGAGAACTTTTTAGCTTTCTTTAATCGTGACTACAATAAGGTTGCGCAACTTCACCTAGATTCCGGATGGGTGCCAGCAACAGCCCAGATTGGTGAGCTGGAGTCAGCATTTCGTAGTGTATGTGAGCCAATATTTGAGCGCCCATTTAGCGAGATATCATTTGCCATGCTTCTGCTCAAGCTGTTTCGTACTGGGCGCCGTTTTGGGATGGAGGTGCAACCTCAGTTGGTTCTTTTGCAGAAAACATTGCTCTATATCGAGGGACTTGGGAAGCAGCTCTATCCTGATCTTGATCTGTGGGCAACAGCCATGCCATTCCTGGAAAACTGGATTGAGCAGCGCAAGGGTTTTGAGGGATTCAGGCAGAAGGTTAAACAGCATGGACCAGAGTTGGTGGAACAGATACCAGAAATACCCAAAATGGTATATGAGATACTGAGGCAGGCACAGGATGGCAAACTGGCGCTGGAGTGGAAATCTTCTGAGCTGGAGAAGATACGCAGAGAGCTTCGAACTAACCGTTATACACTTTACAGTGCAGTTGCCGGTGGGAGCATGCTGATTACCAGTGCCCTGTTGTTGAATTTTGGCTACCTGACTACTGGCACTGTACTTATAGCACTAAGCGCCATTGTGTTGCTGAAAGCCTGGCCGGAGAAGTAGTGCGCGACCGTTTCTGGGAGCAATGTTCACTGGATGAGCTAACAACAGAGGAGTGGGAATCTCTCTGTGACGGTTGTGCCCGCTGTTGTCTGCAGAAGCTTGAAGATGAGGATGACGGGGCTGTTTTCTACACCAGCGTCGCCTGCAGTCTGCTAGATCTGGAGCAGTGTAGCTGTAGTGACTACCCAAATCGAAATATAAATGTCCCTACCTGTGTTCACCTTACCCCGGAGAGGACAGCAGAATTCCATTGGCTTCCTTCTACCTGTAGTTATCGCCTGATGCATGAAGGTAAAACTCTGCCAGATTGGCATCCGCTGGTGAGTGGTTCAGGCGATACTGTTCATGATGCAGGGATCTCGATTCGCAGTTTTGCTATGCTCGAAGATGGCAGTGAGAATCTAGAGGATTATCTGATCGGAGAGCTTTAGAGGTTCCTACGACTCTTCCTGTTCACCATGGTTAGGAACATGGCGAGCGATTCTTCTTGCAGCAGTATGGATCTGCTTAAGATGACCAACAAGATTGTTTTCCAGGGTGTAAGCAGCAACTCGGTGTGGTTCATCCGCCCGCAGACGGCGCAACATATGGTGGACTGTGTGCTCCTGAAATTCTTTAACGTAGCTTTTCATCTCAATAACAGGTTGCGCCACCTCCGGATTATGGTCATGAAAAGCCGTCATTGCCTGACGTGCAGCATTTGTAACATCCTGGTGAAATGAGATTAATAGCTGTTGTGTAGGGTCGCTGATTCTTATGAGCTCTCTATGGCGCATAAGCCCATTTGGCGTGATACCTCTCTCTATAATCTCACCAATTGTCTCAAGCTCGTTGATCACAACCAGACACTGCATCATCTCCGTAGTCTCCTGTTCGGTCAGCTCCTGTTTACTCAGACGGCGCAGATAGTCGGTAATTTCGACTAGGGATGATCTGACCCTTATCTGTTCAGCTGCAAGGGTGTGAAGCGAGTGGCTATTGCCGCTCAGAGTCTCTGGCATACTGCGCTGAAGCATAGATAGTACATGATCGCCCATGACATCAATCTCACGCTCTGTAGCGGCCAGAGCAAGTGATGGTGTAGCGAGTAGATCCTGCTCCAGGAGGCTGGAGTTTGATGACTTTTTATCTGGAACCAGCCATGCCAGCAGGCGAACAATAGGTCCGATAAAACCAATAAAGATTAGCATGTTTACTACATTGAAAAGAGTGTGTGCATTGGCAATCTGTCTTGGAACCTCTGCACTCTGGCGCTCAAGTCCGGATAGTTCAGCATAAGTTGGGGAGAATTGCTGCACCCACGATGACAGTTCATCAATCAGCAGGAACCAGATCAATACACCAAATATGTTAAATAGAATGTGAAATAGTGCTGCCCTTACTGCCTCCCGTGGTTTTCCTATGGCTGCGATTCCAGCTGTAACACAGGTGCCAATATTTGCTCCAAAGGAGAGGGCAATACCGATGGGTAGAGTGATCAATCCCTGAGTAGCAAGGATAATAATAATGCCTGTAGTTGCTGATGAGGACTGTATAAGGGCAGTAAATCCGGCAGCAATCAGGATGGCAATAAGGGGGTTTTCTGCCTGGGCAATCAGTGAGATAAACCATGGGCTATCACGCAGAGGTGACATTGCCTCAGACATGATTCCCATCCCGAAGAAGATCATTCCAAGGCCAAAAATCAGGGTGCCATAGTTTTTTATACGTTCATGTTTTGCAAAAAAGAAAAGAGTGAATCCGAGCCAGACCATCAGCATGGCCTGTTTTGTAATATTGAAGGCAATAATCTGTGCAGTGATAGTAGTGCCTATATTGGCGCCCATTATTACCCCGAGAGATTGGGTTAGATTCATCAGGCCTGCAGTAATGAATCCAACAGAGAGTACTGTAGTAACCGAGGATGACTGTACAATTGAGGTTACGATAGTGCCTGATAGCACTCCGGTAAAGCGGTTGGTGGTGAGTTTGGAAAGCAGTAGCTTCATCCGCTCTCCAGCAACAACTTTTAGTGCCGTGGTAAGCTGTTCCAGTCCAAAGAGAAAGATTGCCAGTCCACCCAGTAGCTGGATGGTGATCTGCCATGTATTCATTGCCACATCAAAACATATCCATTGGGTCTACATCAACAGACCACCGTACTGTATGAGATCTTTTCATCCTCTCTATTTCCGGCACAAGTAGTGCAAGAAGCTGGTGTAGTGGTTTGCGATGTATTGATTGCAACATTAACTGTGCTCTGTAACGTCCAGCCCTTTTCTCCATGGGGGATGGGACAGGACCAAGGATTTCAACAAGCTCAATGCCGAGTACTTCTGCCTGTTTTCGCACCATTGTTAGAAATTGTATAGCAGCTTGTGGTTTTGAGGATTCTGCACGAATAAGGGTAAGGCGGCTATATGGCGGTAATGCAGCATGTTTACGTTCATCAAGTGCCTGATTGGCAAACTCTGGATATCCGTTTTGTAATAGGGTAAGTAGCAGAGGGTGGTCAGGGTTGTGAGTCTGAATAGCAACCTCACCCCTTGTTGACTCACGCCCAGCACGCCCAGCAACCTGGGTGATCAGCTGCCCCATCTGCTCAGTGGCACGAAAATCTGACCCAAACAGACCTCCATCTGCATCCAGAATTGCAACCAGCGTTACCTTTGGGAAATGGTGTCCTTTGGCTAGCATCTGTGTACCAAGAAGAATCTGATGTTCTCCAGCATGAATCTGTTCCAGCTTGCTATCCATGGCACCTTTTTTTCTGGTGGTGTCACGATCAATTCTGGTAACCGATTGTTTGGGGAATATATTTTGCAGGGCCTCCTCAATTCTCTCAGTTCCTGCACCTATATCTGTTAATTCCTCACTGCCACACTCTGGGCAGTGGTGAGGTCGCTGCCGCTCTCCTCCGCAGTGATGGCATAGCAGACGATTCTTGTGGCGGTGAAAAGTGTAATGAATTTCACAACGAGGGCAGATAGAGCTCCATCCGCACCCTCTACAGAAGATGGTTGGTGCGTAACCTCTACGGTTGAGAAATAGTAAAACCTGTTTGTTAGCGTCAATATGTTCTCTGATTTTGTCGATCAGTGGTGGTGAGAGAAGATGCTCCATTTTTCTGGAGCGGACATCAATCAGAGAGATTTGTGGTGATACAGCACCACCGGCACGTTTGGAGAGCACCAGTTTTCGGTACTTACCGGATATGGCATTATGCAAACTCTCAAATGATGGGGTAGCACTTCCCAGAACCACAGGAATACCCTCATCCTTGCCACGTAGTACGGCAATATCTCGGGCATGGTAACGGAAACTCTCATGCTGTTTGAACGAACTATCGTGCTCCTCATCCACAATTATGACGCCAGGATTTTGGAGCGGAGCAAAGATGGCCGAGCGGGTGCCAATCACAATTTTCGCTGTTCCTGACAGGGTTTCCAGCCAGTCCCCAAGACGCTCACTGTTGTTACGCCCAGAGTGGAGTAGTGCAATCGGCACGGCAAAACGCTTTCTAAATCTCTCTACTGTCTGTGGGGTTAGAGATATTTCTGGCACCAGAACCAGTGCCTGTTTACCCCCCTCAACCACCTTCTGGATGATCTGCAGGTAGACCTCGGTCTTGCCGCTACCGGTCACCCCCTCCAGCAGAATCGGGAGTATTGATTTGTTATCCTCGTCCCCAAGCTGTTTGTGGACAACATCAACTACCTTCTGTTGTTCACTATTGAGCTGGTGCGGGGTATCGGCCTCAATGGTGGGTGGTTGATCATCAATTGCCCTGCTCTCTCCGACTGCCAGCCCCTTTTTTATCAGTTCTCGCATAAAGGTACTGGCTACAGATAGCTCCTTTTCATGTTGTAACTGTTGCAGTAGTTGGCGTTGTCGTGGTGCCCGGTTAAGTGAATTCAGATCTGTCTCTGCCCCTCTGTCAGTCAGTCTATATATGATCTGTTCAGCCTTTTTTGCTGCTCTCCCCTGACGCAACAGGACGGGTAGTGCAGTCTCATAGACCTCCCCGATAGCATGGTGGTAATAGTGTGCAGATTTTAATAGAAGAGAGTGAAGTGACTCTGGTAGCAGCGGAGTAGAGTCAATAATCTCTGTTACAGGTCTCAGGCGATTTTCCGGAACCCCTGAATTTGTTGTGACCTCCAGCAAAATACCGATACGTTGCTGCTTTCCGAATGGAACCCTCAACCTGATACCTGGTTGGTACAAGGCGCTATCACTACCTATTATTGGCAGGTAATCAAACTCTCTTCTGAGAGGAATTGAGAGGATCGCTATGCGCAGGATCATAAATTATCTAGTGGGCTCTCTACCCCCTTGCCACCTTGATTCAGTACATGGGTATAGATCATGGTGGTTGATACGTCAGCATGTCCCAATAGCTCCTGAATGGTTCGGATATCATAACCATTCTCCAGAAGATGGGTGGCAAAGCTGTGGCGAAACGTATGACAGCTGACAGTTTTTGCAATATCAATAGCCCGTGCTGCTCTCTTTATCCCCTTTTGCAGGCTAGTCTCGTGCAGGTGGTGGCGACGTGCAATCCCACTTTGCGGATCAACTGAGATACGGCTACTGGGGAAGAGGAACTGCCATCCCCACTCCCTAGGGGCGTTCGGGTATTTTCTCGCCAGCGCACCCGGAAGATAGACTTCACCAAAACCACTCTCAAGATCGTTGTTGTGTAGATTACGAACCTCTCTCAGGTGATTCTGAAGATCTTGGATCAGCTTCTGTGGCAGGGGGACTACGCGATCTTTACCCCCCTTTCCATTACGCACAGTAATCTGATTGTAATCAAAATCAATATCCTTCACCCGAAGACGAATGCACTCCATCAAGCGTAGACCGGCGCCGTAGAGCAGGCTAGCCATCAGTCGATGCTTGCCCTGTAACTGATTCAAAATACGCTCCACTTCAGGTTGCGACAAGATAACCGGCAACCGTTTTGGACGTTTTGCACGGGTGAACTCCTTTAGGTCACCAACTGGCTGCTGTAGTACCTGATCAAACAGAAAGACTAGCGCATTCAGAGCCTGGTTTTGAGTGCTTGCAGCAACGTTTTTGTGGATAGCAAGATACTCCAGAAATCTGCGAACATCAGATGTTCCGAGGTTTGACGGTGATTGGTTATCACAGAAAGCAATAAAGCGGGATACCCATGGCTCGTAACTCTGCTCGGTTCTAATGGAGTAACCGCGCCTGCGGATCTCTACAAGAAGCCTGGTTAATAGTTCGCCATGCTGTTTTCTGACCATAGCAAGATTGGATCGTTGGACTGATGCCAGTTTATGAACAGTATCGCTGGCAGGCTCTTCACGAGCAATGGAGGCATGGTGAGTGCTGATGGATTGAGAGCTGTCGATCCACTCTTGCCATGAGAACTCAGAGCCTAATGGTGACTCAATAAACAGAAAAAGATTCCGTATAGCATCAACAGTTTGCCGAAACTGCCAATCGCTGATAGTGGTTGATCTCCCCTGCTGTTGCAGGTATGTGACCACATCATCTGGAGTATGATCCACCAGTCGTTTGTCCGGATTATGAGCGATATACTGCTCTGATCTGCGTACATACCAGCGCAACTCTTTATTATTAATGCTCTGTTTTGTAAGGAACTGTATGTAACGATCCCAAAAGCGATCAACGCTTTTTTGGTGAGTTGTGGTGGCGGTGGTCATCTGTTAGTGTTGGGGTTGAAATATGTCAGGATTTACTGTGCGATAGATACTCTAAATAGCAGGTGCGAGTTGAGTTTGAGTGCTTATTTATAACCAGAAGTCTTGATGATATACGGAATCCGTATAGTACCATATTTACTGATTCCGTCTAATACACTG
>CAYQBY010000035.1:0-15772 GCA_964415865.1 uncultured Piscirickettsiaceae bacterium | reverse complement strand
ACATATCATAGATAGTTAGCAGGGCAATCTGTGTAGCAGTGAGTGCTTCCATCTCGACACCGGTTTGGCCACGAGTCTCAACAGTAGTCTGGCAGTAGATAGTGTTCTCGTCAGGTAGGGGGGTTAGATCAATCTCCACATGGGTCAGGGCCAATGGGTGACAGAGGGGAATCAGATCAGCAGTCTTTTTTGCGGCCATAATTCCGGCAATCCGGGCAATGCCAAGTACATCCCCTTTTTTGTGGTCTCCCTTGAGGATATGTTCCAGGGTAGAGGGGAGCATGGTAATTTTCCCTTCAGTAACTGCAACCCGCAGGGTCACATCCTTTGCCCCTACATCGACCATATGGGCCTCACCGGAGGCATTGAAGTGGGTTAGTTCACTCATCTCTGTTTTCCTTGTGGGGTCGGGTCTGCGTTTTTAATAAAAACGCAGACCCGACCCCATTTGTTTGAATAGCTGGTAAAAGTGAGAGACTACAAGGTGAATTGCCGTAAGGCAAGAGAGTGCCCCATAAAGCACAATTCACCTTCTGGGCATCATGATGTAACATCTCTATCTTTCTACTCTACGAGAGAATCAGAATGATAGAGATACGCTTTTTTGCAAGTCTACGTGAAGAGATGGGGCGAGAGGGTGCTCAACTTGAGCCATCCGAGGTCTCAACTATTGGAGAGGTATGGGAGAAGGTTGCTGATGGCAAGGAGCGTCCTGCCAATCTGCTGATGGCTCGAAATATGGACTATTCGGATGCCAATACCCCGGTGGAAGATGGGGATGAGGTCGCATTTTTTCCTCCGGTAACAGGGGGTTAGTGGTGCATATTGACATTCGTGAGAAGCCATTCTCCCCCTGGGAGGAGATTCAGCGCTACGAGGGGGAGGCGCTGGATCCTGTCCATGCAGGGCAGTATGGCGCAGCAACTGTATTCTCCGGGACTATGCGTGAGTTCAATGAGGGTGATGGGGTCAGCGGGATGTTTCTGGAACACTATCCGGGGATGACCGACAGCTATCTGGAGAAGATCTCGCAGGAGGCGGCAGAGCGCTGGGAGGTGCTTGATACGCTCATTATTCATCGTATTGGTGCGATGATGCCCAACGACCCAATTGTTCTGGTTGCGGCCTGGTCGGCACATCGTGGAGTTGCTTTCGAGGCGGCCCGTTTTCTGATTGAGGAGCTGAAATCACGTGCCCCATTCTGGAAAAAAGAGCAACTTGAGGAGGGTGCGCGCTGGGTTGAGCATAACACTGCAAGTGATGTTGATCATTTGCGGTCATCTAAGGATAACAGTCCTGTGTAGATACTGATCACATGCAATCAATAGTTTTATTGAAAACTGCATCTTCATGATTTGCAGATAAAACAGGATGTTTTCACCCCGTTATCCATAAGTTATCCACAGCTTTCCAACACTACATATAGTAGTAACTAATTGGTCGATCACACTATATGTTGCGTTTTTTACGCAATTTGAGCTGTTTTTACTTTCTATTTTCACCCTTTTTCACTATAGTATATTGAAGGTTCCGGACGGACCTCTTTTGCCCCTTTTGCGGGCTGTTTTCACGGAAGATCAAAGGAGAAAAAAATGGCAGAGCTATTTTCTGAGGAGTGGATGAGTAAATTTATGGGTGAGTGGAATAGTGAGTCTGATTTGATTGACGCACTGGGAGAGATCAAGTTCAGCTCCACAATTGCCTACGGTGTTCAGGGTGAGGATCAGCCTCGTGGAATTCTTACAGTGGAAGATGGAAAGGCAGTTGCAGCTGGTAGTTACAACGGTGAAGAGATGAACTGGGATCTCCGCTGTTCAGAGGATCACTGGGCCAAATGGATGAAGAAGGCACCTGGAATGATGGGTCTGGGAACTGCCTATACAACTGGCAAGCTAAAGTTTGCTGTTGGTGACTACGGCGCCATGGTGAAGAATCCAAAAATGGCTGGACCATTTATCAAGACATTTACAGTGATGGGACGTGTCTAAAAGCTTCTTATCATAAGGTGCTCTGCTCCCTCTCATCTTGCGGTGAGGGGGAGCAGTTAATTTTAAAGCGAGAAAGTTAAATATGATGTTATCCAAAAACCTCTTTTCCATGGTGGCTGCACTAGCCGTGGGTTTTTATGTTTTTGCAGCCGATGAAGATGCGCAAGGAGGTGGAAGTTCTGTAGAAGATAGAGGGTTAGGAGCTGATAACGTCATTACAATTGGCTCTGCCCGTACGGGAATCAGCGTTACTCTTGGAGGGACGATTGTTCCATACAAGATGGTTACCCTGAATGCAGAGCTACCTGGCAGTATTGAGTCAATTGCCGGGCTGGAGGGCGATCAATTTGAGGATGGCGAGATACTGGTCAGGATTGATGATGATACGCTGTTGGCAAAACGTCAGGAGGTTGAGGCACAGCTGAGGATTGCAGAGGCGTCTCTGCGAAATGCTGATGTACAGTACAACAAGGCAATCATCTCGCCCAATTACCAGGGTGATGCGATGATGGGTGGGTTGCCCAGTATGATGAGGATGTTTACCGACCCAATGCGCTCATCAGGACTGGGCGACGGTGATCCGGATTTTGAGCGCTATTCTGACATCTATTCACAGCAGACCATGGTGGAGTCTGCACAGGCGGCAGTGATTCAGGCCGATGCCCAGATCAAGCAGCTGGATGCGCAGATTCGTAATGCACAATCCATAGCCCCATTCTCCGGGATCATCATGAGAAAGATGGTTGAGGTTGGAGATACGGTTCAGCCTGGTCAGCCACTGGTCCAATTCGCTGATGTAGAGCGTCTGCAGTTGTTGGTTGAGGTTCCAGCCAGATTGGTGACTGGTCTGGAGGAGGGTATGGTGCTGCCGGCAAAGCTGGATGTTGGAGGTGTGCGCTTGGAGGTCCGGGTGGCTCAGATCTTCCCAAGTGCTGACATGATGCGCCATAGCGTAAAGGTAAAGTTTGATCTGCCCAAGGGTAGTCCGGCTGCACCGGGCATGTACTCCGAGATCATGATTCCTGATATGCAGGCTCCGGTATCAAGTTACCCTGTTATCCCTACATCATCCCTGTTGTGGCGCGGCACTCTCCCGGCAGTATTTGTTCTGGATGAGTCTGGCGAGCCGGAATTAAGGGTGGTGCGTGTGGGCGAACTGGTGGATAACAAACATGTAACTATCCTCTCTGGTCTGGTGGTGGGAGAGCAGCTGATTGTCTCGCCAAGAGCAACAGGGTGGGGCAGCGGTGAAGGGAATCGACGCTTCTAGCGGGAGAATTTGATATGAGTAAACAGTCTCTCGGTCTTGCGGGGGGGATGGCAAAGGCGTTCATCCACTCTCCACTCTCTCCTCTGCTGCTTTTTGCAATGCTTGCCATGGGCTTCCTCGGGTTGATGCTTACTCCTCGTCAGGAGGATCCACAGATCTCCGTTCCTATGGTTGACCTCTTTGTCCAGGCACCTGGTATCCATGCAGAGCAGCTCTCCGGTATTGCCATTGAGCCGCTGGAATTGATCATGAGCGAGATCCCCGGGGTCAAGCATGTCTACTCTGCAACCCAGCGTGGGATGGGGGTGGTTACAGTACAGTTTGTGGTTGGTGAGCAGGTGATCCCGTCACTGGTAAAGGTCTACAACAAGCTATCCGCAAATCAGGATCGTATTCCTCCCGGGGTTGGTCAGCCACTGGTAAAGGCGAAAGGCATTGATGATGTGCCAATAGTCAATCTGACCCTGTGGTCAGATGAGGTGGATGATAGTGCCATTCGCTCTCTCTCAACAGATGTACTGCATATTCTGGAGACTATTCCAGATACTGGTGAAGCCTTTATTGTTGGCGGGCGTCGTACCCAGGTAAGGGTCGAGGTCATGCCGGAGCGTCTCTCTGGGTATGGGATCAGTATGGATCAGGTGGCCAACACTATTCGTACAGCCAATGGGGAGCAGGTTGCCGGTAACTCCGAGGCAGGTAATCTGAGTTTCAAGGTCTATACCGGCTCATTCCTCCATACTGCCAAGCAGATCGCCAATCTGGTGATTGGTGTGCACAATGATATGCCGGTGTATGTGCGTGATATTGCCAGTGTTTACCAGGGTCCAGAAGAGGCCAAGGGGATGGTGGAGTTCTATTCCGGCGATGGCTATAAAGGAGATGGAGATGCCAGGGGGCTACCTGCAGTAACTATTGCGGTAGCCAAAAAGGAGGGGAGTAATGCAGTACCTGTAGCCAATGCAATTATCGCCAAGGTTGAGGAGCTGAAAGGTGTACTGATTCCCCCTAATATTCATGTGGATGTAACCCGTAATTATGGAGCAACAGCCAAAGACAAGGTTGATGAGCTGCTCTTCAAGCTGGTGGTGGCAACACTTGCGGTAACAGTGTTGATCTATTTCAGTCTTGGGTGGCGCCCAGCTGTGGTGGTCACCATCGTAATCCCGGTGGTTATTCTGTTGACAGTATTTTCAGCCTATATGCTCGACTACAGTATTAACCGAGTCAGCCTCTTTGCGCTGATTTTCTCCATCGGTATTCTGGTGGATGATGCAATTGTTGTGGTCGAGAATATCTACCGTCGCTGGTTGATGAAGAATGACACTGATGAGGAGACCGCAATTGATGCAACCCGTGAGGTTGGTAATCCAACAATCCTGGCCACTCTTACCGTAATTGCGGCATTGCTGCCGATGGGGGCGGTAACCGGAATGATGGGTCCCTATATGGCACCTATACCCGTATTGGGCTCTGCGGCGATGGCGTTCTCACTATTTGCTGCATTTATTTTTACCCCATGGCTAACCATGAAACTGCGCCCTTCGATGAAGGCACTAAAGGCTGCCGAAGAGAAGGAGCACAAGTCACAAGAGAGGGTAGGAAGGTTTTATGAGGGGCTGATCAGGCCCATGGTAGAGAATCGTGTGCTTGGTTGGTTTGTGCTGTTTGCCATTATTGCCAGCTTCTTCATCTCTGTTTCACTCTTCTATACCCATGGGGTAAAGACCAAGATGTTGCCTTACGACAACAAGTCTGAGTTTGATGTAATGATTCGCATGCCGACAGGTACAGCATTGCCTGTCACTGCAAATATGGCGCGAAAAATGGCTACCGCAATTGAGAAGGCAGTTCCAGAATCTACTGCACTGCAGACATATTCTGGAGTAGCGGCACCATTCAACTTCAACGGCCTGGTTCGTCACTATTATCTGCAGGAGTACCCATGGATGGCAACCATCTCGGTGCAACTAGTTCACAAAAATGAGCGTGAGCGCAGCAGTCATGAGATTGCCCTGGCAGTTCGAGAACTGTTGAAGCCAATTGCAGAAAAAGGAAGCGCAAGAATTACTGTTGCCGAGGTTCCACCAGGACCACCAGTTTTACAATCCGTGGTTGCTGAAATCTATGGCCCTGACGCTCGCACCAGACGCATATTGGCGGCTGGTTTGACAGATATTTTTGCCAGCTCATCAATTATGGAGGATGTTGACAATTATATGAGCGACCCTCATCAGGTGCTCCATTTTGTGGTTGATACAGAGAAGGCTAATCGCCGCGGAATCTCGGTTGAGACTATTAACCGTAATCTCTCAATGGCGATGGGCAGTATCCCTCTTGGTGATGTGAAGCAGGGTAAGACCCGTGAACCAACAATAATTACCCTAGAGGTTCCACTGGCGGTTCGTTCCCAGATCGTCAGCCTCTCCGATCTGCCAATTCCGACGATGAGTGGACAGAGTACAGTATCACTGGGTGAGCTTGGACATTTTGAGACCTTTATGGAGGATCCGATCATCTACCATAAGGATCTGCGTGCAGTGGAGTATGTGGTTGGGGATGCAGCCAATGATCTACCGGCGCCACTCTATGCGATGTTTGATCTGGAGCGGATTATGGAGGAGCGGGATTTCCGAACTCCACAGGGAGAGAAAGTTGAGGGTGGTTGGATCTCTGCACCGGAAGAGACATTCAAATCAGGATTCAAGTGGGATGGGGAGTGGCATGTTACCTATGTAACCTTCCGTGACATGGGTATTGCCTTCGGCTTGGCTCTGGTAATGATCTATATCCTGGTGGTCTGGCAGTTTGGGAACTTTATCATCCCGCTGGTGATCATGGCACCAATCCCATTGACCATGGTTGGTATTGTCCCTGGGCACTGGATTATGGGGGCAGAATTTACTGCAACCTCAATGATTGGGTTTATCGCACTGGCCGGCATTATTGTGCGTAACTCAATTCTGCTGGTTGATTTTGCCCAGCTTGAGTTGATGGCAGGAAAGGATCCGATCTCTGCAGTGATCTGTTCAGGAAAAGCAAGAATGCGGCCAATTATCATCACTGCACTGGCACTGGTTGGTGGTTCCAGTGTGATTCTTACAGACCCGATTTTTCAGGGAATGGCAGTTGCACTGCTGTTTGGGGTAGTGGTCTCTACTCTCTTGACCCTGATTATCATCCCAATGGGGTGCCTGAGTGCAGGAGATGCTCTCTATCCTGAGGGTTTTGTGCCCCGTGACTTGGATCAGGAAGAGGATGATCAGCAGAGTGAGCAGGAAAAGGTGGTGACGACGACATGATTGTTTCAGGATTTTTCAAAATTATTTAATGGAAAAGGGGATAGCACTATGAGTCAGAAAAAGTTTGGATTGGTTCTTGGTCTAATGGCAGCAAGTGGTATAGCGGTTGCAGACAGTTCATGGGTCGCACCAGCTCCGATGGGACCATATGGAGGACATTTTGATTTTGGTAGTCCTGCAGAGATGGCAGAAGGTGGCGTAGCAGATACTCCTCAGGCCGAATATGCAATGTACCGACAAGGGGAAGAGCAGTTGCCGGTAATTCAGGCGGCCTACTCTCCTCTTGTAGAAGAAGAGATTAGCAATGCGGAATTCAGGCATGAAGAGCTAAGTAATATTGATCCCGCATGGAGCCTGAATAATGAGCCTCAAGAGCCGTCGCAGGCAGCGGCAATCAATGGAGTGGGGCAACAGAACGTGGATGTCTGGGCGCTGGGTGAGATTCAGCCCGGAAAGTTGCCACAGCTGTTGAACCAAGAGCCAGCAGAGCAGAAGATGCAGCCCTGTGTGGCCAATCAGACGGCTGATCATAGACCTATGTCGACTACCAGTACACCATTCCAGGAGGCGATGTTGGATGAGTTTGAGGCAAGTGATATAGATATGGAGGCAATGGCCCGTGAGGCAGATCGTCTCTCCATGAATGAGGAGTATCGTGACCATGGATGGGAAGGACAACAGCCACCAGTGTACTACCCATCATTTATGCCGGATTACGCACTTGGTGTAAGAAGGGCAAATGCCATGGATCCACTGGCCCTGATTCCACAAATGAGAAGCCCGGTTCAGTACTTTGGGTTCCAGTAAGGAATTGTTGTTGAAAAAAACACTCTTTTTTATGCTTTGCGGCATTGTATCTGCTGCAGAGGCATTAACGGAGTTCTCTGCTGACGTCACCTATTTTGACAACCATAATACTCCCCTGTTTACTGGCCGTCTCTTTGTGGGCAATGATGCAGTTCGGGAGGAGAGAAGCAGCAGTGATGAAAAAGAGGTTCGTATTACAGATCTCTTTCGTGGGGTTACCTACGTGCTGAATCCGCAAGCTGAAGAGTATCATCAAGAGGAGGCGCTTCCGGTTCCACGAAATCCGGCCCGCTTTTGTGCAGAGATGATGCTTCTTGATTGTGGGCTCAAAAGCAGAGAGGAGATAGGGGGACGGGGCACCGAGCGTTGGGAGGCGGAGCTCGGTTTTGGTGAGCTGAGTTTGGGGGTAATTGCCTGGTATGACCAGAATATTCAGTATCCGGTTCGTATCGAATTGAAGGATGGAGCCTCGCAACAGTTGAGCAATATCCAGATAATAAGACCTTCATCTGCACTATTCTCTATTCCGTTTAATTACCGCAGGGTTGAGCAGGTAGATATGGTGCAATCTGTCGGTTTTCCAGAGTGGCCATGAGGCTGGTATAATCAGCGGCTCAATTTTGTTTTCCTCACCATTACAGTCGCCCATATAGACAGGAAGTTGATATGAAAGTCTTGATCAGAATGCTCGCATCTATCCTTCCTGGAGTAGTGGTCGGTTTAGGTGTAATCGGTTATCTGGAGAGGGAAAGTATCCAGGAGGAGTGGTCCTCCATATTTGGTCATCATGACTCTGAGGATGTTCATCACGCTGAGGTTGAGACAGAGGAGATTCCTGTAGCCTTGGTCATTAAAGATGAGCCGGAAGAGAAAAAGCCACTACCGGTATCTGAATTAAAGTCTCGTATTTTTCAGGATGATGCGGATGACAACTCTTCAAAAGATGAGTCGGAGAATATCGAATCTCCTGAGGTAAGAACAGAGCCCATTTCTGCCTCTGTAGAACAGCCTGTAACCCAGGTCATGGAGCAAACAGATGAGGCCCCTGTTCTGGATGAGGTACTGGGTCTGGAGAAAAAAGAGCCAGCAATCTCTCTCCCTGGGATGATGGATGATCTGCCAATAACAGCAGAACAGGTTATTGCTATGAGGAAGCCTATTCAGAAGCTGGCAGAGCAGTTTGATCCGCTTGCCCAGGAGTCGGTTGCTCAGGATCCATACAGTATTGCAGCAGAGAAACAGCGTTCTGATATATGGCATGTAGATAGCCTTGAGGAGGAGTCTGAGCTGCAGTGGTTATGGAATCGTGGACGTCAGGCCTTCTGGGAAGGGGATTATGAGCTTGCTGTAGAGAGCTACCGTTCTCTACTGGAGGAGGAGCCAATGAACCCAGATGGCTGGGGGGAGCTGGGAAATATATACTACGCAAAGAAAGATTGGACCCGCGCGGTCAGGGCTTTCGGCAGGGCAGCTGTTGCCCTGGTGCAGAGCGACAGAGCTGATGAGGCAGAGAAGATTCTAACTATTATCCGGGGGATTGACCCTGCGTTAGCAGATCAACTCTCCGCCAATTTTGCACAGCAAATGTTAAAAAAACAGTAAGTTAGAACTTTCTAATTTTAGACTACAGCTATTTTTTCTTTTTCAAAAAACGTGCTAAAGTGCGCGAACTATTAACGGGACAGGATCTATCTATGTCAGAAGATATTAAGATGAGCGGCGAAAAACAGGAAGAGACCATGAGTGATATCGACCAGGGAACAGTCTCTGTAAATGGCCAGCCTCTAGAACGTTTTGCCAGCTGCTTTGAGAAGAGTGCCAGACGCTGGGAAATGGTGGTATATCCAGCACTATTTGCATTCTGTGTGCTCTCAATATATGGCTTCTACATGATTTATCACCTGACCCAGGATATGTCCCACATTGCCCGTAATATTCAGGTCATGTCTACAAGTATTGACCCTTATATGGGGCAGCATATGGCAAAAATGGTGGATGGTATTGAAGGGATGACTGGTAATGTTGAGGTGATGACACGTAATCTGAGTGCCATTGATGGAAATATGGAGGCAATTACGGTCAGCATGAATGATATGAACAGTGGTATACAGCAGATCACCGGACATATGCAGACCCTTGAGCCAATGATGGCAAGTATGAACAATCTGGATCAGTCCACACAGCATATGGCAAACAGCACATTTAATATGACCCGTGAGATGGGCTCTATGAATCGTGGTCTATCGCCAAGAGGAATGTTCTCGCGTTTCAGTCCATTCTAGGTAGATGATTTTGATGTGAAGAGGGGGGACCTCTGGAGATGGCGCTTGCAGTAATTGTGAGCGCCATTTTTTATTGTATGGTAATTAACCCGGTCTGTATGGTGGTAGATCTGGCTCCGGGATATTAATGATCTCGAACTGCATTGTCTCAAGATCACCCAACGCATACGTTGGCTGGATACGGTCCATTCCAGATGAGCTACCAGGGTTAACCAGCAGAGTGGATGTATCTTGGCCAGCGTGTTTGATTACATCAATCCTGCAACGATGGTTGTGTCCACAGCAGATTAGATCCCACTTACCCGTGAGTGCCAGAGCCTTGGCATAGTCCGGGAAATGGACCATAAAAACCCTTCTGCCATCAAATTCCAGTGAGGCATCACGACCATGATAATGAATCAGGCTCTCTGGATCTTGTGCCAGTTTCCCCATGACTGCGAGATCTCCCTTGTTGTTGCCATGGATGACATGGATGGGGAGGCCAAACTGGCGTGTCTTCTTTAGAGTATACGGGGCAACCACATCACCACAGTGCAACACCATTTCTGCGCCACGCTCCTTGGCATCACTAAGTGCAGCATGAAGCAGATCTATGTTGTCGTGGCTATCCGATATGATGCAGATTTTCACTAGAAATTGGGTTTCTCAGGTGCCTGCTGGAATCTTTCAATACTATCCAGAATCTCCTTGTGAGCAGCCTCTGCACCCTCCCAGCCATCAATCTTGACCCACTTGCCCTTTTCCAGATCCTTATAGTGCTCAAAAAAGTGAGAGATCTTCTCCAGCAGCACAGTGGAGACATCCTCTGGGCTTTGGGCGTTCTTGTAGATGGAGCACAGCTTGGATACTGGAACAGCCAGCACCTTGGCATCAGCACCTGCCTCATCTGTCATCTGCAGCACTCCTACAGGGCGGCAACGGATGACTGAGCCGCTAATGATAGGGTATGGGGTGACCACCAGGACATCAACCGGATCACCATCATCAGATAGTGTATGGGGAACATAGCCGTAGTTACAGGGGTAGTGCATTGCTGTGTTCATAAAGCGATCCACAAACATTGCGCCGGTCTCTTTATCAACCTCATACTTTACCGGGTCTGCATTGGCCGGGATCTCTATAATTACATTGATCTCCTCGGGGATATTTTGTCCAGTAGATACTCGATCAAGATTCATAACATATTGCTCCTACGTTTATGTTTACTCTGTTTTTATGGCCATGAAGTGTTGTCCATGTGCTTAATTATTCTCGGGGAAAATTGCTATATAACAATTGTCAGCCATAAAAAAGGGCCGGTTTCCCGGCCCTTATTGTACCCCGTTAGGGAATCTTCAAACAGTGAAGATTCTTGTAACGGTTTGGATCGTATCTGTACGGTTTCGTGGCAAGGAAGAAAATGTGAGTTTACAAGTGTAAACGTCCATTTTCCAACACAGCCACGGGGCCGTACAGGTGTGAGCCAGACCGTTACAGCAGAGGAACCATCATTAGTGCAACAATATTGATGATCTTGATCAGTGGGTTGATCGCAGGTCCTGCAGTATCCTTGTACGGATCACCTACGGTATCACCAGTAACCGCTGCCTTATGCGCATCAGATCCCTTGCCGCCAAAGTTTCCATCCTCGATGTACTTCTTGGCGTTATCCCAGGCACCACCACCGGTGGTCATGGAGATCGCAATAAAGATACCGGTTACGATAGTCCCGATCAGCATACCACCCAGAGCCTCTTTACCAAGAAGAAGCCCAACAACTACAGGGGCCGCAATAGGAAGAATAGAAGGGATGATCATCTCCTTGATTGCGGAGCGAGTCAGCATATCCACTGCCTTACCGTAGTCAGGTTTGGCACGGTGATCCATGATTCCAGGGATCTCACGGAACTGACGGCGAACCTCATTTACAATACCGCCTGCGGCACGACCAACTGCCTCCATGGCCATTGCACCGAACAGATAAGGGACCATTCCACCAAGGAACAGACCAATAATTACCATATGGTTAGATAGGTCAAAGTTTACAGTGCCACCCAGAGCATGGGTGTAGTCTGCAAATAGAACCAGGGTTGCCAGACCGGCAGAACCAATCGCATACCCCTTGGTTACAGCTTTGGTGGTGTTACCAACAGCATCCAGCGGGTCAGTGATGTTGCGAATCTCTTCAGGGAGCTCAGCCATCTCGGCAATACCACCAGCATTATCGGTGATAGGGCCATAGGCGTCCAGGGCAACGATGATGCCTGTCATGGAGAGCATGGAGGTTGCGGCAATGGCAATTCCATAGAGTCCAGCCAGCTCATAGGAGCCCCAGATTGAGGCACATACGGCAATTACAGGAGCAGCTGTTGATTTCATTGATACACCAAGTCCGGCGATCACATTGGTGCCGTCACCAGTAGTTGAGGCCTCGGCAATATCACGTACCGGAGCATATTCGGTTGCGGTGTAGTATTCGGTAATTACAACCATTGCAGCAGTCAGTACCAGACCAATCAGTGCCGCATAGTAGATGCTACGAGAGGCAACCTCTACGCCATCAATGAGCAGCGCATCACCAAACATCATGGTGGTCACAGGATAGAAGACCACAGCGGCAATTGCGCCGGCAACTGCAAGCCCCTTGTAGAGGGCGTTCATGATCTTGCCACCATCGGCCACCTTAACGAAGTAGGTACCAACAATAGAGGCGGCAATCGAGATACCACCCAGAACCAGAGGATAGAGGATGGCGGAATCATTACCTGTTACCATCAACATTCCAAGGAGCATGGTGGCTACAGTGGTTACCGCATAGGTCTCAAAGAGGTCAGCAGCCATACCTGCACAGTCACCAACGTTATCACCAACGTTATCAGCAATAACCGCTGGGTTGCGGGGGTCATCCTCAGGGATTCCGGCCTCAACCTTACCAACAATATCGGCACCAACATCAGCACCCTTGGTGAAGATACCGCCACCGAGACGGGCGAAGATAGAGATCAGTGAGCCACCAAAGGCAAGCCCAACCAGTGCATGAAGAATATCTTCGGTAGCCATACCTGTGGCCGCAAGGACAGCATAGTAGCCAGCAACACCCAGGATGCCAAGACCAACTACCAGCATACCGGTAATTGCACCGCCACGGAACGCAACCTGAAAGGCAGAATTGATGCCATCATTGGCAGCCTCGGCAGTTCGCGAGTTGGAGCGAACAGAGATATTCATTCCAATAAAGCCGGCAGCACCGGAGAATACTGCACCAACGGCAAAACCAATTGCAGTGGCCCAATCCAGAGAGAATCCAATAATAACAAACAGGGCAACACCAACATAGCTAATCGCTGTGTATTGACGTGTCAGGTAGGCCTGAGCCCCCTGTTGTATGGCAGCTGCAATCTCCTGCATTCGCTCATTACCGGTTGATTTGGCAGTAATCCATTTGATGGATACAAAGCCATAAGCAATCGCAGCAAAACCTGCGATCAGTGAAAACAAAAGTTCGTTGGGCATTACGATCTCCTAAAGGTTAAAAAATAGTGACAGGCTTATGGTTAACAAGCCTGTCGATTAAGTTAAATTTCAAAATTTTCCAGCTTTTTATCAACAGAAACATTGTCCAAGGTCACATATTTTGGCATGCCGTTGTCATCATATTCTGGGTATGCCTCACCCTGCATTAGTGGATAGAGGTACTCCTTGCACCCTGCGGTGATCCCAAAGCCATCATCAGAGATGAACTCCATTGGCATCATCTTCTCGACATTTGCTACCTCAGATAAAGGCGCCTTGCCAATCTCCCATGCATATGGGTTGTTTGAGGTGCGGACCACGGTTGGCATGATTGAGTTGTCACCATCCAGAGCAAAATTCACTCCAGCCTCACCCAGAGCATATGCCTGTTCCACATCAGATTTGGATGCAAGATGACGGGCAGCACGCTGTAGATAGTCGGCAACAGCCCAGTGGAATTTGTATCCCAGGGCGTCCTTGATGATGTTTGCAACCACTGGCGCAGCACCACCTAATTGGGCGTGACCAAAGGAGTCGCGGGTTCCCTGTTCCGCAAGGAACTTGCCATCAGGCCAGTGGGCACCCTCAGATACAACAATAGTACAGTAGCCATGCTCCTTGACCTTGGCATCAACTGCGGCCAGGAACTTCTCCTGATTGAACTCAACCTCTGGGAAGAGGGTGACTACAGGTATGCCGTAATCCTCAACCAGTGCACCGGCTGCAGCAATCCAGCCAGCATGACGCCCCATTACCTCGATTACGAAAATTTTGGTAGAGGTAGCAGCCATTGAGCGAACATCATAGGAGGCCTCAAGGGTAGAGACAGCAATATATTTTGCAACAGAGCCAAAGCCTGGGCAGTTATCGGTAATTGGCAGGTCATTATCCACAGTCTTTGGGACATGGATTGCCTGCACGGGGTACCCCATCTTCTCGGAGAGTTGGGATACCTTGTAGCAGGTATCAGCTGAATCACCACCACCATTGTAGAAGAAGTAACCAATGTTATGCGCCTTGAAGACCTCAATCAGACGCTCATATTCACGTTTGTTGTCCTCGAGACTCTTCAGTTTGAAACGACAGGAGCCAAAACCACCTGAAGGAGTCGTCTTTAGTGCGGCAATATTCTCGTCAGATTCTTTGGATGTGTCGATCAGCTCCTCGGTCAAGGCTCCAATGATACCGTTACGTCCAGCGTAGACTGTACCAATCTTGTCCGAGTGCTTGCGAGCAGTCTCGATTACACCACAGGCAGATGCGTTGATTACCGCAGTAACACCACCGGACTGTGCATAGAAAGCATTCTTTACTGACATTCAGTTAACTCCTTGTTAATAAGCATTAAATAGTTGATTTTTAAGTAATATGTGTTATGTTTGATGAGGCTTTTTCAGTAACCAGTTCTACAGTTTTTTTACTCTTCATGTTATCTGTTAAACGTTGAGTATAGGTGTTGTGTAGTTACCGATATGGTCATGTTTCTTTTTGTCTGTACCGTACTGTTGATAGCCCTTATGAGAAAAATTGGTTGCGAAAAGTGGTTAACAACACAATAAATTCATTGACATTTTTCAGTTAACTGAATATATATGTGGTACAAACCCATATCTGGTTGAACTTATACAGAAAAGTGGCCCGAGTCACAAATAAACAAGACCAATTGAATTATAAAAAATCAAGATCTCCTCAAAAAGCCCAGAGATTTATTCATGGAAATTATACAGGTCTGAGGGGACTATGTTATGAAGGATAGAGTGTAGTAATGATAAGGATGGCATTGCTTGGTCCTGAAGGATCAGGAAAAGATGAGTATGTAAAGCAGCTGGCAGAACATTACGGTGTTTCGGTGATTTCCGTTGGAGAGCTCTTAAGAATCGAGGTTGAGAGCGGTTCTCAGCTGGGAATGGATATTCAGAAAGGACAGAAGGGAAAAAAACCCGTGCATGATGATCTTGTTCTCCAGGTTATCTATCAACGTCTCTCGGAAAAGGATGTGGAGGAAGGGTTTATCATTGAGGGCGGACCCAAAACTTCTGCTCAGGCAGAGGGTATTGATGCCTTTCTGTTGCGTCAGGGAAGAGGTTTTGCCGGTGTTGTATTGCTCAAGTATGACTATGATGAGTTTATGGAGTCGATGACAGGTCGTCTAACCTGTAGAGAGTGTGGCTCCATATTCAACATATATACCAGTCCGCCAGTTGTTGAGAAGATGTGTGACTATTGTGGTGGCCGCCTGCATAGGCGTGTGGATGATCGTGAGGAGACGATCAGCCGTCGGCTTCGGGAGTATGAGTCTATCGAAGAGCCGTTAATAAAGTTTTATCAGGATCGTCTGGAGATAGTTGATGGCGATTTTGATGATAAGAGAGTACTTAAATCAATCAGTCGTGCAGCTGAGAAGCTGAAAAAGGCGGCTCCAGTGATTCAGGTAAGTTCAACCCAAGAAGAGGAAACGGTAATGGCAGACGAAGAGAAGAAGAAAAAAGCGGCAGCAAAGAAAAAAGCTGCAGCCAAGAAGAAAAAGGTAGCGGCCAAGAAGAAAAAGGCGGCTCCCAAGAAGAAGGTAGCGGCCAAGAAGAAAAAGGCAGCTCCTAAGAAGAAGGTAGCGGCCAAGAAGAAAAAGGCAGC
>CAYQBY010000034.1:0-15776 GCA_964415865.1 uncultured Piscirickettsiaceae bacterium | reverse complement strand
ATTGTGCCTACATTTACGTGCGGTTTGGTTCTTTCAAACTTTTCCTTGGACATCGCTCTTTCCTCTTACTCTTGTCTATTCGCTTACTTAAATATTTTCAGTTAACTGTCGTTATCAACCGTTCTTTTTGATAATTGCGTCTGCAATATTTCCTGGTGCCTCTGCGTACTTCTCAAACTCCATTGAGTATGTTGCACGCCCCTGAGTTGCTGAACGCAGATCAGTTGCATAACCAAACATCTCTGAGAGTGGGACACTTGCAGCAATCATCTTGCCTGCAGGAGAGTCGTCCATACCGGCAACCATTCCGCGGCGGCGATTCAGATCACCCATCACATCACCCATGTACTCTTCTGGGGTCACAACATCAACCTTCATCATAGGCTCAAGCAACACCGGATCAGCATTCAGCGCTCCCTGCTTGAAGGCCATGGAACCTGCCACCTTGAATGCCAACTCATTGGAGTCAACATCATGGTATGAACCATCATAAAGTGTGACCTTACAGTCCTCGATTGGGTAGCCGGCGATGACACCATTCTTCATCTGCTCCTGAATACCCTTGTCAACTGCCGGGATGTACTCCTTCGGAACCGCACCACCAACAATCTCATTAATAAATTCGTAACCAGCACCAGCCTCTTGTGGCTCAATTCTGATCCAGACGTGACCAAACTGACCACGGCCACCAGACTGACGTACAAATTTTCCTTCCTGCTCAACTGGCTTACGAAGTGTCTCACGGTATGCAACCTGAGGTGCACCAACTGCTGCCTCTACATTGAACTCACGCATCATTCGATCAACAATAATCTCAAGATGTAGCTCACCCATGCCGGAGATAATTGTCTGCCCTGACTCTTCATCAGTATGAACACGGAATGATGGATCTTCCTGTGCCAGCTTGGATAGAGCAATACCCATCTTCTCCTGGTCAGCCTTGGATTTTGGCTCTACTGCAACAGAGATAACAGGCTCCGGGAACTCCATACGCTCCAGAACAATCTTGTCATCAATAGCAGAGAGAGTATCACCAGTTGTTACATCTTTTAGTCCGATTGCTGCAGCAATATCTCCAGCACGAACCTCTTTAATCTCTTCACGATCATTGGAGTGCATCTGTACGATACGCCCAATTCTCTCTTTCTTCCCTTTAACTGTGTTGTAACAGAAGTCTCCAGAGTTAATTACTCCTGAGTAGACACGGAAGAATGTCAGCGTACCAACAAATGGGTCAGTAGCAATCTTAAATGCAAGTGCAGAGAATGGCTTATCATCAGATGCTGGACGCTCAGCCTCAGTTCCATCCTCAAGCTCACCAGTAATTGCATCAACATCCAGTGGAGAAGGCATGAAATGGATAACAGCATCCAGCATTGCCTGTACTCCCTTATTCTTGAATGCAGAACCACACATCATCAGAACCACTTCATTGTTTAGTGTTCTGGTACGGAGCCCTTCACGAATCTCTTCTTCGTTCAGCTCACCCTCTTCAAGGTACTTCTCCATAAGGTCATCATTGGCCTCGGCTGCCGCCTCAACCATCTCTTCACGAAGTTCATCGCACTGCGCCTGAAGTTCTTCTGGAATATCAACGGCATCATAGGTCATCCCCATGTCGTCCTCATTCCAGTAGATCGCCTTCATGCGAATAAGATCTACAATACCTTTAAAATCTTCCTCAGCACCAATATTCATCTGAATAGGAACCGCATTTGCCCCCAGACGCTCTTTGATCTGCCCAACAACACGCAGGAAGTCCGCACCAGCACGATCCATCTTGTTGACGAAACCGATACGTGGAACACCATACTTATTAGCCTGACGCCATACTGTCTCGGACTGTGGTTCTACACCACCAACTGCACAGAACACTGCACATGCACCATCAAGAACACGTAATGAACGCTCTACCTCAATGGTGAAATCAACGTGTCCCGGGGTGTCAATAATATTGATTCGGTGCTGATCAAACTGCTGATCCATACCCTGCCAGAAACAGGTGGTAGCTGCAGAGGTAATGGTAATTCCACGCTCCTGCTCCTGCTCCATCCAGTCCATGGTTGCCGCACCATCATGTACCTCACCAATCTTGTGAGAGAGTCCAGTATAAAACAGTACCCTTTCAGTTGTGGTCGTTTTACCAGCATCAATATGTGCCATGATGCCGAGATTACGGTAACGATCTAGTGGAGTTTGACGTGCCATGATAATTCTGTTGTCTGCTTACTGTGATTTATTAAAGAGCCTGGAAGTTCTACTAAGAACCTACCATCTGAAGTGGGAGAATGCCTTATTGGCATCCGCCATACGATGAGTATCTTCTCTCTTCTTAACTGCCGAACCTCGGCTCTCAACTGCGTCCAGGATCTCTCCTGCCAGACGCAGACCCATGGTTTTCTCGCCACGCTTACGAGCAGACTCAACCAACCAACGCATTCCAAGAGCTACACGACGGTCTGGACGAACCTCAATAGGTACCTGATAGGTAGAACCACCAACCCGACGAGATTTAACCTCTACCTTTGGTCCAACATTTTCCAACGCAGCAAACAGTGTCTCAACAGGCTCACTATTGCCCTTCTCCTCAACAACATCCAACGCACCATAAACGATCTTCTCGGCAACTGACTTCTTGCCATCCTTCATGATCACATTAATGAACTTGGTTAACTGCTCATTTCCATATTTTGGATCTGGCAATACAGTACGTTTTGGTGCTCTATTTCTTCTTGACATCTGCTTTCTCGAATTCTTGTCTAAATCTGCTTATTGATAACCGACAGTGATCAGCTCTTTGGCTTCTTTGCCCCATACTTGGAACGACCTTGACGACGTGACTCAACTCCTGTTGTATCCAGACTACCGCGAACCACATGGTAACGTACACCAGGTAAATCCTTTACACGACCACCACGAATCAGCACAACTGAGTGCTCCTGAAGATTATGTCCCTCACCACCAATATAGGAGGAGACCTCCATGCTGTTGGTCAAACGAACACGAGCAACCTTACGCATTGCTGAGTTTGGTTTTTTTGGTGTAGTTGTGTAGACACGAGTACATACGCCTCGCTTCTGTGGACATGCGTCCAACGCTGGCACTTTACTCTTCTCTTTCTGTACCTTGCGCGGTTTTCTAACCAGCTGATTAATCGTTGCCATTTTATCTCTATTCTTTAGCTTATCATTATGTAACTTACTGTTACTTAACCCATAAATGATCCGCTATCAGGCACTAAAACCAGTGTTTAAAGAGCATGTTGTAGCAGATCAAAACGCATACTTAATGCGACAAAAAAGACCGGCCCTTGTGGAACCGATCTTGGTTGATCTATTTTCGGCAGACCCGACACACCTACCTTCTCATTACTTAAATTATTGTCAGTTTACGATTTAACCGGTTATTCATGGTCTCCCTCGTAATCAGGAACGCGAATTCTAGAGTGACTTCCCCTGAGTGTCAAGAGCTTTTCTTGCTCTTTTCACAAAAGGTACACATTTCAATATACAACCCAGCCAGAAGGCCGGGTTGTATAAAAATCACTCTTCTGCGACCACCTCATCTGCAACCTCAGCCACATCCTCATTTGCTGCCTCAACTCCATCATTCATAGCCAGAATATCTGTGTCAGAGAAGAGTTTTCTACGCTGACGGCGACTAATATGATGTGCCAGCCCGGTTCCTGCAGGAATCAGTCGACCAACAATTACATTCTCCTTGAGGCCGCGCAGTCCATCACTCTTGCCAGTTACCGAGGCCTCAGTCAGAACCCTCGTAGTCTCCTGGAATGATGCTGCAGAGACGAATGAGTCGGTTGCCAGAGACGCCTTGGTTATACCAAGCAGGACATCTTCGTAGGAGGCCGGCATCTTTCCAAGACCAACCACCCTGTCATTCTCATCCAGCATCCTTGCACGCTCTACCTGCTCTCCCTGAAGGAACTTGGTATCACCAGGGTTGACAATAACAACACGACGTAGCATCTGACGAACAATGCACTCAATATGCTTATCATTGATTCCAACACCCTGTAGACGATATACATCCTGAACCTCGTTGGTAATATATTTTGCCAACTCAGGAATACCCTTAAGTCGCAGAATATCATGTGGATCAGGTGCACCATCAACAATGGTCTCGCCCTTCTCCACATGCTCACCCTCGAAAACAATCACATGACGGAACTTTGGAATCAGGGTCTCTGTCTGCTCACCATCCTCACCAACAATTACAACTCGTTGCTTACCCTTGGTCTCTTTACCAAAGGTGATGGTTCCAGTCTGTTCTGCCATTACTGAAGGCTCTTTTGGCTTACGTGCCTCGAATAGATCAGCAACACGAGGAAGACCACCAGTAATATCACGGGTCTTACCCGCTTCCTGAGGAATTCGCGCCAGTACATCACCAACACCAATTGTTGCACCATCTTCCACAGTAACAATTGCTCCTGCTGGCAAGAAATACTGAGCAGGGACGCTGGTTCCAGGAATCATGATCTCATGCCCCTTGTCATCCACCAACATCACCATAGGACGAAGATCACGGTTACCAACAACCTCTTCACTCGTCTTGCCCTTGCCGTCAATTACAGTTACGGTCTGATCTCCCACAATCCTCTGCTTGGAGTCTGTCACTACAACACTGGTCAGACCAGTTACCTCATCAGTCTCCTTTCTGAAAGAGACACCATCCACAAAGTAGTTGAACCGAACTGATCCAGCCACCTCTGTAACCACTGGGTGGGTGTGTGGATCCCAGGTTACAACCTTCTGCCCAGGCTCAACACTATCACCATCAGATACAGTTATCTCTGCGCCGTAAGGAATCTTGTAACGCTCACGCTCCAACCCATTTTCATCTACTACCGCAATCTCGCCTGAACGAGATACCGCAACATGGTGACCATCAGAGTGCTGTACTGAACGAACATTATGAAGGTGCAACTGCCCCTTATTATTAATATCCACACTATTATCAGCAGCAGCTCGAGATGCCGCACCACCAATATGGAAGGTACGCATCGTCAGCTGAGTTCCTGGCTCACCAATAGATTGTGCTGCGATAACTCCAACAGCCTCACCCTGACTAATCAGATCACCACGGGCTAGATCTCGCCCATAACAACTGGCGCAGACACCATCTCTGGTTTCACAGGTAATAATGGAGCGAACACGCATCTGATCAATACCATTCTCCTCCAGAATATCGGCAGTCTTCTCATCAATCAGAGTGCCAACCGCAATCAACAGATCATCCGTACCAGGCCTGACCACATTCTCAGAGGCTACACGACCAAGAACACGCTCACGCAATGTCTCAATAACGTCACCACCCTCAATAATGGTCTGCATCAGTACGCCGTTTGTTGTTCCACAATCCTCCTCAGTTGTTACCAGATCCTGAGATACGTCAACCAATCTACGGGTCAGATAACCAGAGTTTGCAGTCTTCAATGCAGTATCTGCCAGTCCCTTTCGAGCACCGTGAGTAGATATAAAGTACTGCAGTACATTCAACCCCTCACGGAAGTTTGCAGTAATAGGCGTCTCAATAATGGAGCCATCAGGCTTGGCCATAAGACCACGCATACCAGCCAACTGTCTGATCTGTGCCGCAGAACCACGGGCACCGGAATCAGCCATCATAAAGATGGAGTTGAATGACTCCTCCTGAACCTTGTTACCATCTCCGTCAACAACCTCCTCACTACCAATCTTGTCCATCATTGCCTTGGCAACCTGGTCATTGGCATGAGTCCAGATATCAACTACCTTGTTATAGCGCTCACCATTGGTAACCAGACCAGTGGAATACTGATCTTGAATATCCTTAACCTCACGCTCAGCTGAGGCAAGAATCGTACTCTTGCTATCGGGGATAATCATGTCATCCGCACCAAACGAGACTCCTGCACGAGTTGAGTTCTCAAAACCCGTATACATCAATTTGTCGGCAAAGATAACAGTAGTTTTAAGACCAAGAGTTCGATAACAGATATCTACCAAACCAGTTACCACTCGCTTAGTTAGTGTCTTATCAATCTCTGCAAACGGCAGACCCTCAGGAAGTATCTCTGATAACAGAGCTCTACCTGCTGTTGTTTTTACACGACTTACAGTTGTACTCTTGTTGCCATCCTCATCAATTGTGGTCTCTGGAATTCTGACCTCAACCTTGGCATGAATATCAATCAGCTTACTATCATAGGCGCGGCGCAACTCATTAACATCTGCATAGATAGATCCCTCACCCTTGGCATTAGTACGTTCACGGGTCATATAGTAGAGACCAAGTACCACATCCTGCGTAGGAACAATAATTGGCTCACCATTTGCAGGGTGAAGCACATTATTACTTGCCAACATCAAAGTACGCGCTTCCAATTGTGCCTCAATAGATAGCGGCACATGTACAGCCATCTGGTCACCATCAAAGTCGGCATTGAATGCAGTACATACCAGAGGATGAAGCTGAATCGCCTTACCCTCAATCAGCACTGGCTCAAACGCCTGAATACCAAGACGGTGGAGTGTTGGCGCACGGTTAAGCATTACTGGATGCTCACGAATCACCTCATCAAGGATATCCCATACCACAGACTCCTCTCGCTCGACCATCTTCTTGGCTGCCTTGATAGTGGTAGCAAGCCCACGCAACTGCAATTTGCCAAAGATGAAAGGCTTGAATAGCTCTAGTGCCATCGCTTTTGGCAGACCACACTGATGCAGCTTCAGGGTTGGTCCAACCACGATAACTGAACGACCAGAGTAATCTACACGCTTACCGAGCAGATTCTGACGGAAGCGACCCTGCTTACCCTTGATCATGTCGGCAAGTGACTTAAGTGGACGCTTGTTGGTACCTGTTACTGCACGACCACGTCGACCATTATCCAGCAGCGCATCGACCGACTCCTGAAGCATACGCTTCTCGTTACGGACAATAATATCTGGCGCAGATAGATCGAGCAGACGCTTTAAACGATTGTTACGGTTAATGACACGACGATATAGATCGTTCAGATCAGATGTTGCAAAACGTCCACCCTCAAGAGGGACCAGAGGTCTAAGCTCAGGTGGCAGTACAGGTAACACACGAAGCAACATCCACTCCGGCTTATTACCGGATTCCAGAAAACCTTCTACCAATTTCAGTCGCTTGGATAGCTTCTTGGTCTTGGCCTCAGATTTGGTGGCCGCCAGATCCTCGCGCAGCTGTGCAGAAATAACCTGCAGATCCATACCACGAATCAACTGATCAATTGCCTCCGCACCCATGCGGGCATCAAACTCATCGCCCCACTCTTCAATTGCATCCAGGTACTGATCATCAGTCAGTAGCTGACCACGCTCCAGATCAGTCATTCCAGGCTCAATCACAATGAATGACTCAAAGTAGAGTACACGCTCAATATTCTTCAGGGTGATATCCAGCAACATACCAAGACGAGATGGCAGTGAGCGGAGGTACCAGATATGAGCAACCGGACTAGCCAGATCAATATGCCCCATACGCTCACGGCGCACCTTGGATAGTGTGACCTCAACTCCACACTTCTCACAAACCACACCACGATGTTTCAGGCGCTTGTACTTGCCGCAGAGACACTCGTAATCCTTGGTTGGGCCAAAGATTTTGGCGCAAAACAGACCGTCACGCTCTGGCTTAAAGGTGCGGTAATTAATGGTCTCTGGCTTCTTGACCTCACCAAATGACCAGGAACGGATCTTCTCCGGTGACGCCAATCCAATACGGATAGCATCAAAATCCTTAGTCTCTTGTTGAGCTTTCAAAAAATTGAGTAGGTCTTTCATTCTATTCTCCTAATGAAACAGTGGGTTAATCCACCTGCTCCAAATCAATATCAATAGCCAACGAACGAATCTCTTTCAACAGTACGTTGAAGGATTCCGGCAGATCTGCCTCAATTCGATGATCACCATCCACGATATTCTTATACATCCTGGTACGCCCTGAAACATCATCCGACTTAACGGTCAACATCTCCTGCAGAACATGGGAAGCACCATAAGCCTCCAGCGCCCATACCTCCATCTCACCAAAGCGCTGCCCACCAAACTGGGCTTTACCACCAAGAGGCTGCTGCGTGACCAGACTATATGGCCCTGTTGAACGAGCATGCATCTTGTCTGCAACCAGATGGTTCAGTTTGATGATATGCATAACACCAACAGTTACCTGACGCTCGAAGGACTCACCAGTACGCCCGTCATACAGTGTGGTCTGGCCGCTCTCAGGAAGATCAGCCAGCTTAAGCATGCGCTTGATCTCCTCCTCATGAGCACCATCAAAGGCCGGGGTTGCCATTGGCACACCGCCTCTCAGATTATTTGCCATCTCCATCACTTCGTCATCATTCAGTGAGTCAATATCTTCATTCTGTCCGCTGACGTTGTAGACCTTATCCAGGAATTTTCTAACATTCTTTACAGTGGAATCACTATCCAGCATGCCGGCTATCTTGATCCCAAGACCCTTTGCTGCCCATCCCAGATGAACCTCAAGAACCTGTCCAATATTCATACGAGACGGTACACCAAGCGGATTCAAGACGATATCTACAGGAACTCCATCCTCTCTATGAGGCATATCCTCAACTGGCACAATTCTGGAAATAACACCCTTATTTCCATGACGTCCTGCCATCTTGTCGCCAGGCTGAATACGACGCTTAACCGCAACATAGACCTTTACCATCTTCTGCACACCAGGTGCTAGGTCATCTCCACCAGTGATCTTGCCCTTCTTCTCTTCAAAGATGGTCTCAATCTCTTCGCGTTGCTGCTTAAGCTGCTCTCGAGCCAGCTCTACCTTCTGATTGACATCCTCGTTGCGCATACGTAGCTCGAACCACTTCTCGCGCCCCAGCTCTTTTAGATAGGTCTTGGTAACCTTATCGCCAGACTTGATTGCTCCAGGGCCACCATCAGCCAACTTGCCAGTCAACAACTTCTCAAGACGCTGGAAGATATCTTCTTCAATAATATCCTGACGAGATTTCAGATCCTTACGAACATCATCCAACTCCAACTCTTCAATATCGAGAGAGCGTTTATCTTTCTCAATACCATCACGAGTAAAGACCCGAACATCCACCACAGTTCCAGCCATTGAGGATTTGGCACGCAGAGATGTATCTTTAACATCTGATGCCTTCTCTCCAAAGATGGCACGCAACAGCTTCTCCTCTGGGGTCAGCTGCGTCTCGCCTTTTGGTGTCACCTTACCAACCAGGATATCACCAGGTTGAACTTCTGCACCAATATATACAATCCCGGACTCATCCAGACGTCCAAGAGCATTCTCTCCAACATTTGGAATATCTGCAGTAATCTCTTCAGAACCAAGCTTGGTATCTCGAGCCATACATGTAAGCTCTTCGATATGAATCGTTGTATAACGATCCTCTTCAACCACACGCTCGGAGATGAGGATGGAGTCCTCAAAGTTATAGCCATTCCATGGCATAAATGCGACTGTCAGATTCTGCCCCAATGCCAATTCACCCATATCAGTAGATGGGCCATCTGCCAACACGTCACCACGTGTAATCAAGTTACCTGGCTTAACCAATGGGCGCTGATTTATACAGGTATTCTGATTTGATCTGGTGTACTTGGTCAGATTATAGATATCTACACCAGACTCACCCGCGATAGCCTCATCATCGTTGGCACGAACCACGATGCGTCCGCCATCAACAAAATCAACCACTCCACCACGCTTGGCAACAACAGTAACACCAGAATCTACAGCAACATCGCGCTCAATACCGGTACCAACAAGCGGCTTCTCTGCGCGCATGGTTGGAACCGCCTGACGCTGCATGTTTGCACCCATCAATGCACGGTTCGCATCATCATGTTCAAGAAACGGAATAAGTGAGGCAGCAACAGATACAATCTGTCGAGGAGAGACATCCATGTACTCAATCACATCAGGTGACGCCATGGTGAACTCATTCTGATAACGGCAGGAGAGCAGATCATCCTGCAGCTTGCCAGATGCGCTCATCTTTACACTCGCCTGCGCAATATGGAAATTAATCTCATCATAGGCAGAGAGATACTCGACATCATTGGTTACCTGACCATTCACAACCTTACGGTATGGGGTCTCCAGGAACCCATACTCATTAGTCCGCGCGTAAACCGCCAGAGTATTGATCAAACCAATATTTGGTCCCTCCGGGGTCTCAATTGGACATACACGTCCATAATGAGTTGGGTGCACATCGCGCACCTCAAACCCTGCACGTTCACGAGTCAGACCACCCGGGCCCAATGCGGATATGCGACGTTTATGGGTAACCTCAGAGAGAGGGTTAACCTGGTCCATAAACTGAGAGAGCTGACTTGAACCAAAGAACTCCTTGATTGCAGCAGAGATTGGTTTTGCATTGATAAGCTCCTGAGGCATTAACCCCTCAGACTCTGCGATATTCAAGCGCTCCTTAACTGCGCGCTCAACACGCACCAGACCAATACGGAACTGGTTCTCAGCCATCTCACCAACACTACGGATACGGCGATTTCCAAGGTTATCAATATCATCAACAACCCCACGGCCATCCTTGATATTGATCAGCTCCTTGATTACATCAACAATATCATCATTCGAGAGAATGCCTTCACCTGTCAGCTCTTCACGAGAGAGGCGACGATTAAATTTCATCCGCCCTACTGCAGAGAGGTCATAACGATCCAGAGTAAAAAAGAGACTATGGAACAGATTTTCTGCAGACTCCTGCGTAGGTGGCTCACCAGGACGCATCATCCTGTAGATTTCAACCTGAGCCTCCAGCTGACTGGCAGCAGGATCATTTCTCAGCGTCTCAGAGAGATATGCGCCCCTATCCAGCTCATTGATAAAGAGTGTCTTGAACTCAGATATACCTGATTCAATAACCTGCTCCAACAACTCCTCTGTAATCTCATCATTTGCAGAAGCAATAAGCTCGCCGGTCTCAGTATCAACCAGGTCATGACCAAGAGCTCTTCCAATAACAAACTCCCGTGGAGCATCAAGTGAATTTATGCCTGCCTTCTCTATCTCACGAATATGGCGAGCAGTAATTCTACGACCTGTCTCAACCAGGACTTTTCTACCAGCCTTGATATCAAATGCGGCAATCTCGCCACGCAGACGCTCTGGAATTACCTCAAAACTGATTCCATCCTTGCCACAGAAAAAACGGTCCATCTCAAAGAAGCTATCCAGCATCTCCTGAGTAGAGAGCCCCAACGAGCGTAACAGAATAGTTGCAGGCATCTTTCTACGGCGATCAATTCGCACATAGAGAAGATCTTTATGGTCAAACTCGAAATCGAGCCATGATCCACGGTAAGGGATTACTCTGGCAGAAAATAGTAGCTTTCCTGATGAGTGCGTCTTGCCCTTGTCATGTTCGAAAAAGACACCAGGGGAACGGTGTAGCTGGGAAACGATTACACGCTCGGTACCGTTCACTACAAATGTTCCATTATCAGTCATCAGAGGAATATCCCCCATATAGACTTCCTGCTCCTTGATATCTTTGACAACCTTATTCTTGGAGGTCTTGTCATAAATGATCAGACGCACCTTGACACGAAGTGGGGCCGCATAGGTCATTCCACGCTGCTGACACTCCTTTACATCAAATACAGGAGTTCCCAGTCGATAGCTGACATATTCCAATGCCGCGTTTCCAGAGTAGGCCTCAATCGGAAAAATTGAGTTGAAAGCTGCTTGAAGTCCACTGCTCTTGCGGTCTTCTACAGCGACCCCCATCTGCAGGAAATCCCGGAATGAATCCAGCTGAATTGCCAACAGGTAAGGAACATCCATTACATTTGGACGTTTGCCAAAACTCTTGCGAATTCTTTTCTTTTCAGTGAAAGCGTATGCCATTGGAACCCTCTATCTATCTTGTGTCACTAACATGTACGGCTGAAAATCAATAGCCGCACGAATCGCTGTTATTGCAAAAACAACCTCTGCCCTAACAGCGCAAAAAGGCCGGCGGCAAAATGCCGCCAGCCAAATCGCATCAATCTGCGATCGGTCGATCAAGAGTTGCTTACTTGATCTCGACGGTTGCGCCCGCCTCTTCCAGAGTCTTCTTGAGCTCTTCTGCCTCATCCTTGGAAACAGCTTCCTTGACAGGAGCAGGTGCAGATTCAACCAGAGCCTTAGCCTCTTTAAGACCAAGACCAGTAGCGCCACGCACAGCCTTGATCACAGCAACCTTGCCTTCACCAAAACTAGCCAGAACTACATCAAACTCAGTCTGCTCTTCAGCTGCGCCACCGGCATCGCCACCAGCTGGAGCTGCTGCAACTGCTACCGCTGCTGCTGCAGATACGCCAAACTTCTCTTCCATATCAGAGATCAGTTCTACGACCTCCATAACACTCATGTTGGAAATGGCTTCCAGGATATCGTCTTTACTTACTGCCATTTTATTTCTCCTAAATACTTAAAAAATTACTGTTATGTCATCATTTACTACAAACGTTGTTGCGTAATCCGAATATATCGACTATCAAGCCGCCTCTTTAGCATCACGTACAGCTGCAACGGTACGAACCATCTTGCTGTGTGGCTCAGCCAAAGTACGAACAAACTTCTCAACTGGAGCTTTCATAACACTCATCAGCATAGAGATCGCCTGATCATAAGTAGGCAGACTGGCAACCGCACCCAACTGGGAAGCATCCATCAAGGAGTCCCCCAAGGAGAGTGCTCTGACAATCAACTTGTCATGCCCCTTGGCAAATTCCTTCATCACCCGAGCCGCACCACCTGGATCCTCCTGAGAGAAACCAAGAATCAGAGGCCCAACCAGCGCCTCATTCATGCATGCGTAGCCTGTATCCTCGAATGCACGGCGTGCCAGAGAGTTTTTTACAACCCTAATCTGTACACCTGCATCACGAGATTTGACTCGCAACTCGGTTAGTTCTTCCACGGTGAGTCCACGATACTCAGCCGCAACAACGGAGAGTGCGGAGGCAGCTACTTCACTGACCTCTGCGACGACGGCTTTCTTCTGTTCAAGATTCAATGCCACGTACATTTCTCCTTACTAACAAAGAGCAGTCGGATCAACCGATCCATCTACCCTCTCGCGCAAAATGCGCACTTAAGAATGATCTCTGCTATTAAAAGCTAAATCATCCGCCTAACGGCACAACAGCAACATCAATAATGTCTGCGTACCATCTGCGTGGGCGTTTACCAATTGGTAAACATTAAACCAGAGGAACCCACGGTCTTTGACGACTACTGAATCCTCATGCCTGAGTCATCAATAGTGCAAAGTTTCTTACCAACGTTATCTAACGTCAGTTACGCCTCCAGAGAGGCCTGATCCAAAGCAAGTCCTGGCCCCATAGTTGTGGAGACAGTCACCTTCTTCAGATAAACGCCTTTTGCAGCGCTTGGTTTTTTCTTGTTCAGATCTGCCAGCAGTGCCTGCAGATTACCTATCAACTGATCTGCAGAAAAATCTACCTTACCGATTGAGCAGTGAATAATGCCTGCCTTATCTGTACGGTAACGGACCTGTCCTGACTTGGCGTTATTAACTGCACCAGCCACATCAGGGCTAACAGTTCCAACCTTGGGGTTTGGCATAAGACCACGAGGACCCAAAATCTGTCCCAGCTGACCAACAACACCCATAGCATCAGGAGATGCAATTACAACATCAAAATTCAGATCACCACCTTTGATGGTAGCTGCCAGATCGTCCATTCCAACTATATCTGCACCAGCCTCTTTCGCTGCGTCCGCATTTGCGCCCTGGGCAAACACTGCTACACGAACAGTTTTACCGGTACCATTTGGAAGCACTGTAGAACCACGTACAACCTGGTCAGATTTACGAGGATCGATGCCGAGATTTACACTCACATCGACTGCCTCTGAAAATTTTACGGAAGAGATGTCTTTTAACAGATCAAATGCCTCAGTAGCACCATACTGCTTTCCTGTCTCTATCTTTTCGGCAATTGCCTTTGCTCTTTTAGTCATCTTTGCCATTTATGACATTCCCTCCACGCCTTCAACGTTCAACCCCATGCTACGTGCACTACCTGCAATGATGCGTACTGCTGCATCCATATCGTTAGCATTCAGGTCAGCCATCTTGGTGGTTGCAATCTCCTCCAGCTGGGCACGATTTACCGTACCAACCTTGTTGAGATTTGGCTCACCACTACCAGATTTGATACCAGCAGCCTTCTTCAACAAAATTGATGCTGGAGGTGTCTTGGTAATGTAGGTAAAGCTACGATCGTTATAGACCGTGATCACCACAGGGACAGGCATCCCCTTCTCAAGGCTCTGTGTTGCCGCATTAAAGGCCTTACAGAACTCCATAATATTTACGCCATGCTGACCCAATGCAGGACCAACTGGTGGACTTGGATTTGCCTCACCCGCAGGAACCTGCAGTTTAATGTAGGCCTCAATCTTCTTTGCCATTGTACTCTCCTAGTATGGGTTCAAACGTTGGTGACCACCTGATCAACCAGGCTCCAACCAACTCCCCGTTATACAACACCCTGAATGATCTGACAGAACCATTCAGAACTTTAAAATTCTTACCCTTTTGACACCTGACCAAAATCAAGTTCAACAGGAGTAGAGCGTCCAAACACCTGAACCGATACGGTCAGCTTGCTCTTCTCGTAATTCACCTCTTCCACTACACCATTGAAGTCAGCAAATGGGCCATCTATAACTCGTACCATCTCACCAGCCTCATATAATACCTTCGGACGTGGCTTCTCAATTCCATCCTGAATACGTTGCAGAATGTTTTCTGCCTCTTTATCCGTAATTGGTGCGGGACGATCCACTGTGCCACCAATAAAGCCCATCACTTTTGGTACATCCTTTACCAGATGCCATGCCTTATCGTTCATCTCCATCTGGACCAGAACATAGCCAGGAAAAAACTTGCGCTCACTCTTGCGCTTCTGGCCATCAGGGCGCATCTCCACAACCTCTTCACAAGGAACCAGGATTTCTCCAAAGGAATCCTCCATTCCATCAAGAGCAATGCGCTCCTGCAGAGAACGTGCCGCCTGATGCTCAAAGCCTGAATAGGCATGTACCACATACCATCTCTTTGTCATGATCAATTAGTTCCCTGTAAACACCTTAACCGCCCAGACCAGACCCATATCCAGTAACCAGAGCAGAATTCCGACAATGACGACCATCACCACAACCATCAACGTAGTCTGTGTAGTCTCTTTTCGTGTTGGCCAGACCACCTTGCGTGCCTCCGTTCTTGCACCAGCCACAAAACTCCAGCCAGAACGTCCCACCTCTGTCTGCAATGCTATTGCCGCACTAACACCAACCAGCACCAATAATCCAAGCGTACGCAGCAATGTTGACTGCTCTGATAGCGTATAGAATGCCACCATGCCTGCCGCCAATATCAAAGCCGCAACTGCTAATTTAATCTTGTCTGCCATCCGATTATTCGCTTTACCGTTGTCCTAAAAAGCCCACCTAACTACCAAACCAACAAAAATAAATGGCAGGCCAGGAGGGAATCGAACCCCCAACCTGCGGTTTTGGAGACCGCTGCTCTGCCAGTTGAGCTACTGGCCTTTTATTCTTGAAACCTCAAAACGTAGGCGCGACCCGCAAAAACGGGTCACGCCTCATACTATAACTTGTTGTTTTCTATTACTCGATAATCTTTGAAACAACACCAGAACCTACAGTTCGGCCACCCTCACGGATTG
>CAYQBY010000033.1:0-16457 GCA_964415865.1 uncultured Piscirickettsiaceae bacterium | reverse complement strand
TTAAGCCACACCTTCCGTAATGGCCTGACCCCAATCCCTATCAAAGCAACTCCACAAGTAGCGGTAAACCAGAGAGGGAATAGCTCATCAATCTGCGCCTGTTGAATCTGCTCCATAAACCCCATTGAGGTTGCAACCTCATCCAACAGCAGACCTAACCCTATGGCTGTCACAGAGATTCCCCCAAGATAGGCAATCACGGTATTACGCCCAAACTCCTTGTGAACCACACCCATGGTAGAGAGATTAGTGGCGGGGCCAGAGAGCATAAACACCAGAACCGCACCCGGAGAAACCCCTGCAATCAATAGGGCGGCAGCCAGTGGGGTGGAGGCGGTAGCACAGATATAGATAGGGATTCCTGCTGCCAGCATTACCAACATGGCAGGGAGCCCACCTCCCCACTGTGCCAACAACATCGGAGGGAATATGGTCATCACTGCACCAGCAACTATCAGCCCAAACAGTAGCCAGCCAAAGATACCATCGAGGATATCGGTGATTACATAGCGGAGGGATTCCTTGAGTCGGCCGATAAAGGAGTCCGAGCCCTCGGATAAGGTGCCATATTCTGTTGCTGTAGCAATAGTGGACCCTGAAACTATGGGGATACCAATTCCTGGCTGAGCCCTAAGTTTGGCGCTGCTCTCTGGAATCATCAGAGTAAGTGTGCCTGCAACAATCCCGGTCAGAATGGCGGCAATGGGGCGAACGATGGCCATAAATGGACCAAGCAGAGCGTAGGTAACGGTGACTGAATCAACCCCAGTCTCTGGGGTAGCAATCAGAAAAGAGACAGTGGCACTGCGTGAGGCTCCGCTGCGACGAATTCCCAGTGCTGCCGGAATCACCCCGCAGGAACAGAGCGGCAGAGGGGCACCAACAATAGCTGCCCTAACTACCGGTAGAAAACCCTCACCACCAAGCCATCTCTGAATAACAGATTCAGGAATCCAGGCTCGAACTACTGCAGCCAGGAACAGTCCAAAAAGCAACCAAGGGGCAGCAGAGAGGTACAGGTCCAGTGTGTTCTGAATGAAATTCACACTGATCCCCGGTTGTGAGACTTACTCGGGCCCCTCCCACCCCAGAACCTTGCCCTCATCAAACCAGACAAAGGCATATAGCTTGGAGGTTGGATGGTAGTACCAGGTGGTGAAGATTGACTCCTCAATTTTTCCGGGCTTGCCTAGCAGGGTCTCTACTGAGCGGGCTGTCATATCCTTTCTGATCCGTTGCCACAGAAGTTCATCCTTCCAGCGATTTTTTCCAATACTGTCCTTGAGCTTATCCTCCAGTTCAGTAATGCGATTCTCCAGCGCAGTGACACGCTCCAGAAGGGATGCATCACCGGCAGAGGCGGATTGATAGATAAAAAGCGAACAGACGATCGCGATAACAGTTTTCATTATTTGTGCTCTTATTTTTTGCTTGTTTTTGGGGTTGGGATAGAGAAACTTGGTATTCCAGGAATATTAAGGTCCAACAGGTTTGGTCCCTCCTCAGGCGCAATCAACCCCTCACCCTCAAGATCATACTGGTATCCCTCTGGCAGGTTGTATTGATGTTCTATATCAGGGGTAACCAGAGCCCCTCCAGCCTTCTCTTTCTCTCGCCACCCCAAACGATAATGCTCACCAAGCTGACCCTTGGCTATGTTCTCGGGCAGTACCTTGATTGCTGCAACGGGTAGGGGGCAGGCATATTCGCACTTGCCACAACCAGTACAGGCATCGGAGTGGACAGTAGGGACAAAGATTGTATGTCGACTGGTGCGCGCATTATGAAAACGCTCCAGAGAGATCGCCTCATCAAGAACCGGACAGACTCGGTAGCAGATATCGCAACGCAGCCCCAGCAGGTTCAGGCAGGTCTCCTGGTCAACCAGTACCGCAACCCCCATTCGCGAGGTATTGATATCGGCCAGAGCTGGATCAAGCGCACCGGTAGGACAATTCTGGATGCAGTATATCTCCTCACACATCTCACACGGTTTATCGCGGGCGATAAAATATGGGGTGCCGAGTGCTACCTCCTCCTGCAGTTCTGCCAGACGGAGAATCTCATATGGGCAATCCTTAACGCATAGACCGCAGCGGATACAGGAGCCAAGAAACTCAGGTTCAGGTAGTGCTCCGGGTGGACGTAGTGCATAGGCCGGCATTGAGGCAGCCTGCTTGCCAAACAGACCAATCGTGGCGCCGGCGACCGATATCCCACCAACCATCTTTCCGGTATCGGTGAGAAACTGCCTGCGGTCTACCTTCTTCTTGGCCATAATTGGGTCAGGTCAGGTCTGGTTAAGAGGCCTCTGCCATCTCCGTCTCATCGTGAATATATACAGGGTTAACAATAATCACCCCGTCAATTGACTCAATCTCGGTGATTGTATCAGTCATGGAATTTGAGTCACGTCCCTCCAGGGTGATGGCCAGTTTGCCATCAGCATCCTCTGCATGAATCTCCAGACCATCAATAGTATTGAGCTGGGACTTAACCGACTCCATCATCTCCGGTTTAAGCCGAATTGCAACACCTGAAATTTGTATAGTTGTATCTTCCACTGTCTGCCTCCTTTCCTTAGATTTATCTCTTCAGTTTATCCTAATTTTAACCTGAGCATAAAAAAACCGCCTGGATCATTCAAGACCCAGGCGGCTATTTCTACTCAACAGCTACTCTCTAGCCATTACCTTCTGGCACTGGTTGAGAATTCATTTACAACTAGTGGATCCACTCGGTATTGAGGGGCGTGACACTGGTTGCAGAAGAACCTTGCTCCAGAGAGGTGGTCAAGATTGTTGCCAGCACGATCTACATAGTGGCTGCGGCCAATCTGAGTAGCCTCCTCCTCTTTATAGTTCTCGTCACTATGACAATCCATGCACTTGTTCTCTTTTACCGAGACTGAATAGTCCTTGTGCGGCATTACCGGTGGCTGCTCTTTCCAGGTTCTTGCAAAAGGATCTGCATCCTTAAAGCGGTTTTTCCTGGTAGGAACTGCCGAATCGGCATGGATGTCATGGCCTCCACGCAGGGAGGTGACATCGCCTGCCACAGCAACTGAGCTTCCACCTAGCAGTGCAGCCAGAGAAGCACCCAATACAAACATCATGATATTACGCTTTTTCATTGGTATCTCCTCCTTAGGCCTTGGTCACTTTAACAGCGGTCTTCTTGAAATCCGTCTCTTTGGAAAGAGGGTCGGTTGCATCAAGAACCAGTTTATTTACCAGTCGACGTGCATCGAACCATGGAACAAAGATCAGCCCCTCTGGCATCTTGTTACGTCCGCGAGTGGAGACACGTGCTTTCATGCTACCACGACGGGATGTAACCTCAGCTACTGCACCATCATGCAGTCCGGCCGACTTGGCATCCTTTGGATGCATATAGATCAATGCATCAGGTACCGCACGGTAGAGCTCAGGAACACGCTGAGTCATTGAGCCAGAGTGCCAGTGCTCCAATACACGACCGGTAGTCATCCAGAGAGGGAAGTCTGCATCTGGGGACTCCGCAGGTGGCTCGTAAGGGCAACAGAAGATGTTGGCCTTGCCATCTGGTTTTCCATAGAAGTAGACATCACCCTTGGCAACTGTTGGGTTGGATTTTCTGACCAGTGGGTCATAACCTTCACGGTAGCGCCAGAGGGTCTCTTTGCCGTCAATTACCGGCCAGCGCATACCGCGAGTTTTATGGTACTTGGTATACTCACCGAGCTCATGCCCCTTCTTTGGACCCTTCAGACCAAATTGACGGTACTCCTCATAGAGACCTCGCTGTGGGTAGAAGCCGAAGTGGAATGCCTCCTCGTTATCAAATCCTCTCTCCAGATCCTCAAGGCCATACTTGTTTACATTGCCATTTTGATACAGTACGTCAAACAGGGTCTTGCCTTTATATTCAGGATTGGCTGCCAGAATAGCCTCTGGCCAGCACTCCTCGGTAGTGAAGCGTTTGGAGAACTCCATCAGTTGCCAGAGGTCAGACTTGGCACCCTCTACAGGTGGAACCTGTTGACGCCACGCCTGAGAGCGACGCTCTGCATTACCATATACACCCTCTTTCTCAATCCACATTGCAGTGGGGAGGATCAGGTCAGATGCCATTGCGGTAACGGTTGGATATGGATCCGAGGTAACAATAAAGTTCTTCGGATTGCGATATCCAGGCATAGTCTCATCATTAAGATTTGGTGCCGCCTGAACGTTGTTATTACACATTACCCAGTAGGCATTTAGTTTGCCATCCTTGAGCATACGGTTCTGCAAGACTGCATGGTAGCCAGGTTTGGGGGCAATGGCTCCATCAGGCAGCTTCCAGATCTTCTCGGCAAACTTACGGTGTGGCGCTTTGCCGACCAGTAGATCTGCTGGCAGACGGTGTGAGAATGTTCCAACCTCACGGGCAGTACCACAGGCAGAAGGCTGTCCAGTCAGTGAGAATGGGCCATTACCAGGCTCAGAGATCTTGCCAGTCAGTAGATGCAGGTTATACATCAGGTGGTTCATCCAGACTCCACGTACATGCTGGTTGGTTCCCATAGTCCAGAGAGAGACGATCTTCTTGCTTGGGTCAGCATAGAGGTCAGCCAGTGCCTTCAGGTTCTCTGCAGGGACACCAGACATCTCGACGGCCTTCTCCAGGGTGTACTCGGATACAAACTCCTTGTACTCATCAAAGGTCATTGGCGTGGAGCCAACCTGAGCCTTGCGTGGAGAGCTGTTCTTGGCGTTCTTCTCACGAGGATCAGTTGGACGCAGACCATAACCGATATCAGTATTGGCGAGTTTGATATTTGTATGCTTCTTCACAAAGTCATGATCCACTGCGCCACTCTGGATAATGTGGTTGGCAATGTAGTTACCAATCACCAGGTCGGTCTGTGGCTCAAAGATCAGCACATTGTCTGCGAGGTCACAGCTACGGTGGGTGTAGGTGGAGAGCACATGTACAGATGCATTCTTCTTGCTCAGGCGGGTATCAGTGATACGAGACCAGAGGATTGGGTGCATCTCCGACATATTGGAGCCCCAGAGTACAAAGTTCTCACCATGCTCAAAGTCATCATAGCAGCCCATTGGCTCATCAGAACCGAAGGTTCGCATAAATGCACCTACCGCAGATGCCATACAGTGGCGTGCATTAGGGTCAATATTGTTGGAGCGGAAACCGGCCTTCATCAATTTGACTGCAGCATATCCCTCAAGGACTGTCCACTGTCCGGAACCAAACATACCTACGGTAGATTTATTATCGTTACGTGCGAGATCCTTAGCCATTGCCGTCTTCCACTTCTTGGCCATGATGTCGAATGCATCATCCCAGCTCACTGGGGCGAACTCACCGTTCTTGTCGTACTTGCCATCAGTCTGGCGAAGCAGAGGGGTGGTCAGACGGTCTCTGCCGTACATAATCTTGGAGAGGAAGTATCCCTTGATACAGTTCAGCCCTCTGTTGACTGGTGCATCAGGGTCACCCTGTGTAGCCACCAGCTTGCCGTTCTTGGTTCCAACCAGAATACTGCAGCCGGTGCCGCAAAAACGACATGGGGCTTTGTCCCAGCGGATACCATCAGAATCGTAACCATCTTTGGCAACAGAGACGACGGGGATACCACTGATACCAACAGCGGTAGCCGCCGCGGCCACAGCATTGGATTTGATAAACTCTCTTCTAGAGATTCCCATAGATACTTCTCCTCACTATTTACGTTTTAGTTCTAAATTATAGAACCGTATTTGAAGGAGAGTTGTGTTCACCGTCTCCTCCCCAAGTACGGTTTTTCTCAGATATAACCTACTGCTACAGTTGGTTATATCCACATAAAAATCATGTGAAGAGCGTTTATCTCAAAAAACAATAGGTGAGTCAACAACTATCACAGTCTGCTAATTGATCTGTATCAAATGGATAAAACATAATTATGTCGGGTTAGGTGTGGTGAAGGGTAAAAAATCAGGGTTTATAGGGGGTTCTGAGTAGTTTCATATTATGATAATGGCAATGGATGCCATTACACTTTATCTGCTGGTTGGTGGGTTTGCCGGGATTGTTGCCGGTCTCCTTGGGGTTGGGGGTGGACTGATCATTGTGCCGTTTCTATTCTGGATCTTTCAGCAACAGGTAGGGCTCTCTCCATGGTTGATGCATCTGGCGATAGGTACCTCCCTGGCGACAATTGTAGTTACCTCTATCTCATCGATCTTTGCCCACAACAGAAAACATGCAGTACGCTGGGATCTGTTCTGGCTTCTGGTGCCTGGAATAATCATTGGTGGATGGTTGGGGGCGCAGTTAGCAAAAGAGATTGATAGCGGCTCTCTACGACTCTTTTTTGCCCTGTTTGAATTGTTGGTGGCGGCCCAGATGTGGTTCAGTATAAAGCCTGTAGCTCATGGAGAATTCCCTGGCAGAGTTATAAATGGGGTGGCGGGCGGGATAATTGGCGCAGTGTCAGCCCTGGCGGGGATTGGTGGTGGCACCATGACTGTGCCCTGGCTGATATGGCATAGGGTAAGCATACATCAGGCAGTTGGAACCTCGGCAGCGGTTGGGTTGCCTATTGCAGTCGCTGGTGGAGCAGGGTTTATCTGGTCTGGGCTCGATATTGAGGGGTTGCCACAATGGAGTAGTGGTTTTATCTACTGGCCGGCATTTTTTGGTATTGCGGGGGTGAGTGTATTGACCGCACCAGTTGGCGCAAGGTTGGCACACCGGCTACCGGCAGAGAGACTAAGGCAGCTGTTTGCGCTCTTCCTGCTGTTTCTCTCGATAAGGATGTTTGTGTCGTAGAGTTTCTATCCACCAGTCATATTCATAAAACGGACAGTCTGCCCCTTGCCCTCGTTGAACTCATGGCGTTCCGGTTTGAGGATCAATGCCTCATGGATGGCCTCCTTGATCTCATCATCGCTGGCGCCGCATCGTAGTAGTGGTCGTAGTTCATACTTCTCATCCTGTCCCAGACACATATAAAGGGTGCCGTCGGTAGAGAGCCGTAGTCTATTGCAGGTCTCACAGAAATGTTGAGAGATTGGGGTGATAAAGCCAAAGTGCATATCTGTCTCTTTGACCCTGAAGTACCGGGCCGGCCCCGCCCCTGGCATAACACTTGGGACCAGATCAAAACGCTGTTCCAGCTCCTCACGTATTATCTCAAGATCAAGATAGTGCGAGTCCTTGGCACGACACCCGGTATCACCAATAGGCATGGTCTCGATAAAACGGAGGGTAAAGCCATGTTCAATACAGAACTCAACCATATCACCAAGCTCATCATCATTTACCCCCTTCATCGCCACCGCATTGATTTTAATTGGGGTAAAGCCTGCCGCCTTGGCGGCCAACAGCCCATCAATCACCTTGCTCAGTTTTCCTCCGCCGGTAATCTCCCGGAATTTTTCCGGGTTAAGACTGTCCAGGCTGACATTGATACGGCTAATACCGGCATCTTTAAGTGGCTGGGCAAATTTCTCCATGCTTACGCAGTTGGTGCTGAGGGATAGATCATCAATTCCATCCAGAGATGAGAGTCGTCTGCTAAGCTCAACAATACCCTTGCGCACCAGGGGCTCTCCGCCGGTCATCCTTATCCGGCTGACACCCAACTCACCAAATATTCTGACCACCCGTTCGATCTCGTCGAAGGTGAGCCAGTCATCCGGAGCCTCATAGTCATCAAACCCCTGTGGCATACAGTAGACGCAACGCAGGTCACAGCGGTCGGTTACCGAAAGACGGAGGTAATCGACTCTTCTGCCAAATGGGTCTGTGAGTTCTGCTTTCATGGTTTAGTGGGCGGAGGTATCTGCTCCAGGTTTAAGCTGCCCATGTTGTGCGTCCATGGGGTTCTCTCCGCCATGAAGCTGCTCCATATTGTTATTATCTTTTGCCGCCTCAATCTTCTTTCTGATGGCAACCTTATAATCTCTGACCATTTTTGTGACTTTATCTCCAGGTTTCAGAGAAAGCGCCTGATTCAGCATCTCGTCTGCATACTCCAAGGCACCAGAGTGCTCATACATAAATGCCAGGGAGATAAAGAGCTTAGGATCCTCGGGAGCGAGGGTGATTGCATTCTGCAGGGTACGGATACCGTTGGAGTAATCCTGTTGTAGCAGGTAGATTCCCATCAATTTGCGGTGTGCCTCCAGAGACTTTGGCTCATTCTCGATAACCTTGGCCAGGATGTCTGCAGCCTGCCCAAGTAGTTCAGCCCTTTTCAGGGAGTCTATCTTCATCGGCAGGGCCTTGCTGTAGAGCTGTTTTGCCTCCTCAATACCGGCATCAACCATATTGTTGTCGGCAGATGCGGCCTGGCTCTGCGATAGTGACAGGGTAAGTGCGATAGCGGTTGACACTATAACTGAATAAACTTTTTTCACGATTCTCCTCCTTGTTGAGAAATTGTCTTTAGTTAGCTTTTAATGTAGATAATTTGTGTAACTTGTGTGTGGATCGGGGAGTCTATACCTAACGTTGGGTAGAGGTAAAGTACGATTCCAGTAGTTCTGCAATTTCACTCTCCCCCTCCATCTCTGCATACTGCAGAGGGGCGATCCCCAGATCATCTGTCAGACCGGGGTTAGCTCCCCATCCCAATAGCAGTTTTACGGCCTCTATCTGGCCACCAGCCACTGCTTTATGTAGTGGGGTGATGCCATATTCACTGCGTCTGTTAATGTCTGCTCCGGCATCCAGCAGAATCTGGACAATATCCAGGTGTCCGCCCTGGGCAGCCTTGTGGAGCGCAGTCTCTCCTGGTCTGGAGGTTATATTCACCCCACTACCGGCGGCCAGTAGCAGAGAGACTATCTCTCTGTAGCCATGGTATGCGGCACGGTGGAGCGGGGTCTCTCCAGAGCGGGTCAGCGGATATAGCGGTGATGATGCCTGTAATAGTTTTTTGATCTGCTTAATCTCACCCTGATTGGCGGCATCAAGCAGGGTGGGAGCAGCCTGACTGAGTAGGGGGGTGAGTAACAGTAGTAGCAGAGTGGTTTTTTTCATTGTCTTTGGTTGTCGTTATTATCTTGTTTGAAGTTGGTGAGTGGTGAGAGAATAGTATAGTGACCAGCCAGACAATTGCATACCAGATAAAAGATAGTCTATATCTCAGCATTACCGACCGCTGCACCCTGGTCTGTGAGTTCTGCCCCAAGACCCAGGGAGTGATGAAGGTTCATGAGTTTGATCTTACTATTGACCACCGCCCAGAGATTGAGGAGGTGATAGGGGCCATTGGTGACCCCTCACGTTACAATCAGGTGGTTTTTTGTGGTTTTGGCGAGCCGACGCTACGGCTCAAACTGCTTCTTGAGGTGGCTGGATGGATCAAACAACATGGGGGAGAGACCAGAATCAACACGGATGGGCTGGCAAATCTTGTCCATAAACGGGATGTTATTCCAGAGATGGTGGGGATTATTGATGAACTATCGGTATCGATGAATGGGCAGAATAGAGAGGTCTACAATCGTCACTGTCAGCCTCAGCTGGGCGGGGCCTTTGAGGCAATGTTGGAGTTTCTGCGGGCAGCAAGTGGAAAAATTCCGGTGGTAACCGCAACTGCAATTGATGGGCTTGAGGGGGTAGATATAGAGGCGTGCCGAAAACTTGCGGAGGAGTGTGGTGTTGGGTTTAGGGCACGAAAACTGGATATTGTTGGGTGATGTTTGATTTTCTGAAAAACAGACAGGAGAGAGAAAAAAAGGGGCAGGGTAGCCGCGGGGTTAGCCGTACCCAGTTTCTGCGTGGTGATGTAAGTGGTAAAAACCGCCCTCTTCGCCCCCCTTGGGCGCTGGAGGAGTTTGACTTTACCGAGACCTGCACTCGTTGTGGAAAGTGTATAGAGATATGTCCGGAGAAGATTCTGCTTGAGGGAGGGAGTAAATTCCCGGTTGTCGAGTTCAAGCGAGGGGAGTGCACTTTCTGTGAGGAGTGCGTCACCTGCTGTGAACCCAAAGCCCTGCGGTTTGCCTCGGATGCGAACCATGGTGAGCCATGGAGTCTTGAGGTCAGGGTTAGCCACACCTGTATCGCCCAGAAGGGGGTGGTCTGCCAGATCTGTGGGGATCAGTGTCTGGAAAGGGTCTTTCGCTTCCGGCCACGAGTTGGGGGAGCTGTGCAGATGGAGATGGATATGGATAAATGCAGTGGATGCGGTGCATGTATTGCCCCTTGCCCGGTTGATGCGTTAACGTTACACCACAGGCAACCGGTAACAGAAAAGAGTATAGGAGAACATGATGGCACGTGATCCCGTAGGTAAGGGGGCAGCTGATGAGAAGGGGTGGATCCGTTCTCATAAGTGGCTGGTGATGCGACGTATCTCCCAGCTCTCTATCATCGCCCTGTTTCTGATTGGATCGGTGACAACCCTCGATGCCCTGGATGAGTGGGGGGAACCGGTGCGGATAATCAAGGGGAACCTGGTCTCCAGTCTGGTGCTGGATACAGTGCCTCTGACAGACCCATTTGTCTACCTGCAGACCCTTTTTGCAGGTCACGCCTTTGAGACCACGGCACTGATTGGTGCCCTGATTGTTGTATTTTTCTATATGGTTGTTGGTGGACGGGCCTACTGTTCATGGGTCTGCCCAATGAATATTGTCACTGATGCGTCAGCCTGGCTGAGACGTAAACTGGGCCTCAAGAAGAAGTGTGAGCTCTCACCACATATTCGCTTCTGGATTCTCGGGATGGTTATGGTGATGGCTCTTGTCAGCGGTACCCTGTTATGGGAGTTGGTCAATCCAGTCACCCTGCTGCAGCGTAGTATCTTCTACGGGTTTGGTGTGGGCTGGGTTGCTGTGGTTGGTATATTCCTCTATGACCTGCTCTGGAGCCGTAATGGCTGGTGTGGTCATATCTGCCCTATGGGCGCGTTCTATAGTCTGTTGGGCAGGTTCAGCCTGATACGGGTGAGGGCGGCAGATCGTGATGCCTGTAATGACTGCATGGACTGTTTCTCGGTATGTCCAGAGCCCCAGGTACTTCGTATACCCCTTAAGGGAGATGATAGTACCTCCAATATAGTTAACTACTCACAGTGTACAAATTGTGGGCGCTGTGTGGATATATGTGGCCCTGATGTTTTCCGTTTTGGCGGCCGTTTTGGCGATAAGACGAGGTGATAGATAGCCGCTATTTGCTGATTATGGATCTATTTTATCGACCACTCAGCATAAATTGACTAAAATCAATAAATGCTCAACTCTTTTATCCTGCATCAAATTAGACGTTACTTTTTTCTATTTAACTCTTGAATACTCCTCTCCGAAAGAGTTACTATTGCCGGTACTCGCGATGAGGGGAGGAGTCGCTTCGAAGAGTTATGTCAAGATCCCTTCCCCCTGAACGAGTATATAGATATCTATGTTCAACAATAAAATGGGAGGAAACATTACATGTTCCTAAGAGTACTAACAGGTGCCCTGCTCCTGCTTGGTGTGACTACAGTTAACGCTGCAGTCAGTGAGATTCCGAATGTTATGTCGGAAGAGACCAAACAGTGCGTAGCGTGCCATAAGAAAAATAACCCCGGTCTGGTTCAGATGTGGGGCGCAAGTAAGCACTACGGTGCCAACGTAGGTTGTTACGAGTGTCACGCGGCAGATTCTAGTGACGTTGATGCATTCATCCATGATGATAAGAAGGTTAAGAAACATATCTCTATTATCGTTTCTCCAGCCGACTGTGCTAACTGTCATGAGAATGAGGCAAAAGAGATGGCTAAATCTCACCACGCAACAGCGGGTGATATTATGGGATCTCTGGACAACCTTCTCGCAGAGGTGGTTGAGGGTGATAGCGGTATGATTACTGAGGGATTCCCTGAGGGTGTATCTGCAGCGGCAGTAAATGGTTGCTGGCAGTGTCATGGTTCTCAGGTCAAGGTTCTTGAGGATGGTTCACTGGATGCGGCCACATGGCCTAACACCGGTATTGGCCGAATCAACCCTGATGGCTCCAAGGGTACTTGTGCGGCGTGTCACTCACGTCACCAGTTCTCTGTAGCGCAGGCGCGTCATCCTGAAAACTGTACCAAGTGTCATATGGGTCCAGACCATCCTCAGAAAGAGATCTATGAAGAGTCTAAACATGGTATCGCTTATCAGGCGAATATCGATAAGATGAACATGGATAACCCCAAGTGGGTTCCGGGTGAGGATTACTATGCGGCACCAACTTGTGCGACCTGTCACATGAGTGAAACTCGTAAAGAGCCTATTACTCACGATGTGGGCGACCGTATCAGCTGGACCAACCGTCCTCCTGTATCCAAGCACTTGTCGAACTGGGAAGATCGTCGCGACAAGATGTATACCGTATGTCTATCCTGTCATGAAGAGGGTTGGGTTGATAACTTCTATATTCAATATGAAGGGTTGATCAATCTCTATAACCGCAAGTATGGCATACCTGGTACGCGTCTGATGAAGGCGGCCAAGCCTCTGATGAAAGGACCTAAGTTCTCTCATAAGCTTGACTTCGTATGGTTCGAGCTGTGGCACCATGAGGGACGTCGTGCCCGTATGGCTGCTTCCATGCAGGGTCCAGATATCACTCACTGGGAAGGTACTTACGATCTTGGTAAGAACTTCTACACTGAGATGGTACCTGAGCTGAGGGAGCTGATCGAGCAGGGTGAGCACGGTGATGCTGCAGACCAGAAGGCTGCACACCACCTGAAGGCTGAGCTAGATGCTGTTCTGAATTCAAAAGAGCATAAGTGGTTCCTTGGCAAGATGACCCCAGAAGAGGCCGCCAAGCGTAAAGCACGCCAGGCTGCATTCAAGGCGCAACGTGCTAAGAGACTAGAGCACTAAGCAGTACGCTTAAGTCTCGTTCTTAGAACGGAAAAAACCTCCACCCTTTACGGGGTGGAGGTTTTTTTATGGGTATCTGTTTTTATGGGTATCTTGATGAGTATCTATGTGCTGCCTGATTATGGAGGCTTCCTTAGTTGGAAAACCCCTCTCTTAGGGCCCATACGATGAGCTCGTTACGGGTGTTGAGACCAAGTTTTTTGAGGATATGTTTGGCGTGTACCTTCGCGGTCCAGACCGAGATGCCGAGGCGATCAGCTACATCCTGATTTGAGAGCCCCTCTGCTATAAGTTTAAGCACCTCTTTCTCACGGCGGGTGATGTTGATATCGAGCAGGTTATTTTTGTCCGGTTTTGCCTGGGTCAGTATCTTCGAAACCTCTGGACTTACAATTGTTACCCCGTGCATCACCTGTAGCAGGTGTTCAACAATCATCTCGGGATCTGTATTTTTCAGTAGATAGCCATCCGCCTTGTTGCGAAAGGCCTGAATGATGTTTTGCGGGTTGTCGGATACCGTGAGAATCACCACCTTTATATTTGGCCACTGTTTTTTGATCTTCTTCAGTGTGGTGAGCCCGTCCATATTGCTCATATTGAGATCCAGTAACACCATATCAGGCTGGTTCTCCTTGATCAGCTTGATCCCTTCGGCACCACCATCGGCCTCCCCAGCCAGGATTATTCCAGCGTGTAGTTCCAGAAGCTGGACGATCCCCTTGCGTATAAGGGGGTGGTCATCAATAAGTAACAGGGAGATTGGGTCTAATTCGCTCATTCTAGGTTTACCTTTGGTCTACTGTTATAAATCTGTTTTTTATTATATGAATCTGCCTTGCCCCAGAGTATGCCACACCTTGTTGGATGGTTATAGTTTGCTCTCTTGTGGTAGCGAGGGGGTAAAACTGAGACGAACCTCTGTGCCCCCATCAGGGTGTGACTGAATGTTGATTGCACCGTTGATATTTTTGGCGCGCTCCTCCATGTTGTGCAGCCCAAAGTGGTTGATGCGGTGTGGTTGCAGGGGGATTCCAACCCCATCATCCCTTACTGTCAGGATGATCTCCTGGCTCTCTATGTCTTGTCCCAGCTCTATAGTGCCGTGGTTGGCGTTGGCATGTTTGGTAATGTTGGAGGTGGCCTCCTGAATAATCTGGGTCAGATATATCTCCTCATTATGGGAAAATGAGAAACCTGGAATATGGTTGCGGAACTCCAGTTTTACGCTACTTCTAGCCATATGCTTGTTAATGGTTTCATTGACCGCAGCATCGATTCCCTCCGGGTTGGTCTTGATTCTAAAGGTGGAGATAAGCTCACGTAGCTGTCTGTCTGCCGTATTGTTGGTCTCTCTGAACTCATCAATGATAGGGAGAAGCTGGTCATTGCTTCCCCCTTGCTTGATTAGTGTTTTGATCCGTCCAATCTGAATATTGAGATAGAAGATGGATTGGGCCAGGGAGTCATGAAGCTCCTGTGCAATAATATTGCGCTCCTCCATCAGGGTTATGCGGTTGGATTCATCGATCAGGGACTGGGTCTTGTCCATGATCTTCTCCTCCAGCTCAGCATAGGTGGCGGAGAGGTCGGAATTCATCAGGTTGAAGGCTTTTGCCAGCTCTCCAAGCTCATCATTGCGCAGATATTTTGCCTGTCTGGAGAAGTCTCGTTGGCGTACATGTTCAGATATCTGTAGCAGATCCTTAAGGGGAACAAGAACTCTGTAATAGAGCAGGATAGGTGCAGCAAGAATGGTGATGAGAAGTAGCGGGAGTGAAACAAACTCGATATTGCGTAGTAGCTGAATTCTATCCTCGGTCTGCTCCTCGATGATGGTAACCATGTTGTTGATGTCAAAAACAAACTCATCGATCCTGGCGAGGTAATTTTGCTGGTAAGAGCTGTGAATTTTCTCTTTTGTTGTCTCGATTGATTTCTGTTCAGGGCGAATATCCAATAGGGATGCATAACTGAGCAGCAGCGGCTGAATCTCCTCTCTCCACTGACCATGTACTGAGTTATATAGTGTGTAGAGTGGTGGTGCTGCAGAATCCCCCCCCTTTGGGTTGTGTTGTGGTTGTGGGATCGAGTGTTTTAGAGATGGATGGTTTAGTTTGGAGTCAAAACGGCGAATCAGGCCGCGTATTTTTGTTGAGGTTGGTTTTTCTGCCCTCTGGTCCCGCATCATCTGGGTTGCGATCTTGTATGAGAGCATGCGTAGGGTGCCGGAGGTATTGATGGTGGTGGCTGCACCCTGAATAGTCTGGGTAATAAAGACTGAGCTGCTGATGCCGATTACTGCGAGCAGACTTATAAGTCCAATAACTATCCCGGTTTGGGTCAGGAGTGAAAAACGTAATTTTGAGTGCATGGGTTGGACTCTACCGAGGAACAGTGGGGATGTGAAGTGTCATTTCCGCGCAGGCGGGAATCCAAAAGCCAGGATGTCTATGCAGAGATGAAGGATCACTCAAGCGAGCTATTGATAACGTAATCAATTGTTTGCTATAGTCAACAGACTGACCAATGTTCAGTCAATAAAAATTAGATTTCAACCAAAGGAGATAGTCATGAAGAAATTAATTATTGCGTTTATTGCTACAGCGTTTGCGGCCTCTAGTGCTTTTGCATTTATGAGTGGAGACGATAACCAGTCTGGTGCTGGTACAGGTTCTGCTGATGGTGCAATGGACGGCAAGGCACGCGGTGCTGGCAAGGGTTCAGGCGATGCTGAGGGTAACTTCAGTATGTCTATCAACGCATCTGGTAAGGGTGCTTCCAGTATGGAGGCTGATGCTGATGCTGCCGAGAATGCTCGTGTTCATGGTAGTGGTGATGCCAGAGGTGATAGTAGCCCAGCTGGTCCAGTACGCTAAAATATTTAGCTGATAACAGGGCCCCAACTTCATGCTGTGGAGTTGGGGTTTTTTATGCAGATAGCTCTGTTTATCTCTCTTCTGTTTGCTGGTTTCTCTGCTGTTGGGGAGGCCCCTGGGCGTGATTCCTACATCTTCTCTGTACCTTTCAGCTCAAATCTGCAGAGTGATGGGGAGTTGGTGCGGAATCGCCGCATCCCGATGATCCTTATGTTTTCGGCTGATGATTGTCCATACTGCATAGTGATGGAGTCCGATCATCTGGTTCCGCTGCTGAGAAACCGTGAATATGACGAGTTGGTGTTGATACGAAAGATCCATCTGGATAGCACGGAGAGGATAGACAGCTTTTCTGGAGATGAAATTACCCCGGTCAGCCTGGGGAACAGTTATGGAGTCTGGCTGACCCCGACCCTGCTATTTCTTGATGGTAAGGGGAGAGAGGTTCAGAAGCGGATAATTGGGCTTGGGGTGCGTGATTTTGTCAATGGAGAGATTGATGAGCTGATCCTTGGGGCCATTGCAAAATTGAGATAAATGCGGCTATATTTTAACAAGCAAAACAAGATGTTGTAGTGAATGGACAAGTATGTCTGTTTGATTTAGAGTAGGGCGTTCATGCCGCCCGGACTGTTACAAGAAGGCGGCAGATTATGATGTTTTATATTTTTTTATAATGAGGAGAAATCCATGAAAAGAAGATTGTTTATGAAGGGAACCCTGACAGGTGGCGCAATTGCTGCTG
>CAYQBY010000032.1:0-16701 GCA_964415865.1 uncultured Piscirickettsiaceae bacterium | reverse complement strand
CTCTGGCTGATTGTGGAACGATCCTGTTGGGAATCAGGTCTACTCATAATCTGGTTGAAATCATTTGCAAATAATCAAGCAGTCTCAATCATCATTGACCTAACGTTAGATAAATTAAGAGTCTGGCGAGTCTTCCATAGTTCATAATTATCTTGCATGGCCAACCAGCTTTCTGGGGTTCTACCGAGAACCTTTGATAATCTGAGAGCCATTTCCGGTGTAACAGCGCTATTTCCTTTAAGTACACGATTCAGCGTGGATGCAGCAACACCAAGATATTTGGCAAGGCTACGGCCGCTAATATTGTTTGGCTCCATATATATTGATGAAATAAATTCACCTGGATGGGGGGGGTTGTACATGGTCATTAGTGATAATCCTCATAGTTCAAGATATAGGCATTACCATCCTTGAATTCAAAAGTAATGCGCCAATTTCCACTTACCGAAATAGACCAAATTCCTAATCTTTTTCCCTTTAGTGGATGCAGTTTGAAACCTGGTAGGTCAATATCATCAATGACATGCGCGGTATCAATAGCTGCAAGTTGCATTCGTAGTTTTTTAGAATGCTTTGATTGGACACCAACTGTCTTCCCTGACTGAAAAAATGTTTCTAGCCCTTTATGTTTGAATGTCTTAATCACGCAAGTATTGTAGCATGTTGCGCAACGCGCGACAAATATATCTTTTAACTACAAAGCAATTAGTCCTACTGTACCCCACGCACCCTCATACCAACCTTTATCTGTAGTTGTTGGGCTGCGTTGCCTTGGTTAACCGCAACCTCTACCAACCCCACGGAATTTTCGTACCAGAAGGGATCTCCTGTTGGTAAATCAGAGAAGGTTCTGGCGTGTGCCACGGTTACCCCGTTGATCTTGAACAGATCATCTGTGTTGACTGAGATGGCCCGTACCCCTGTGATTGCATTACCGTAGTGGTCAACATATATCACTTCATGGAGATCATCTCCACTGGTGTCGGTTTGTGGAGGTACTCTCTTTTCAAGATCTCCAGGATTGATCTTGTATCCCGATATCTTTGCGGTGATCGGTGCAAATAGGTCTCTACCATGAAATGTGGTTGAGATCTCGTCTGGTTGCCACTGGACCTGGAAACCGGTGACATCCCTGGCTCTGGCCACAACCACATCGAAGAGACCATTTTCCGGACCTATAAACCAGTTACCGTCTGCTCTGATCGCTATCGGACGACGATCTCCACCTACTCCGGGATCTACCACACAGAGAAAAATGCTCCCTGTTGGGAAATATGGTATCTGGCTGGCCAGAAGGTGGGCAGCTGCCTTGATATTATAGGGGGCGATGTCGGAGACAAGTTCAATAACCTCATCCTCGGCACCATGCATTCGTAGCGCAGCCCTCATCTGCGCCAGATAGGGGCTTCCTGTTCCAAAGTCAGTAACTAGAAGGATCATAACCCGATGATAATATCTCTTTTCTGGTTACTTTCGCCAGAAAAAGAAAAAGCCGGATAGATATCCGGCTTTCTTCAGAACTTGTTAGGGATACGCTTAATCCTCTGCATCATCCTCAATATCATCATCCAGATCTACAACAGGACGGTCAATCAACTCTACCAGAGCCATTGGGGCCTTGTCGCCGGAACGGAACCCAGCTTTGAGGATGCGAATATAGCCTCCTGGGCGATCTGTGTATCTAGGACCCAGCTCAGTGAAGAGTTTGGTTACCATCTCACGGTCACGCATGCGGTTAAAGGCAAGACGACGATTGGCGACACTATCAGCCTTGGACAGGGTGATCAGTGGCTCTACAACACGACGTAGCTCTTTTGCCTTAGGCAGAGTAGTACGAATCAACTCGTGCTGAATCAAAGAGTTACTCATATTACGAAACATAGCCTTACGATGACTGCTATTTCTGTTTAATTGTCTACCACTATGACGATGACGCATGATCTTATCCGTTTATTTCTCTATATTCGCTATTTGACGAATTTTAATTAAGCTGATTCTTTCTCTTCTCGAATACTTGCTGGTGGCCAGTTCTCCAGGCGAACTCCCAATGAGAGACCACGTGAGGCCAGCACATCCTTGATTTCATTCAGTGACTTCTTGCCAAGATTTGGTGTTCTCAGCAGTTCTGTCTCTGTGCGCTGAATAAGGTCACCAATATAGAAGATAGCCTCTGCCTTAAGACAGTTTGCGGAACGCACAGTCAACTCAAGATCATCAACTGGACGTAGCAGTAGCGGATCTACCTCTGGCTCTGGCTCAACACCTTCCTCATCCTCCTCTTCTGTATGAAGTTCTACGAAGGATTCGAGCTGGGTCTGCAAAATTGTTGCAGCACGACGAATTGCCTCTTCAGGGTCAATCGTACCATTGGTCTGCAGATCAAGAACCAGACGATCCAGATCTGTACGCTGCTTGAGACGTGCCGCCTCAACACTATAGCTAACACGATCAATCGGGCTGAATGAGGCATCCAGCTTAAGGTTGCCAATGGTTAAGTTTTCCTCTTCTTCAGCACGCTCTGTAACAGGCTGATAACCACGACCAGAAGAGACCTTCAGAGTCATGTTCAGCTCGATATTAGCATCAGTTACGTTAGCAATAACATGGTCAGGATTGATGATCTCAACATCATCACCTGTAATATCACCAGCCACGACTGCTCCAACACCATTGCTCTTCAATGACAACTCTGCCTCACTATGGGCGTGCATTACGATTGCAATACCCTTAAGGTTGAGAAGAATGTCTATAACATCTTCCTGTACCCCTTCAATTGTGGAGTATTCATGGTTCACACCATCAATCACCACCTCAGTGATGGCGCTTCCATGCATGGAAGAGAGGAGAATGCGACGTAATGCATTACCTAGTGTATGTCCAAAACCGCGTTCCAGCGGCTCAATTGCCACCTGAATATGGTTGGTACTAATATTTTTGATATTCGCCAGCTTAGGCTTTAAAAACTCTTTGATTGAACCTTGCATCTTTTTTACCTCTTATCTAATTGTCTTTCGTCTTGCCAACATATAGCACCACTTCAAGATTACTTGGAGTAGAGCTCGACAATCAGGTGTTCATTAATTTCTGCAGAAAGATCAGCACGTTCCGGTACGCTCTTGAATGTACCCTCCATCTTCTCTGCATTCACATCTAGCCATTCAGACTCTTCACGAGCCTGAGGTGCAAGCTGCAGGGACATTTTAATACGATCCTGCTTTTTAGCCTTCTCACGAATAGATACCACATCATCCGCCTTTAGTTGGTAGGACGGAATATTCAATACATTGCCGTTGACCAGGATTGATTTATGGTTAACCAGCTGACGTGCCTCGGCACGAGTAGAGCCAAATCCCATACGGTATACAACATTATCAAGGCGTGTCTCAAGAATCTGCAGCAGATTTTCGCCTGTAGATCCCTTACGACGTGCAGCCTCTTTGTAGTAGCTACGGAACTGCTTCTCAAGCAGGCCATACATACGACGAACTTTTTGCTTCTCGCGCAACTGCAGTGCGTAGTCTGACATGCGTGGGCGACGTGCACCGCTACCATGCTGACCTGGAAGTTGATCAATCTTACACTTGGTATCGATGGCACGAATGCCACTCTTTAAGCCAAGATCTGTTCCCTCACGACGGGAAAGTTTACATTTTGGTCCTGTATATTTTGCCACAGTATAATTCTCCTATATTCTTCAGACCGTTATACGCGGCGCTTCTTGGGTGGACGACAGCCATTATGTGGCAATGGAGTAACATCAGTGATGCTGTTAACACGGATTCCAATGTTATTCAGAGCTCGTACAGAGGACTCACGGCCTGGGCCTGGCCCCTTGATACGAACATCTACCGACTTGACACCATACTCTTGTGCCTGAACACCTGCTTTCTCAGCAGCAACCTGTGCAGCGAACGGAGTACTCTTTCTTGAGCCACGGAAACCACTGCCTCCTGATGTTGCCCAACAGAGTGTGTCACCTTTACGATCGGTGATGGTAATGATGGTGTTATTGAATGTTGCATGTACATGCACAATCCCCTCAGGGACATTCTTTTTCACCTTTTTACGCTTTGAAGTTGATGCCTGTGCCATAAAACTATAAAACCCTAAAAACTAAAATTAAAAAACTAAATAAGATCAAACAATTAACGCTTGATTGCTTTCTTTGGACCCTTACGTGTACGTGCATTATTCTTGGTATTCTGACCACGAACAGGCAGACCACGACGATGACGAATACCACGATTAGTGCCAAGATCCATCAGTCTCTTGATATTCATGGATACTTCACGTCGAAGATCACCCTCAATGGTGAATTTACCAACAATCCCTCGAATAGTCTCAAGTTGACTCTCTTCAAGATCACGGATTTTTGTTGCCGCATCGATACCTGCTGCCTCGCAGATTGTATACGCACGCGTTCTGCCTACCCCATAAATAGAGGTTAGCGCAACCCAAGCATGTTTGTTATCAGGTACATTTACACCCGCAATTCGTGCCATTTGGCTCTTCTCCTAAACGATCCTATTTTACACTTACGTGCCACGCAGAAAGCGCGCAAGGATACCTATTCTGTGTACAAAAATCAACCACCACTTCAACGCGTACAACTATCCCTGACGCTGTTTATGTTTGGGGTCTTTACTACAAATTACACGTACAACACCGTTACGGCGAATAACCTTACAGTGTTGACACATTTTCTTTACTGATGCGCGAACTTTCATTTCATTACTCCAAAATTTTTAGATCCCACTACGACCATATCCCTTGAGATTTGCCTTCTTCATCAACCCATCATATTGATGAGAGAGAAGATGTGACTGAACCTGAGAGATAAAGTCCATGATCACAACCACGATGATCAACAGTGATGTTCCGCCAAAGTAAAATGGAACATTCCATTTAATGATAAGGAACTCTGGAAGCAAACTGACTGCTGTGATGTAACCTGCACCAATCAGGGTCAATCGCGTCATTACCTTATCAATATATTTTGCTGTCTGTGCTCCCGGGCGGATTCCAGGGATAAATGCACCAGACCTTCTTAGATTATCTGCTGTCTCCTTGGGATTGAATACCAACGCCGTGTAGAAGAAACAGAAGAAGATAATTGCTACCGCATAGAATGCAACATAGAGTGGCTGCCCTGGTGACAATGTTGTAGCCAGATCCTTCATCCACTCCATACCTTCACCACTACCAAACCAGCTTCCCATAGTTGCAGGGAACAGGATGATACTGGAGGCAAAAATTGGCGGGATTACGCCAGCCATATTCACCTTCAGTGGAAGATGACTGCTCTGACCAGCGTATAGCTTGTTGCCACGCTGCTGCTTGGCATAGTTAACTGTAATTCTGCGTTGTCCTCTCTCAACAAATACCACAAATGCTGTTACCAGAATTGCGCCAATAAAGAGGGCCAGAACTGTAATTGGGTGCATCTCTCCGGTGCGAGCCAGCTCCATGGTTCCACCAACTGCCGATGGAAGTCCTGCAACAATACCAGAGAAGATAATCAGTGAGATGCCGTTACCAATACCGCGTTCTGTAATCTGCTCACCAAGCCACATCAGGAACATGGTTCCGGTAACAAGGGTGGTAACTGCTACAAAACGGAATGCAAGGCCTGGATCGATAACAACGCTCATTCCACCTGCTGACTGTGACTCCAGGGCAATGGAAATTCCAAGTGCCTGGAAGGTAGCCAGTACAAGTGTTCCGTAACGGGTGTACTGGGTAATCTTTCTACGTCCGGACTCTCCCTCTTTCTTCAACTGCTCCAGTTTAGGAGAGGTGACAGTCAACAAATTCATGATGATCGATGCGGAGATGTAAGGCATGATTCCAAGCGCAAACAGACTCAGACGCATCAAGGCACCACCAGAGAACATATTGAACATATCCAGAATAGTGCCGGACTGCTGATCAAACATAGCCTTTAGGGCATTTGGATCAATCCCTGGAACCGGAATATGGGCACCCATGCGATATACAATAATCGCACCCAACACAAACAACAGACGAGTTTTTAGCTCGGTCAGCTTGCCTGCGGAGTTACCGCCCATTGATGGTTTGCGTGCCATTGTTCTGGTTAACTGCTCTTTAATTACTCTTCGATTTTACCGCCAGCAGCCTCAATCGCTGCACGGGCACCAGGAGTTACACCCAAACCACTTACAGTTACTGCTATGGTGATCTCACCAGAGGCAATTACCTTAACGCGTTTGATATCCTGACCAACGATATTTGCAGCCTTCAACGCCAACAAATCAATCTGATTATCAACTGCTGCTTTCTCAAGCTCATGCAGACGAACTTCTGCAACAAAGCGTGCCTTACGAGAGGCAAAGCCAACCTTGGGCAGACGACGCTGCAGGGGCTGCTGACCACCCTCAAAACCTACTTTATGAAAACCACCGGAACGAGACTTCTGCCCCTTATGACCACGTCCACAGGTTTTTCCGAAACCGGAGCCGATGCCGCGACCTACACGCTTGGCATCCTTTTTTGAGCCCTCAGCTGGCTTAATTGTATTAAGACGCATGATTTAATCCTCAACCTTCAGCATATAACTGATTTTATTGATCATTCCACGGTTCTCAGGTGTATCGATCACCGTTACAGTCTGGTTCATACGACGAATTCCCAAGCCTGCTGCACAAGCCTTATGTGCAGGAAGACGGCCAATTGTACTTTTGACCAGTGTCACCGTAATTGTGTTGTTGTCTGCCATGGTTTCTACCCCAGAATCTCTTCAACCGTTTTGCCACGTTTCGCGGCAATCTGTGAAGGGCTATTCATCTCTGTAAGCCCCTTGATAGTTGCACGAACAACATTAATTGGATTGGATGATCCATTACGCTTTGCAAGCACATTGTGGACACCAACCACCTCAAACACAGCTCGCATGGCACCACCAGCAATAATGCCTGTACCTTCAGAAGCTGGCTGCATATAAACATCTGCTGCACCATGCGTTGCACTGATTGGATACTGTAGTGTTCCACCATCCAGTTCAACTGTCTTGATATCACGGCGTGCACGTTCCATCGCCTTCTGAATAGCTAGAGGTACCTCACGGGCCTTGCCATAACCAAAACCAATCTTTCCGTTTCCATCACCAACAACAGTCAGTGCGGTAAAAGAGAAGATTCGTCCGCCCTTGACGGTTTTAGCTACTCGATTGACTGCAACAAGCTTCTCCAGCATGCCGTCATCATTGTCTTTTTTAAACTGCTTCTTCTCTGCCATCTTCTCTTCCTAATTTATCAACCAGGTCTGTTTATCTATAGTGTTCTATCTGTTAATGGGCCTGATTAGAAATCAAGTCCATTCTCACGTGCAGCATCTGCCAACGCCTTGATACGACCATGATATCTAAATCCTGATCTATCAAAAGCAACACGGGTTACGCCAGCCTCTTTGGTGCGCTCGGCAATCATTTTTCCAACTACCGTTGCTGCAGCAATATTACCTGTTGCACCAGCCTCTGAGCCAACCTCAGAGAGAAGAGTGGAGGCACTTGCCACAACCTTCGAGTCATGATTGATTACCTGTGCATAGATATGTCTTGGGGTACGGTGCACCGTTAAGCGAGGCACTCCAAGTTCTTTGATCTTTGCACGTGTACGTCTTGCGCGACGTAGTCGAGTCTGTTTCTTATCCATTGACAAATCCTGTGATTTAGTCCATTTAACCGTTTTAATCTATACCCTTGCGAGCACCTATTTCTTCTTCGCTTCCTTACGGATAACATGCTCATCCGTATAACGAACGCCCTTGCCTTTATATGGCTCTGGTGGACGGAAAGCACGAATCTCTGCAGCAACCTGCCCCACTTTCTGTTTGTCTGCGCCCTTGACAACTACCTCTGTCGCTGCAGGTGTCTCAATTGTGATCCCCTCAGGAATCGGATAGTTTACAGGGTGTGAAAAACCGAGCGTCAGCTCCAGGTTCTTACCCGCGGCCTTGGCACGATATCCAACACCAATCAGTGTCAGCTTCTTCTCAAAACCAGCACTTACACCAACAACCATATTGTTGATCAACGCACGCATTGTGCCTGCCATTGCAACATGCTCTTTTCCACCTTTCGCAGAGACACGAACTGTACTGTCCTCATGTGCGACATTGACAGTTTCATGTACCTCATAATCAAAGTTGCCATTGGCGCCTTTGATCTGAATTTTTTGTCCACTTACTGTGATATCCACTCCAGTTGGGATCTCGACAGGGGCATTTGCAATTCTAGACATCTTGATTTACCTGAATTCGATTAACAATTATTACAATATGATCTTAATAAACGTGACAAATTACTTCGCCACCAAGACCAGCTTTTCTAGCTGCACGGTCTGTCATTAGTCCACCAGGAGTGGAGATAATGGCAATACCAAGACCAGCATTTACAGATGGGAGTTCATCCTTACCCTTATAGGTACGAAGACCAGGACGACTGATTCTCTTCATCATCTCGATAACTGGCTGCCCCTGAAAATACTTAAGCTCAATTTTCAATTCTGCCTTTCCACCAGCCTCAGCTACAGAGTAGTCAGAAATATAACCTTCATTCTTCATTACAGTCGCAATTGCGGCCTTCATCTTCGAGGATGGCATGGAGACAATCTTCTTCTCAACTGCCAGTGCATTGCGGATGCGGGTTAACATGTCCGCTATAGGGTCTTGCATACTCATCTTTTATATTCCAAAAATTCTATAATTTCTCTTGTAACCAATTACTCTGCTACCAGCTTGCCTTTCTAAGACCTGGCACATCACCACGCATTGTGGCCTCACGTAACTTGTTTCTGCTGAGTCCAAACTTCCGGTAAAAACCGTGAGGACGACCCGTCAAACTACAACGATTATGCTGACGAGATGGGCTTGAATCTCTTGGTAACATATTGAATTTGCGACGTGCAGCAGCTCTATCTTCTGGTGCAAGTGACGCATCCATCATTTTGCTTCTAAGCTCTGTACGCTTTGCCGCATATCGTTTGACCAACTTCTCTCGGCGCAATTCGCGTTGAATCATTGAGGTCTTTGCCATATTTCTAGTCCTGTCTCACTCTTTTACCAAATAAGGAATTAATTCTTGAACGGGAAGTTCATCGCAGCCAGCAAGGCCTTTCCTTCCTCATCCGTTTTTGCGGTAGTAACAACACTTATATCCAGACCACGCAGTGTATCTACCTTGTCATAATCAATCTCCGGGAAGATGATCTGCTCTGTCACGCCCATGGTGTAATTGCCACGGCCATCGAATGACTTGCCATTCAGTCCACGAAAGTCACGAATACGCGGAATTGAAATATCAATCAGACGGTCAAGGAACTCATACATACGCTCTCTGCGCAATGTAACCTTGCATCCAATAGGCCATCCATCACGAATCTTGAAGCCTGCAATAGATAGACGCGCCAGAGTTTTTACCGGCTTCTGTCCTGCAATCTTCTCCATATCGGCAACTGCATGATCAAGAATTTTCTTGTCTGCAGTAGCCTCACCAACACCCATATTGAGAGAGATCTTGGTGATTTTTGGAACTTCCATAACACTCTTGTAACCAAATTTTTCCATCATCTGGTTAACAACTGCGTCTTTATAATGATCTTTACTATTACTCATGACCTTTATCTCTTATGCGTCGACAACTTCGCCGCTTGATTTGAAATAACGAACTTTACGACCGTCGTCCAGGGTCTTGAAACCAACGCGGTCCGCTTTTCCTGTTGCATTGTTGTAAACCGCAACGTTGGAAAGATGGATCGGCATCTCTTTCTCGACAATACCACCTGAAACACCCATATTTGGATTGGCCTTGGTATGTTTCTTTACCATATTGATACCATCTACAATCACACGATCCTTCTCAGGAATTACACGTGCTACGGTACCTCTCTGACCCTTGTCTTTTCCGGTGAGGATAACTACCTCATCACCTTTTTTGATCTTGCGCATATTGCTGTCTCTAAAATTCTGCTAATCAAATAACTTCTGGTGCCAATGAAACAATCTTCATGAACTTTTTGTTTCTCAGTTCACGAGTCACTGGGCCAAAAATACGTGTACCAATTGGTTCATGCTTGCTGTTAAGCATTACTGCAGCATTACCGTCAAAACGGATCAAGGAACCATCATTGCGACGAACTCCCTTACGAGTACGTACAACAACTGCATTATAAACGTCACCTTTCTTGACCTTGCCACGAGGCAAAGCCTCTCTCACACTGACCTTGATAACATCACCAATTCCAGCATAACGACGCTTTGATCCGCCAAGCACCTTGATGCACATAACCTCTTTTGCGCCGCTATTATCGGCAACGCTCAATTTTGACTGCATCTGAATCATTGGTTCTCTCCAAACTTTTTAACTATCAATTCTTTTTCTATCTGCTCTAAACTGCCGCAGCACTCTCAACAACCTCAACCAGCTTGAACGATTTGCTCTTGGAGATCGGACGACACTCCTGAATCGTTACCACATCACCTTCATTACACTGATTATTCTCATCATGTGCATGTAGCTTGGTTGAGCGTTTGATAAACTTTTTGTAAATAGGGTGCTTAACCTGACGCTGAACCATCACGGTGATACTTTTGTCTCCCTTGTTTGAGACAACACGTCCGGTAATAGTTCTTCCAGTTGTGGTCTGCTCACTCATGATGCGGCACCTTTCATTTCATTCATAATTGTCTTAACACGGGCAATATTGTGACGAACCTTCTTCATCTGACTATTATCAGATAACTGGTTTGTTGCTTGCTGCATACGCAGATTAAATTGTTCACGCAACATCTCCTGCAACTCTTTCTGCAGCTCTGTCTCACCCATTTTTCTTAAATCACTTGTTTTCATCACTGCTACCTTTTATAGCGGAGTACGTGCAACAAAAGTTGTTGCGATCGGAAGCTTTGCCGCAGCAAGTTTAAATGCCTCACGAGCCAGCTCCTCAGACACACCCTCAATCTCATACAACATCTTTCCTGGCTGAATCTGTGCAACCCAGTACTCAACATTACCCTTACCCTTACCCTGACGTACTTCCAGTGGCTTCTTGGTAATTGGCTTGTCAGGGAAGATACGGATAGTAAGCTTTCCACCACGCTTTACCTGACGAGTAATTGTGCGTCGAGCTGCCTCAATCTGGCGAGCGGTGATACGTCCACGCCCGGTAGCCTTGAGACCATACTCTCCAAAACTGACGGAGTTGCCATTCTGCGCAAGCCCGCGGTTTCTTCCCTTCATCTGCTTACGAAATTTTGTTCTTTTCGGTTGAAGCATTGCTCTTCTTCCCTATCTCTTTACTGTATTACTTATTTGGTTTTCTTTTCTTCTGCATCAGACTGCTTGCCTATGACTGAGGTATCGTATACCTCACCCTTAAACAACCAGACCTTGATACCAAGAATTCCGTATGTGGTATTTGCCTCGGCAAAACCATAGTCAATATCTGCACGTAGTGTATGCAAGGGAACACGTCCTTCACGGTACCACTCTGTACGGGCAATCTCTGCTCCGTTAAGTCGCCCAGCGACATTGATACGGATTCCCTTACCGCCAGAACGCATGGTGTTTCCTACAGAACGCTTCATGGCACGACGGAACATGATTCTTTTTTCAAGCTGCTGAGCAATGCCCTCAGCTACCAACTGCGCATCCAGCTCAGGTTTACGGATCTCCTCGATATTGATCTGAACAGGAATTCCCATTTTCGCTGAAACCTCACGGCGCAGCTTCTCAATATCCTCTCCCTTCTTACCAATCACGATTCCTGGACGAGCCGTATGAATAGTAATTCTTGCGCTGCCAGAAGGACGTTCAATCTGAATACGACTTACTGATGCCTGAGAGAGACGCTTTTTCAGAAAGTCTCTGATAGTAAGATCCGCATGCAGCTGATCTGCATAACTGCGGCTATCCGCATACCAGGTTGAGTTCCAGTCCTTGATATAACCCAGACGATAACCAATTGGATGTACTTTTTGACCCATTCCGCTTTTCCTCAGCGATCTGACACAGACACACTAATGTGGCTGGTTCGTTTAAGAATTCTATTCGCACGTCCTTTTGCACGAGGCTGAATTCGTTTATAAGTTGGTCCCTCATCAACAAATGCTGTTGAGACCTTCAATTCATCAATGTCTGCACCCTCATTATGCTCTGCGTTTGCAATTGCAGAGTTGAGTATCTTGCCGACGATATGGGCAGCTTTCTTGTTGCTGAATCTCAACAGATCAACTGCATTCTCTACAGGAAGACCACGAATCTGATCAACAACCAGACGTACCTTCTGTGCAGAAATTTTCGCGTTTCTAAGTTTTGCAAAAGTTTCCATACTATTACCTGCTTGCCTTCTTGTCTGCCGCATGGCCACGATATGTACGGGTCAATGCAAACTCTCCGAGCTTGTGGCCAACCATGTTTTCATTAATCAATACCGGCACATGCTGACGTCCGTTATGTATTGCAATAGTCAGTCCAATCATCTCTGGCATAACCATTGATCTTCTTGACCAAGTCTTGATGGGGCGACGGTCTTTACTTTCGACTGCATTCTTCACCTTGGTGCGAAGATGCTCGTCAATAAATGGACCTTTTTTAATTGAACGCGACACGTTGTAATCCTCGTCTCAGTTATTTCTTGTTACGACGACGGACAATATACTGATCCGTCCTCTTGTTTGATCTTGTCTTGTAGCCCTTGGTTGGCATACCCCATGGTGACACAGGATGACGACCACCAGAGGTTCTACCCTCACCACCACCATGTGGATGGTCAACCGGGTTCATGGCAACACCACGAACTGTTGGGCGAACACCACGCCAGCGTGTAGCACCTGCCTTACCAAGTTTCCTCAATGAGTGCTCACCATTGCTAACCTCACCGATTGTTGCACGACACTCCAAGGAGATCTTACGCATCTCACCAGAACGGAGTCTCAAGGTGGCGAAAGGGCCCTCCTTGGCAACATACTGAGCAGATGTTCCAGCAGAACGTGCTATCTGTGCACCCTTGCCTGGCTTCAGCTCAATACAGTGAACAGTTGTACCTAGTGGAATATCACGGATCGCCATTGTATTTCCAACTTTGATCTCAGCACCACTTCCTGACATTAGCGCATCACCAGCAGCTACACCCTTTGGTGCAATAATGTAACGACGCTCACCATCTGCATACAGTACAAGTGCGATATTGGCAGTACGGTTAGGGTCATACTCCAGACGCTCTACGCGTGCCGGGATTCCATCCTTGTTACGCTTAAAGTCAATTATGCGATAACGCTGCTTGTGACCACCACCACGATGACGAGTTGTGATTCGACCAGCATTGTTACGACCGCCACTCTTTGTCTTTTTTGCAATCAAAGCTGCATGCGGTTGTCCCTTGTGCAGTTCATGATTCACCACAGAGACAACAAAACGACGTCCTGGTGATGTTGGTTTTGATTTTACGATTGCCATTTTTCTACTATTCCTTCGAAACTAAACCTGAATACTATTCAGCATCCATAAATTCGATTTCCTGCCCCTCACTCAAGGTTACAAAAGCCTTCTTCCAGCTTGCACGGCGACCAAACTTCATGCCTGCACGTTTTAACTTACCCTTGACATTACTGACAGTAACTCCATCAACCTTGACATCAAACATCAGCTCAACAGCCTGCTTGATCTCAGGTTTCTTGGCATCCTGTGCCACCTTAAATACATACTGGTTGCGCATCTCAGCAGCCATTGCGCTCTTCTCAGTAATATGAGGAGCCAGTACGATCTTCATCAATCTCTCTTGATTATTACTCATGCCAGTGACTCCTCAATCTGCTTGAGTGCAGACTCAGTCATTAATACATTTCCATAAGATACCAGGCTAACTGGATCCATTGCGGTCACATCGGTAACTCCGACATGGGGGATATTTCTTGCTGCCAGATAAAGATTCTCATCAACCTCACCAGAGACAATCAACACATTATCCAGACCCATACCATTCAGAGCACCATTTAACGCCTTTGTCTTTGGGGTCTCAATCGCAAGATCTGCAACCACTGTCAGGCGATCTTGGCGAACTAGCTCAGAGAGGATAGAACGCATCGCAGCACGATACATTTTCTTGTTAACTTTCTGCTCATAATTTCTTGGGCGAGCCGCAAAAGTAACACCACCACTTCTCCAGATTGGACTACGACTGGTACCTGCACGAGCACGACCAGTTCCCTTCTGGTTCCATGGCTTAGCGCCACCACCTCTCACATCAGAACGATTCTTCTGTGCAGCTGTACCCGCACGGGCACCTGCCAGATATGCTGTAACTACCTGATGGATCAGCGCCTCATTGTAGTCTGCAGAGAAAGCCACGTCAGATACTGCCACCTTTGACTGCTCCTTTCCTGCAGGAAAATCACGTACATTCAATTCCATGATCTTGGCTCCTTATCCCTGACTGGCAGACTTGACTGCAGGACGGATGACTAGATCACCGCCTTTTGCACCAGGAACTGCGCCCTTTATCAGAATTAAATTACGTTCCGCATCAACACGAACCACTTCCAGGTTCTGTGTTGTACGCTGAACATTACCCATATGGCCAGACATCTTCTTACCTTTAAATACACGTCCAGGGGTCTGACATTGTCCAATTGACCCGTTCGAACGGTGAGAAATCGAGTTGCCGTGAGTATTATCAAGACCACTGAAGTGATGACGCTTGATACCACCCTGAAAACCAAATCCGCGGTTTATACCCGTAACATCCACCTTCTGCCCAGCCTCAAAGATTGAACTCTCAACCTCCTTACCTGGCTCAAACTCTGCAACTTCTTCTGCAGTAAGACGGAACTCCCAGAGTCCACGCCCTGCTTCAACACCAGCCTTAGCATAGTGACCAGCCATTGGCTTGGTTACACGGGAAGCTCTACGGCTACCGGTAGTTACCTGTATTGCGCTGTACCCATCAGTCTCGTCACTCTTTACCTGAGTTATTCGATTGGGCTCAACCTGGATAACGGTCACGGGAACAGATGCACCATCTTCGGTGAACACCCGACTCATCCCGACTTTTCGACCTACAAGTCCGATTGACATCTTCAATTCCTCTATTTATCTATTCAGTACTATCTGTTTAGTTCAGCATCAAGAGAGCTTGATCTGTACGTCAACACCTGCAGCAAGATCCAGCTTCATCAATGCGTCAACTGTTTTATCAGTTGGATCAACGATATCCATCATTCGCTTGTGGGTACGCAATTCATATTGATCTCGTGCATCCTTATTGACATGCGGGGAGACCAAAATAGTAAAGCGCTCTTTTTTTGTTGGTAGCGGGATTGGTCCTATAACCTGTGCCCCGGTACGCTTTGCCGTCTGTGCGATTTCACGTGCTGATTGATCAATCAAACGATAATCGAACGCTTTAAGACGGATACGGATTCTCTGTCCAGCCATTATTATTACTCAGTCGTTAATAATTAAATAATTACTCAAAAATCTTCGAATCTATTCTGCTTATTCGATAATCTTTGAAACAACACCAGAACCTACAGTTCGGCCACCCTCACGGATTGCAAAACGTAGTCCCTCTTCCATTGCAATTGGGTTGATCAGGGTGCCTGTAATCTTGAGATTATCTCCCGGCATTGCCATCTCTGTTCCCTCTGGAAGGTCTACTGCACCAGTTACGTCTGTGGTTCTGAAGTAGAACTGTGGACGGTAGTTGGTGAAGAATGGAGTATGACGTCCACCCTCTTCCTTGCTCAGTACGTAGATCTCTGCTTCGAATTTTGTGTGTGGATTGATTGATCCTGGTTTTGCCAGTACCTGTCCACGCTCTACTTCTTCGCGCTTGGTTCCACGTAGTAGAATTCCTACGTTGTCTCCGGCTTCTCCCTGGTCGAGGAGTTTACGGAACATTTCTACACCGGTTACGGTGGTAGTTTCTGTGTCTTTGATTCCTACGATTTCGATCTCTTCGCCTACTTTGACGATGCCGCGCTCGATTCGACCAGTTACTACTGTACCGCGTCCGGAGATTGAGAATACGTCCTCAATCGGCATGATGAAGTCACCATCTACTGCACGCTCTGGCTCTGGGAAGTAGCTGTCCATTGCTTCCGCAAGCTTGATGATGGATGGGGCACCGATTTCGCTGGTGTCGCCTTCCAGGGCCTTGAGGGCTGATCCGGTTACGATTGGGGTGTCGTCACCTGGGAAGTCGTATGCATCAAGCAACTCACGTACTTCCATCTCTACGAGCTCTAGTAGCTCTTCGTCGTCTACCTGGTCTGCTTTGTTTAGGTATACGATGATGTAGGGTACGCCTACCTGACGTGACAGGAGGATGTGCTCACGGGTCTGTGGCATTGGACCGTCTGCTGCAGATACGACCAGGATTGCTCCGTCCATCTGGGCTGCACCGGTAATCATGTTTTTGACGTAGTCGGCGTGTCCCGGGCAGTCTACGTGTGCGTAGTGACGGTTGTCTGTCTCGTACTCTACGTGGGCTGTCGCAATTGTAATACCACGCTCGCGCTCTTCAGGAGCGTTGTCGATGTCAGCGTAGTCTTTGAATTCTCCACCCTGTGCTTCTGCCATTACTTTTGTGATCGCAGCGGTCAGTGTGGTCTTGCCGTGGTCTACGTGACCAATTGTGCCTACATTTACGTGCGGTTTGGTTCTTTCAAACTTTTCCTTGGACATCG
>CAYQBY010000031.1:0-16846 GCA_964415865.1 uncultured Piscirickettsiaceae bacterium | reverse complement strand
TTGGCTCGGGCACATGGATTCGAACCACGATTAAAGGAATCAGAATCCTTTGTCCTGCCGTTAGACGATGCCCGAATAAACTTTTATACGCCTGATTCTTAACCTGTAAAGAATGTACTTAGAACAAGCGAGGCAACCCCAGCCAGAATTGCGCCCACCATCCACTTAAGCACCATCAGGTCTGACTCAATTCTATTGAATCTGGAGTCGTAACTGGCAATAGCCGCAGCCTTGGCTTTATCTCCTGGTGCACCAGCTGCTACAAATGCATCATATACCTCTGAAATCATCGTGCCCATATATGAGATCAAGTATACAATAGAAAATAGCTTAACGCTTGGAGTACTGGGTAGCCTTACGTGCCTTGTGAAGGCCGACCTTTTTACGCTCAACCTTACGGGAGTCACGAGTCACAAAGCCTGCCTCACGAAGGGTTGGGCGTAGTGACTCATCATAATTCATCAATGCACGGGTAATACCGTGACGGATCGCACCAGACTGGCCGGTAATGCCGCCGCCAGCAACATTTACGTTGATGTCAAACTTTTCACTCATATCAACTGCTGCAAGCGCCTGATTTACCACCATACGTGAGGTTGGGCGACCAAAGAAGTCATCCAGGCTCTTGCCATTGATGGTGATTGCGCCTGTACCTGGACGAAGGTAAACACGTGCAGTTGAGGTTTTGCGACGTCCGGTTCCGTAATACTGTTCTGTCATTGCCATACTATTATATGTACCTTATATCTGTTTCTGTGCAGTTACGCTATATCTAATGTTTGTGGCTGCTGTGCAGTGTGGGGGTGGTCTGTACCGGCATAAACCTTAAGTTTACCGATCATCGCACGACCCAGTGGATTGCGTGGAAGCATCCCCTTTACTGCAAGCTGAATAATGCGCTCTGGCGCCTTCTGGTTTAGCTTGTCAAAGTTGGTTGACTTGAGGTTACCAATGTATCCGGTATAGCGGTGGTACATCTTGTCCTGACGCTTGTTGCCGGTTACCGCAATCTTCTCTGCATTGATTACCACGATGTAGTCACCAGTATCCACGTGCGGGGTGTACTCTGCCTTATGCTTGCCGCGCAGACGGTGGGCAATCTCGGATGCAAGGCGACCAAGGGTCTTGCCGTCGGCATCTACAATGTACCAGTCACGTTTGACCTCATGAGACTTGGCGCTGAAGGTTTTCATTAGTACTACTCCGAAATTCTGTTATTCGCTTTGAAAAGAGCGCGAATTTTACAGAATGGTTATGGTGGCCGCAAGTGCATTATTATATCTTTTTTTAATCCACGGTCGTCACACATACCAGCCCCCAATACCATCACAAATAGTTGACATTAATATAATAATGGTATATTTTATATACCATGAATTTTGAGTTTGATGTCCTCAAGAGTTGCAATAACAGAGAAAAACATGGCATAGACTTTATTGATGCTCAACAACTATGGAACGACCCTAACATTCTAGAGATAGAGGCAAAAACATCCGATGAGAAAAGATTTCTTGTGATCGGAAAGATAATGGAAAAATATTGGTCTGGGATCATCACATACCGCAACAGTAATATCAGGATCATTTCTGTGCGTAGATCCAGAAAAAAGGAGATAGAACTATATGAAAGCTAAAGACTTTGATGAGCAATTTGATTCCAACAACGATATTGTTGATCATCTTGATCTGAGCACCATAAGGCACCCAGAGCAAGAGCAGAAAAGGGTTAATGTAGATTTCCCTGTCTGGATGATTAACTCACTCGACAAGGAGGCGAAACGTCTTGGGGTGCCTAGACAGTCTGTTATAAAGGTGTGGCTTGCGGAACGACTTGATCACGAAAGGGCCGCCTGACTATTTACAAAAACCCTCAACCGCCTGTCGCAACTCCACCAATCTTCCATGAAAGAAGTGGCTCGCACCTGAAAAAACCCTGAAGTCTGGAGGCAGTTTTTGTTCCTCTACCCACTCACTAACCAGGGCAAATGGCACCACCTCATCCTCATCACCCATCAGAACCGACCATGGGATATTTATCTGATTGATTTTGCGTAGATCAGGATAGAGGTTAAGTGGTGGCGCCACCAACAGCAGTTTTTCTGCCCCTGCCTGTTCTACCGTGTGCAGGGCAACACCTGCACCAAAGGAGAACCCTGAGAACCATAGAGGTAACCTAGGAAACATCTGTTTCGCCCATGCAACCACCGCAAGCAGGTCATCCCGCTCCCCTCTTCCCTCATCATAAGTACCCTCACTATTACCCACCCCCCGAAAATTGAAGCGCAGGGCGGCCACACCACTATTGAGTGCCCCTCTAGCCAGGGTATGAACCACCTTGTTTTGCATGGTGCCTCCATATAGCGGATGGGGATGAGCTATCACCATCACTGCCTTCGGGGTCTGATCCGGGCACTCCAGCCAGATCTCCAGATCACCCGCCGGACCGGAGATAACCCCCTTCTCTGCCGAACAGCTCACGCCAATTTGAGGCGTTCTACCTCACGACCATTAAGCAGATGTTCATCAATAATCTCATCTATATCATCACTATCAACATAGGTGTACCAGATATTATCGGGGTAGACAGCAATTACCGGCCCCTCTGCACAGCGCCCCATACAGCTTGCCTTGTTTGCCCTGTATTCACCCGGCGCATGAAGCCCCATCTCCTTGAGTCGCTGCTTGGCATATTTGTGCATCCTCTTGGCTCCATGTTGGTTACAGCATGGGGCGCCATCCTCAGTCTGGTGGGTACAGAAGAAGAGGTGTCGTTTGTAGTAACCATCTGTCTTGTTCATCTCATCACTCATGGTTTGCAGTATATCAAAACAACCATAAAACAATCTCATATACACTATATATTTACATTGTAGATACAAATCGCTACAATATACTGCATGATAATTGAGTGGAGTGAAGAGAAGAACAAGACCCTCAAAAAAGAGAGGGGGCTCTCATTTGAATTAGTGCTTGAGGCAATTGAATCAGGAAGAATCCTGGATGACTCTAAACATCCCAATGATAAGTACAACCATCAAAGGGTGCTGGTAGTAGAGGTTGATGGTTATCCTGTAATGGTTCCTTATGTAGAGAGTGGAGATAAAATTTTTTTGAAGACGATGTTTCATAATCGAAGATTAAAGCGAGAAGATTAATGAGTAAATATAACTACAGTCTAGACCAGAATGAGTCTGATATTGCAGAGGCCTATGCTGCCGGAGAGTTTTCTCCTATCGGCAACCTGGAAGAGAGAGAGAAAATCTGGCAGAGCGCTGTCAAGGAGACAACTAAAAAGAGGCCCATAAACCTGAGACTTCAGGAGGGGGATATACAGAAGGTAAAGACAATGGCTCTGGAACAGGGTATACCATACCAAACCCTGATTAGCTCAATCATTCACCGTTATGTAAAAGGTGACTTACATACATCGTCATAGCTGTATCTTGTATGGGAGCATATTCAGGCCACAAAAAACTTATTGAGGCAGCTGACCGCTGTGTACTTTGCGCGCTCTGTAGTAGCCGCTGCCCCACCTACCAGCTTTTTCGTGAGGAGGGGGAGTCACCTCGTGGGCGGGTAATGATCTCTGCCGCACTGTTAAAAGGTGAGATTGATCAATCAAAAAAGCTTGTTGACCACCTGAACCACTGCCTACTCTGTCGCGCCTGCGAGAGTTCATGCCCGTCAGATGTCCCATATAGGGAGATAATTGATGGCGCACGCACCATGCTGCCAAAACCACAAGGGGGGGCGAAGTGGCTTGAGATTGTTGCTGTCAGGCCCCGCCTTGTAGAGCTACTGGCCGCTGGGGCGCTACTCTGGAGACGACTCAAAATACCGATGCCGGCTCTGGGAAGGGCTGCAGCCAAAAGGGTAACGACAACCAAAAGGGTTGAACCACACTATGCTGCGGTTGGTAATAAAATCGGGAGTGTAGGCCTATTTCTTGGCTGCGTTGCCTCCCCCTTTGACCGCCAGACACATAGTGATGCCGTTACCCTGCTGACCAGACTTGGTTACGACGTGGTGATTCCACAGGATCAGCAGTGCTGTGGCGCCCTGCCGCAACATCATGGCAACCAGAAAAAGGCAGAACAACTGGCCTCACTGAACCGGTCTGCATTTGGCAGGCAACAGCTTGATGCCATCATCTTTACCTCGAGCGGATGCGGGGTACAACTTGTTGAGGATGGTGGTCTGCCCGCAGCAGCCACGGAGATTTGTGATTTTATCCTACAAAGCCCAGGTATTGACCGGCTTCTGTTGAAACCACTACACCATAAAATCTCTCTTCACCACCCCTGCTCAGTCGAGAATGTGCTACAGGGAAACAGTTCTATTGAGAAGCTTGTTGCACAGATTCCGGAGATAGAGGTTGCACCATTGGGGCCAGACAGTAGTTGCTGTGGCTCCGCCGGAAGCCATCGCATTCGTGAACAAGAAACTGCTGACCGTCTCCGCCAGCCCAAACTGGCATCACTTATAAAAAGTGAGGCAACAACACTTCTCACCACCAACTATGGCTGTGCCCTCCATTTTGCCGAGGGGTGTGAAAAAGATGGAATTATGGTTGAGGTGATGCACCCTGTTACTCTACTAGCACGTCAACTGAAGAGCACTATGTAGTCATCACTGTCATGGCAGACGACCACCTGCAGATGGACGGAACCCCCAACTATCGGTAGAATTGACAGAATCAGATAGATTATAAATATTGACCCTAATGGAGTAGAGAGATATGTCTGCAAAACATCCTGTTGTTGCAATTACCGGTTCTTCCGGTGCCGGTACCACCACAGTAAAACGCGCCTTTGAGCACATTTTCAATAGAGAGAATCTGAATGCCTTGGTGGTCGAGGGTGACAGCTACCACCGCTATGACCGCGCCGCAATGAAGGGGAAGGTTGCCGAAGAGGAGGCAAATGGCAATAAATCATTTAGCCACTTTGGACCTGATGCCAACCACTTTGATCTACTAGCTAACAATTTCAAGGCCTATGGTGAGAATGGTAAGTGTGATCGCCGCTACTATCTTCATAGTGACGATGAGGCTACCGAGCACAATGGTCGTCTGGGTACGGATCTTACCCCTGGTCAATTTACCCCTTGGGAGAAGGTTGGTGCAGGAACAGACCTTCTCTTCTATGAGGGGCTACATGGACTGGTAAAGAATGATGAGGCCGATGTTGCCGGCCAGGTAGACCTCGGTATTGGTGTGGTGCCTATTGTGAACCTGGAGTGGATCCAGAAGATTCACCGTGACAATGCCGAGCGTGGATACTCTGAAGAGGTTATTGTCGACACTATCCTGCGCCGCATGCCGGACTACGTAAACCACATCACTCCTCAGTTCTCAGAGACAGATATCAATTTCCAGCGCGTCTCTACTGTTGATACCTCAAATCCATTTATTGCACGTGACATCCCGACCCCTGATGAGAGCTTTATCGTTATCCGCTTCAAGGATCCTGTAAAGCACAATATTGACTTCTCTTATCTGCTGGATATGCTTGAGGACTCATTTATGTCCCGCCGCAATACCATTGTTATACCGGGAGCCAAAATGGGATTTGCGATGGAGATCATACTTGCCCCGATTATTCACAACATGATGGAGCAGCGAGGTTAGATGTAACTGAGAGGGTACTGTTACTGGATGAGGGTTCCGATCCCCTGATCGGAGAATATCTCCAGCATGACTGCATGCTCAACCCTTCCATCGATTATATGTGAGCTGGTAACCCCTGCCTCAACCGCCTCTAGTGCAGTACGAATCTTTGGCAACATTCCACCATGGATAGTGCCATCGGCAATCAGTGCTGCAACCTGACCACTATCAAGCCCTGTCAGTAGAGCACCATCCTGATCCAGCAAGCCCTGGGTGTTGGTCAGCAGGATCAATTTCTCGGCACCTAGTGCCTCGGCCACCTTGCCAGCTACCAGATCAGCATTAATATTGTAGGAGGCCCCATCCTTACCCACCCCTATAGGGGCAATTACCGGAATGAACTCACCACTATCGAGCATCTCGACTACTGCCGTGTTGATCTCTGCAACCTCGCCGACATGTCCCAGGTCAATAATCTCCGGCACATCCAGCTCCTGGCTATCCCTGGTCATCTCCAGTTTCTTTGCCTTGATCAGCTGACCATCCTTGCCGGTCAGACCCACAGCATTACCGCCATGACTATGGATCAGATTCACAATCTCCTTGTTTACCAGGCCACCAAGAACCATCTCCACCACATCCATGGTCTCACGGTCGGTAACCCGCATCCCCTCGATAAATCTGCTCTCTTTACCAATCTGCTCCAGCAGGCGGCCTATCTGTGGTCCGCCACCGTGCACAACCACCGGGTTGATACCTACAAGTTTGAGCAGCACCACATCACGAGCAAACCCATCTTTTAGGTGCTCCTCTGTCATGGCATTACCACCATATTTGATGACTACGGTCTTTCCACTGAAGCGCTGTATATAGGGGAGCGCCTCGGATAGAACCCGGGCAAAATCATGGCTGGTCTGTTGGTCTAGTGACATAGCAGTTTTCTGTTACCACTGTTGGTTAATATAGTAGAAACAGTATATTGCCTCTAAAAAGGGAGCTCAAGGTCTGGTTGCACTTTCAGTAACTCCTGACGGAATGCGTTTTGTACATGCCTGATATCATTCTCGCTATCTGCCTCGAAGCGTAATACCAGAACCGGGGTGGTATTTGATGGACGTACCAACCCCCAGCCATTTGGATAATCTGCACGCACCCCGTCAATACTATTCATCTCTGCACCATCAAATGTTGCCTGCTGTTTCAGCTGATCCATAAATGCATAGTGCTCACCCTCAGCAAACTGAATATTGAGCTCTGGGGTATTTACCGTATCTGGTAGATCACCAAAAATCTCCTCTGTTGAGCGTTCTGTTGCCGACACTATCTCAAGCAGTCTTGCCGCTGTGTAGAGGGCATCATCAAAGCCATACCAACGCTCCTTGAAGAAGATATGTCCACTCATCTCACCCGCGAGCAGGGCACCACTCTCCTTGAGCTTTTTCTTGATAAAGGAGTGACCGGTCTTCCACATGGTTGGTTTGCCACCCGCCTTACTGATTATATCCGGAAGGTTACGAGTACACTTCACGTCGTAGATCACCTCACCACCGGGATTTCTTGATAGAAGATCCTGAGCATAGAGCATCATCTGACGATCCGGGAAGATGAGATTACCTGCAGAGTCTATTACCCCCAATCGATCCCCATCCCCATCAAAGGCAAGACCGAGATCAGCGCCACTATGCAGAACCTGCTCTCTCAGTTCAGCAACATTCTCTGGCTTGCTGGGGTCAGGATGGTGGTTGGGAAAGGTACCATCCACCTCACAGTAGAGTTCAGCTACCTCACACCCAAGCTCACGAAGCAGTTGTGGTGCAACCCCTCCGGCCACCCCATTACCACAATCAACAACCAGCTTAAGTGGTCGACCAATTTTGATATCACTGACCACACGCTGAATGTAGTCACTCTGAATATCCATCTCACGCAGAGAACCAGCTCCAGTCAGCAGATCACCGTCAACAATACGGTTACGGATATCCTGAATGGCATCGGCAGAGAGTGTTTCACCCGCTGCCACAATCTTCAGGCCATTGTAGTCGGGCGGATTGTGGCTTCCGGTAACAGCAACACATGATGATGCCTTGAGGTGAACTGCAGCAAAGTAGATCATCGGTGTCGGGGCCTGTCCTATATCGATCACCTCCATACCTGAGATCTGCAACCCTCGCATTAATGCAGACTGCAGGGATGGGCCCGACAAACGGCCATCACGTCCCACCACAATAGTTCCTGCTCCACGAGACCGACTCTCACTACCTACTGCCTGGCCAATTTGTTCAACCACATCCTCTGTCAGGGTCTCACCGACAATTCCTCTGATGTCATAGGCACGAAAAATTGACTCTGGAATATTAACCATTCTGCTAGCTCTTTCCTGTGTGGCCAAATCCACCAGCACCACGCTCTGAGGTATCAAATTCATCAACCACCTCAAACTCTGCCTGGATTACCGGCACAAAAACCATCTGGGCAATACGCTCTCCTGGCTCGATAGTGAAGGTTGTATCACCACGATTCCAGCAGGAGACAAACACCTGCCCCTGATAGTCCGAGTCTATCAGCCCCACCAGATTACCCAACACAACCCCATGCTTGTGCCCCAACCCTGAACGCGGCAGCAGGGTTGCGGCCATCTCTCTGTCCTCCATATGGATTGCGATACCACTTGGGATCAGCTCTGTCTGTCCCGGATTCAACTCAAGCGGCTCATCAATACAGGCTCGCATATCCATTCCTGCCGAACCATCTGTAGCGTAGTGCGGCAGAGGATATTCTCCACCAATACGACTGTCCAAAATCTTTAGCTCAACTTTTTTCATCTTCTCTTCCGTGACTGTCTGTTATTTTATCTGCAATATATTGGATCAGCTCTCTTGCCAGCTGATTTTTGTTGGTGCGTTCAAGCTCTGTCCCGCCACCATTCCATAACAGGGTAAGTGCATTATCATCAGCATCAAACCCTGTGTCTATGTTACCAACCAGATTTGCAGCAACCATATCAACACCCTTGGATATGCGTTTCTGTTCTGCATTGGCATTCAGGTTTTCTGTCTCTGCGGCAAAACCAACGGTAAATGGTGGCTCCGCTCGTGATGCAACCTCGGTGAGAATATCACGATTTTTTATCAATCTTAGCCCTATCTCATCACCACTTTTCTTAATCTTTTCGGTTGCAACATCAGCTGGCCTATAATCTGCAACAGCAGCTGTAGCAATAAATATTGTTGCCCCCTCAACCTCCTGCTCAACAGCCTGAGCCATCTCCTCGGCACTCTCCACATCAACCCTGTGAACACTGCGTGGGGTCTCCAGAACAACTGGTCCCGCCACCATAGTTACTGCAGCCCCCGCATCTACCGCCGCACGGGCAATTGCAAAACCCATTTTTCCAGAACTTCGATTAGTGAGGAAACGGACTGGATCCAGCGGCTCTCTGGTTGGTCCTGCAGTTATCAGCACCCGCTCCCCCTGCAACATCCCTGACTCAAACTGTTCTGCAACACTATTGGCCAATATCTCCGGCTCCACCATGCGTCCTGGACCAACATCACCACAGGCCTGCTCCCCACTATCTGGGCCAATAATCTCTACACCGTGACCAATAAGAGCATTTATATTATGCTGGGTAACCGGGTCCAGCCACATCTGCTCATTCATCGCCGGAGCAACCAGCTGTGGAGATGTGGTGGCTAGACAGATAGCTGTCAGCAGGTCATCCGCTCTCCCTGTTGCATGGCGGGCAATAAAATCTGCGGTTGCCGGGGCAACCAGGATAAGGTCTGCCCAACGGGCCAACTCAATATGCCCCATCCCAGCCTCTGCACTGGAGTCCAACAGATCTCTGTGTACTGGATTACCGGAGAGAGCCTGAAATGTAAGTGCACCAACAAACTGCTCTGCTGCTCTGGTCATCACAACCCTTACCTCTGCACCTGATTTAACAAGGAGACGAACCAGCTCCGCACTTTTGTATGCAGCAATACCCCCAGTAACCCCCACCAGGATTCTTCGGTTCTGCAGATTAAGAAGAGTTGCTTTATTTCCCATGGTGGAGAATTATACGCTAATGGCAATTACAGATTGGCCTGAGGGTGAACGACCAAGAGAGAAACTGCTGGAGAAGGGAGCAGAATCTCTCTCCGATGCTGAGCTTTTGGCTATTTTTCTGCGCACAGGGGTAAAGGGCAAGTCAGCTGTTGATCTTGCTCGTGATCTACTGAACCATTTCGGAGGGCTCCGACAACTGTTGGAGGCCAATCGGGAGCAGTTCTGTGCAGCCAAGGGGCTCGGTGACGCAAAGTATGTTCAGCTCCAGGCTACTATGGAGATATCATCCCGCCACCTGCGGGCCGAGCTTCAAAAGGTTGATATAATCACCAATCCACAACTAACCAAACGCTATCTCAGCAGTCGTCTACGTGGATATCCTCATGAGGCGTTTGGGGGGCTCTTTCTGGATAACAAGCATCAAATTATCACCTTTGAGATTCTCTTCACAGGCACTATTGATGGTGCCTCAGTTCACCCGCGTGAGGTTGTTCGCAGTGCCTTGAACCATAATGCTGCAGCTGTGATTTTTGCCCACAACCATCCATCTGGAGTTGCAGAACCGAGTCAGGCTGATCGCAATATTACAGAAAAGTTACGTGATGCCCTCGAGCTAATTGATGTCCGCCTACTTGACCATATAGTTGTAGGAGATGGTGAATCAACCACATCTCTGGCTGAACTTGGCTGGATTTGATGCGCGGTTTCACCCTGCCGGAACTGCTGATTACTCTGGCGCTTCTGGCTATTGTATTGAGTCAACTCACTCCCGACCTATCAACTATCTTTCAACAAAACCAGACCTATGCCGCCGCCACTGAGTTCAGTCGGGCGCTACAGTTAGCTCGCAATGAGTCGATCAAACGTAACCGCAAGGTAACTCTCTGCAAGAGCAATAATGGAAACAGTTGCGACACCTCTATTCAGTGGGAGTCTGGGTGGATCATATTCGAGAATTCTGACGGAGATGGCAGGGTTGATGCATCTGATATTGTATTTCAGATTCATGAGCCCTTTCCAGCCGGTATCACCCTGCGGGGCATAGGCAATTTCAAAAATCGGGTTACCTATAAACCAACAGGGGACTCCACCAGCTTCAGCCGTCTGGTGTTATGTAGTAACAGTCAACTGGAGGGATCACAGGTTATCTATATCAACAGTACTGGGCGTATTCGAATTGCAGAGGATGGTGATGGTGACGGTATTCCGGAGGATAGCAGTGGAAACAATATCAGTAGCTGTGGATAGGAGGGGGTTCACCCTTATCGAGATGGTGGTTGCATTGGCAATTGTTGCTATCCTGATTATTGTATCTCTACCAAACTATGAGGAGCAGATGATGCAGGGGCGCCGCAGTGATGGATCAACTGCCCTAACCATTTTTTCTCAGCGGGTGGAACGTTATTTTCTGGAGAATGGCAGTTACAGTGGGGCAACCACCTCAATCTACAAGGAGACATCGGACGAGAAGCACTACACTCTCTCCATCACTACTACCGACAACAGCTATCAGTTACAGGCAACAGCAACTGGGGTACAGGTTGGGGATACTCTGTGCGGCAACCTCACCCTCAACGAGAAGGGGGAGCGTGGCATTACCGGGTCTGGCAGTGTAGTTGATTGTTGGTAGTCATGAATACCTGCAAAGGTAATGGTTACCGCAATGCAACGGGCAGCGGAAAGAATACGCCCTCATCCTCCATATTTGATTCCCCACCCCACTCTGCTCCCAACTGCTGCAGCCGCTCAATTACCCCCTCCACCAGAATCTCCGGAGCAGATGCACCTGCGGAGATACCAATGCAGTCAACATTATCAAACCACTCCGGCTGAATCTCATCTGCTCGATCAATCAGGTATGCAGTTGTGCCAGAGGCTTCCGCAATCTCTCGCAAACGGTTGGAGTTTGAGCTATTTGCAGACCCCACAACCAGCACAGCCTCACACCTGGATGACAGCTCCTTGATTGCATTTTGCCGATTCTGGGTTGCGTAGCAGATATCATCACTATTTGGCCCTTGAAGTGATGGAAAGCGCTCTCTCAGGGCATCAATTATCCCTGATGCATCATCCATTGAGAGCGTGGTCTGAGTTGCATAGGAGAGGGTGTCCGGGTTATCAATATGCAATTTGGCGACCGCCTTTACACTATCTACCAGATGAATCCTCTCTCTCTGGTTTTCTGGATATCGTCCCATGGTACCCTCCACCTCTGGGTGACCAGCATGACCGATCAAGACAACCTCTCTCCTCTCTTTTGCATGACGGGCAATCTGCAGATGAACCTTTGTAACCAGAGGGCAGGTTGCATCAAAGACCTGTAAGCCACGCTCTTCCGCCTCTCTCTCTACAGCAGTAGAGACTCCATGGGCACTAAAGATAACCCGTCCACCGCTAGGCACCTCACTCAGCTCCTGGATAAAGAGTGCCCCCTTGGAGTGAAGCTGATCTACCACATAACGATTATGTACCACCTCATGGCGTACATAGATTGGGGCACCAAAACGTTGCAGGGCTCGCTCCACAATGGCAATTGCACGCTCCACTCCCGCACAGAATCCACGTGGTCGAGCCAACTCAATTCTCATTAATCTCTCCCCTACTCTCTCTTATGGAGATAATCTCAATCTCAAAGCGTAGATCTCTGCTTGCCAAGGGGTGGTTGAAATCAACCAGAACACCAGCACTATTCTCCTCAACCACAGTTGCAGGAAGTTGCTCTCCTGATGGGGATTCGAAGGAGAAAACCATGCCTGGGGCAAGCTCCAGAGAGTCATCAAATTCAGCTCTGGAGAGAGTATGGAGCAACTCAGAGTCAGAAACACCAAAAGCATCCTCTGCAGCAAGCAGAAAGCTCTCTCTGGAGCCAACAGACAGGCCCAACAGCAGCTGCTCCAGAGCAGCAAATAGTGAGCCATCTCCTATCGTAAACCGGAAAGGATCATCTTGCGATGCACTATCAACCTCAGTGCCATCTGCCATCGAAAGAGTATAGGCCAGCGCAACCTCTCTACCTTTATCGACCACTATCTTGTCTGTTTCTTGATGCTCCATCAGCATAGTATACTGTACTGCATGACACGCTATTACTGGCGAGGAGTTAAACAGTCGGGCAGAGCCGTTCGAGGGCAACTGAGAACTGATAATCGTGCCCTTGCAAAAGATAAACTTGCTGCCATGGGAGTCCTTCATACACGACTATTTCCTGTGCCTGAGCTGCGGTTATCCATCTCAGCAACCCAGATTACCCTGTTCATTCGTCAACTATCTACTCTGCTCTCTTCCGGACTTACCCTGGCACGTTCACTAGAGGGAATTATTCAGGGGCTCTCTAATGGCCCGTTACGAATATTAAGTGAGGATATTCTGCTACAGCTACAGCAGGGAACCACATTCTCCAGGATACTTGAGCAACGTCCAGAGCATTTTGATCCATTTCTTGTCCACCTTATTCACTCCGGCGAGACGACAGGAGAACTCTCTACTCTGCTGGCAAGAGCTGCCGAGTACAGGGAACGCACCCGCACCCTCAAACGACAACTCTGGAAGGCACTCTCATACCCCTTAGGTGTACTTCTCTTCACTCTGGCAATATCACTGTTTCTGCTGCTGCAGGTGGTGCCACAATTTGAGATCCTGTTCCACAATCTTGGAGGGTCACTCCCTCCGCTTACTCAACAGATTCTGGGGGCTGCCCATTTTCTAGACCGCAATCTGGTTGAACTGCTACTGTCGCTACTGTTATTGATGCTCTCTGTCACTACACTTTACAGGCTTGTCCCATACGTCAAGATGAGAGCTGATCAACTGCTACTATCTCTTCCGCTGCTGGGAACCACCATAAATGAGGTGATGGTAGCCAGATTAGCCAGAACACTGGCAACACTCCAAGAGGCTGCCATCCCCATCCATATTGGTCTGGAGACATCGATAAAGATGACCGGTAATCTCTCTTTGCGCAGGGCAATGCAGGATGCTCATGATTCAGTCTTACAGGGAGTTACCTTATCCAGCGCACTTTCCAATCATCAGTTTTTTCCTCCCATTGCCATCCAGATGGTCCGGGCAGGAGAGGAGAGTGGTGAGCTGTCACAGATGTTGGGGCGCCTTGCGCTCTATTATGAGGGAGAGGTTGAACATCGAGTTGAACAGTTGGCTACAGTACTCGAACCCCTGTTGATTCTATTGATTGGTGGTATGGTTGGCGTCTTGGCAATCGCACTCTATCAACCCATATTTCAGATCGGACACCATTTCTAGAATGACTACTCTGCTGGAACCTGCACCATTTCTTCTCTTGGCCATCCTGGTAGGGGCAATTGCAGGCAGCTTTTTATCAATGCTGGTCTATCGGCTGCCTCTAATCTTGAGATCACAATGGAATAGAGAGTGTCGTGAATTTCTACAGCTGGAGAGCAAAAAAAATGGGGATGGTCATCACATCACTATATCCAGCCCCCGCTCCCACTGTCCTCACTGCAAGCAACCGTTGCGCATTGTGGATAATATTCCGGTTATAGGTTTTCTGCTTAATAGTGGCCACTGTCACTACTGCAACCATCCTATTGGGTGGAGATATCTGATACTGGAACTACTGGGGATTACTGTTGCCGTAATCTCCACCCTGCATTTTGGGCCATCCATTAATGCGGTTACCGGACTGTGGCCGTTCGAGGCGATTGCTGCAATGTGGTTTGGCTGGATTTTGTTGGCACTACTCTTCATTGATCTGGAACATCAACTGCTTCCCGATTCACTTACCCAACTTCTGCTCTGGAGTGGTCTGATAGTCAATCAGTGGGGTCTGTTTACCACCCCCTCCAGTGCTCTATGGGGAGCAATAACTGGATATCTTGTGTTATCACTTATCTTCCATCTCTACAAAATGGCTACTGGACGAGATGGTATGGGGGGAGGAGACCTGAAATTACTTGCGGCTCTTGGGGCCTGGTGCGGATGGGCCCTGCTACCACAGATTCTCCTGATCGCATCAATATGTGGGTTGTTAGTAGCTATCCCATGGCTCCTTCTGAAGAAAGACAAGTCCTCACCAACGCTGCTAACTGCGATACCGTTTGGGCCATTTCTTGCTATAGGTGGATGGATTTCCCTGTTATGGGGAGGGTATCCAGGGTGACATTCATAATTGGGCTCACAGGAGGTATAGGCAGTGGGAAAAGTACGATTGCAAACCTTTTCGCCAAACTTGGTGCACCTGTTCTGGATGCAGATATGGCGGCACGTAGTGTGGTAGAGCCAGGAAGCAGCGGACTGAAAGAGCTCACCGAGACTTTGGGTGAGGATATTGTAAAAACTGATGGGGAGCTTGATCGGACAAAATTACGGCAACAAATATTTTCCAGTCCTGAGCAGAGAAAAGTTGTTGAACAAATCCTCCACCCCAGAATTCTTAATCTGCTTACAGAGGAGGCAGCCAAAATTGATGCCCCCTACATTATTCTTGTAGTACCGTTGTTGATTGAGAGTCAATCAAAGTATCCTGTGGATCGTATTCTGGTTATAGATATCCCAGAGAGAGAGCAGATTAAACGGGTTGTGGCGCGTGACAATATCACTCCACCAGAGGCAGAGAAGATTGTGGCGACTCAGGCTACACGGGAGGAGCGGTTACACCATGCAGATGATGTCATAGTAAATATCGATAATACTCTAGCCCAAAAACAGGTAGCGCAACTCCATAAAAGCTATCTTCAACTTGCAGAATAGAGTCATCTCATCGAGAATATATACATTCAATAATAGATAACCACCACAGGCTTAACCTTGTCAGATACCATAATTTATGAGCAGCCACTAAACGAACGTATTCGTACGTTGTTGCGCCTGGAATCGCTGTTCAGAAATATTCATGACACCTTGAATGAGCCTGCCCCTGCCAGTAGCCATGCAACCCTGGAGCGGCTTGAAGAGATTCTTACACTAACCGATCGTTCTGAGCTAAAAAAAGATCTGATGAAAGAGCTGGAGCGAAACCATATGACTCTTGCTGCGCTCAAGGAGCGTTCTGGTGTAAACCACAAACAGCTTGATGACTTCCTCAATAAACTTAAACAGCTGGGACAGGATCTGGATAGAGAGAGGGGAAAGCCGGGACAGGAGATACGTCATTCTGAATTCCTCAAGGGGTTCAGGCAACGCCTTGGAACTCCTGGAGGACTATCTGATATTGACTTCCCCTATTATCACTTCTGGCTCAATCTTCCGGCAGAGCAGAGAATTGCCTCGCTGACTGAGTGGGTATCATGTTTTGATACCATTCGTGATGCTGTCAGTCTTGTTCTGGATATGATCCGCAGGAGTGCCACCCCATCAACAGTAGTAGCAACAAAAGGGTTCTATCAACATAGCCTGGATAAAGATACCCCGTATCAACTGATTCGTGTCACCCTGCCAATAGATTCTCCATACTATGTTGAGATTAGCGGTGGAAGACACCGTTTCTCTGCACGAATGATGATTCCCAACCTAAACGAGAGACCTATTCAGGCAACAGAGGAGGTCTCCTTCCAGTTAACCACCTGCATACTCTGACCCTGCCAATCAGTATTGGCTACCCCCAGAATGCTGTAATTGCAGCCACTCCCTGCCCACCCATCAAAATGGAGTGCCTTATATGGTCCCGGTTTACACCGCCCAGCGCATAGACCGGGAAGGATACACCTTTTACCAGATGTGCAAACCTCTCCCACCCTAATGGGGTTCGGTCAGGATGGGTCTGAGTTGGCAAGACTGCCGAGAGTACTGCAAAATTGACCCCAACCATAGCCGCCTGCTGCAACTCCTCCTCATTATGGCAGGAGGCAGAGACCAAGAGGTTATCTGGCAACGGTCTTGTTGAGAGCTCCTTGAGACGATGACCATTGAGGTGTATGCCATCCGCACCGATCCGTTCCACCCATATCGGATCTCCATTCAGCAGAACTTTAGCACCATACTTGTGAGACTGTTTCACTACCCTGGATGCCATCTCAATATAATCCTCAGACCCAAGGTCTGGCGCCCTGAACTGTATCATCCTGATACCAGCCTGTAGGGCAGACTCTAGCTTCTCCATGAATTGTGTTGGGCTATCTGCTCTCCCCGTGATCAGATAACGATCTGGTAGATTCATGGCTGTTACAGCTCTATCGGCCACAGGATTATTCATTCTTGCTCAAACTCCAGTGTG
>CAYQBY010000030.1:0-18170 GCA_964415865.1 uncultured Piscirickettsiaceae bacterium | reverse complement strand
TTTCATAGCAGATCAAAGATATCTTCTTCGTTACTTTCATTGACGGTTCCGGTGATTGTAATGCGGGTTCCGTCTCCCGGTTCACTCTCGATTTCGAGTGTACCACCTATCGCCTCAATTCGTTGCTGCATGGCAGATAGCCCAATATGTTCACCTGCTATGGGGCTCTTTTCGCCAGGATTGAATCCTATGCCATCATCCTCAATAAGGATCCAGAATTTCTGCTCAGGCATACAGTCAGCAAGAATACGCACAGATTGTGCCTGGCTATGTTTGTGTACATTGGCCAGTGCCTCTTGAATAACTCGTAGCAAATGTCCCTCGCTCTCTGGTGGGAGCTGGATGGTCTCACATTGATGTTGAAAATATGTATTGATACCACTCTCTTTTCTGAACTCATCAGTCAGGGTAGTTATCGCCTGGATTACACCCTGTTGGTGAATTGGGGCACGGAAGTTGGCAATAAGACTTCGGAGCTCACGATTTGCCTGATGTAGCCCCTGCTGAATATGGAGGATCTCAGCGAGGTGGATACCTGGAGAGCTATTTGTTTCGTGCGCTCTGTCAGCCTGTTTCTGATGCTCCTCCATGATCTGGGTTCTAATTCTCAGGCTGGCCAGAGTCTGTGCCAGTGAATCATGAAGTTCATATGCAATATGGGCACGCTCCTGATCCAGCTTGCTTTTGTGTGCCTCTCGTTCAAGGCGAAATTTCTCGATAGCCATCCCCAGATTCTGCCCAATATTGAGTAGTAGTCGATCCATCTCCAGGCTGATGTTCTGGCGATCGGGAGAGACGAATAGAGTGTAAACCCCAAGTATCCGCTCTTGATGCTGGAGGGGGACTATGATGACCCCGTTTTTTGAACATGGCAGCTCTACCCCAGCTGCATCGCGACAGTCACATGGGTTCTCTTGATGCAGAATAGTCTGCTCAGAGAGGGCCTCACCACAGAGGCTATTGGTTACAGGGATTACCCCTTTTTGTTGCGCCAGATCATTATCCATTCCAATACTGGAGAGGAGTTTCATCTGGTTATCAGGGGTGAGCAGGCGGATGGTGGCGGCATCTGCACCAACCATCTCCTTTAGGAAAGAGAGAAACCGGAGCAGAAGCTCCTGCACATTTTCTGAGCTGTTGAGGCTGGCAACTACGTCGTAGAGAATTCGCAGAGAGGCTGCTTGTTGTGCAAGGTGCCTGGTCTGGTCACGAACCTGCAGTTCTGTCTCTTGTTCAGAGTGGAGTAGACGCTGTTCCAGTTGATCCAGCTCTGGAATCTCTGCGCCGTCTGCAAAGCGCCCTCGAAGCGCCTCAATCAGATTGACGAGATTGGGACGAGGAGAAGGTGCAGCCATCAGGGAGATATGGGACTCAAGGTTAAAGGCACAAGGTGTGGGGTAATATTGCCACCACTTTCTCTTGTGCCTTTAACCCTCTGTCTGACTAGTAGCCGCCTTTACGACGCGACTCAGGTAGACCTGCAATCTTTCCAGCCTGCTTGGATGGCTGTTTTGGGAATAGCATGTAGAGATCCTTGGATTTTAGTTTTTCATCCCAAGCCGCACCCATCGCCTTCATCATGTGACGATCATTGGGCTGGTTGCCACCATTATTGACAAACTCATCACGCAGGTAGTTGACGACATCCCAATGCTTGTCGCTCATGTCGATACCCTCTGCATCGGCGATAACCTTTGCCACATCCTCATTCCACTCATCGATGTTCTCAAGGTAGCCATTGGGGTTGGTTTCGATGGTCTGTCCATTGACTTCATAGCTCATGGTTTGATTCTCCTTTTTAAGCCAGTTATAAAATTTTCACTACCCAGAGCAGAGCTACTTGGCAGTGAATTCAGATTAATCTTTTTCCAGAATGAGATTTTCCACTGTTTTGTGGGGTAAAAACAACCCGCATCCAAAATCTTTTCCCTCACTCAATCCTCTCTGTTGTAGGGTAATAGCCTCTTGAGGAGTGAGATCTGCCAACATAAGGCTGTTTGTCTGTATTGTACCTTGCTCTGTTTTCAGTAGGTTGGTGCGTCCACAGACCATTTTTTTAGGGTAAATTTGCCGCTCTGCAAGCTCCTGACTAATTCTGCGCAGGAAATCATCCTCTGTCTCACTGTCATGGAGAATAGCGAAACGGGTGTAGATAGTGGTTATCTTGCTGAGCAGGCGGCTCTCTGGTCTGTCAAGCTTCATGGTATGACCATCTACATCCAGTGTTACCCCGTTAAGTGTTGAGATAGTCTCATCCACTCTCTGTTGAGGCAGGCGAATGGTCAGCCTGGTTCTGCGAGATGGGTAGAGTATCTCGTTGCCATCATCAGGTGATAGCCAGCCATTTCCTGACTCGGCCACCAGAATCTGATGAAGGGCGCCATTTGGTTCATCACTGAGCCAGGGTAGATAGTGGAGGATGGCCCTGCTTAGTGCCCAGCCATGGTCAACAGGCAGGGTTTTGCATTGGATACGGAAGCTGAGGTCCACAACATCATTGGCGATATCTATGGATTGTTCGTTTTGTTCCTCTTTCCAGAATGTCATGGCAGATTCTTATTGTGGAAGAGCTGCCCGCAGTGCATCGCGATCAATCCACCAGGTGCCATCAGCCAGGGCATCCACCGCAGCAGATAGTTTGGGGAGAAACGAGTCTGGGTTATCAAATTCGTTTCCTGCCATCCAGATCTCAAACTCATCCTGATCCTTGATGTTGCGATGCTGTGCGGCAACCTCGGCCAGTTTCTGACTAGTGAAAAAGAGAATATTTTCTCCATCCTGTCCCTCAGGGCGTCGATGGTCGGCAAGAAAATGAGATGTAACTGCTGCCACCGCTGCGGTATCAGAGCCAGCTGGAGACTCGTCTATCATGTGTTGCAGTATTGCTGTAGTGGTTTCTGGGTTAATGGGGTAGGTGACTCCAAGCCAGATACCGTGAGCTAGCGCGATCAATGAATCCTTCTGATCGGCAGAGACCAGAATGTCTGTGGCAACAACAGCCAGTTCCCAATTTTCGTTCTCGGTAAAGGTGTTGAATGCCTCCCAGGCAGCATCCCATGCATCCCTCTTCTGTTGAAAATCCAGCATTAGAGTGCCGTAATCAAGCAGAAGCTCGGCCCTTGCAGTTGAGGGTGAGAGATCCTTTAATCTTGACTCCAGATTGGTGAGACGCTCCTCCTTTGATTGGCTCTCCTCTTCAGTAGCAAGATTGTCCATTAGTAAAAAGCAGCCTCGAGGCGATCTTCCCAGTTATCAGGGGTGTCAGCGAACGGTGGACGTACATCCATCCGGAAGAAGCGCTGGTTCTTGGCCCTTGCCTGTTCGTGAACAGCCTTTACCAGATCCTCAAAGCACTCCATCTCGTGCTGTTTTTCCATCAGAACTTCGCTTAGATTCAACATCTCTATTTATCTCAATATTTCCAGAAAAATAACCAACTGTTCCAGTATACATTAGGGTCTGTTAAGGGGGATACAAGGGCTATGTTCCCGTTAATTTGAGCAAACGGATGTAATATAATGATTTCATTATAAACGTATCTACAATCTATCCCATTAGGGATATATTGGCTATCCCGATTGCCTATAGAAAACAGGGTGAATTGCATTGAACAGGGTAGGTTGCTCTGACATACTTCCACTCCCAATTTAAGGAATGTCTGATATGGCGTTCTGCTGATTGTGGCGAGATTTATTTTTTGGCGTTGTACTAATAGTTGTGCAACGAGGAAGTTGACTGGTAAACGTTAAGGAGCGCCTTACAAATGTCAGAGAAGACCAAGCTAAACGCAAATATCCCTGAACTGGATATCCCAACCCCTAATCTTGATGAGCTAGAGAAAGGCCCTTGGCCAAGCTATGTTGGTTCATTGAAACGTATTTCTGCAGCAGATAACAAGCACAGCAAAATGATGCGTGGTGTTACTGGTACCCTGGAGCAATCTTTTGTTAACCGTCGCGGTTACTGGAAGGGCGGTACAGTAGGTGTAATTGGTTATGGTGGTGGCATCATTCCACGCTTCTCGGAGCTGAAGAACGATAGTGGTGAGACCATGTATCCAGATGCGCTTGAGTTCCATACAGTACGTATCATGCCTCCTGCAGGCCTGCACTATACGTCTGATCTTCTCAGGAAAATGTGTGATGTATGGGGCGAGACCGGTACAGGTCTTATCTGTATGCATGGTCAGTCCGGCGACATTCTGCTGCAGGGTACTGATACAGATGGTGTACAGATTGCGTTTAATAAATTGAATGATACCGAGACCTTCAAGGATCTTGGTGCTGAAGATTTCTGTTTTGACCTTGGTGGTGCAGGCCCAGCTGTCCGTACTGCTGCATCTTGTGTTGGCGCAGCCCGTTGCGAGCAGTCATGTTTTGATGAAGGTGACCTTCTGCAGGCTACTATTAATGAGTTCCTTGACGATATGCACCGTCCAGCACTTCCATACAAGATGAAGTGGAAATTCTCCGGATGCCCTAATGACTGTACTAATGCTATTCAGCGTGCAGACATGGCTGTAATCGGAACATGGCGTGACGATATCAAGATCAACCAGGAAGGCTGGAAGGCGTTCGTGGCTGACAAGGGGGCAAAATATGTCACTGACAATATCACTAGCCGTTGCCCTACTCAGTGCATGAATATGGGTGAGGATAACTCCCTTGAGATTATCAACAAGGAGTGCGTGAAGTGTATGCACTGCATCAATGTTGTCAGCTCACAGAGTGAAAAGTATGTTGGTAAGGATGGTGATGCCATTCTTGCCCAGGGCGATGACAAGGGAATCTCAATCCTGATGGGTGGTAAGCGTACCCTGAAGATTGGCGACCTGTTCGGTACCGTCATTGTGCCATTCATGAAGATGGAGAGTGAGGAAGACAAGGAGCGTTTCCTTGAGATCTGTGGAGACCACGTTGACTTCTTTGCCGAGAACGCACTGGAGCATGAGCGTTCAGGTGAGATGATTGAGCGTATCGGTATCACCGCTTATCTGGAAGGAATGGATATTGAGGTTGATCCTAATATGATCTCTGTCCCACGTACCAGCCCTTATGTCCGTATGGATGACTGGGATGATGAGGTGGCTAAGTGGGAAGAGAGAAAGAGCGCGTAAAGCGAGCTTAAGAATTTATTGAGTTAAAACAATAGAGTAATTGGAGAAGAATTATGGCAGAAGCACCCCGCATGCCGGAAGAGACTGGTGTACCAAGCGCATTACCGTTTATGCACCCAATAATGAAGGAGAACTACGGAGCATGGAAGTTTCATGACCGTCCTCGTCCTGGTGTACTCCACCACGTAGCTAAATCTGGTGATGAGATCTGGAGTGTCCGTTGTGGTACCCAGCGTCAGATGGATCTATATACTATTCGTCTACTGGCAGATATTGCTGATGAGTTTAGTGATGGTTTTATCCGCTTCACAGTACGTAATAATGCCGAGTTCCTATGTAAGGATGAGAGCCGTGTAGCACCACTTATTGATCGACTGAATGAGGAAGGTTTCCCTGTTGGCGGAACCGGACCATCAATCACCAATATTTCCCATACCCAGGGATGGATGCACTGTGATATTCCTGGAACTGATGCATCTGGTGCGGTTAAGTCACTGATGGATGAATTGCACGAGGAGTTTATTCGTGAAGAGATGCCAAACCGTGTAAAGATTACCTCTTCATGTTGTCAGATTAACTGTGGTGGTCAGGGTGATATTGCAATTAATATCCAGCATACCAAACCACCAAAAATTAACCATGACCTGGTTTCTGGTGTATGTGAGCGTCCAACAGTTGTAGCTCGTTGCCCAGTTGCTGCGATTCGTCCAGCAGTGGTTAATGGTAAGCCTTCACTTGAGGTTGATGAGAAGAAATGTGTCTGCTGTGGCGCATGTTTCCCGCCATGTCCTCCAATGCTGATCAATGATCCTGAGCACTCCAAGCTTGCGATCTGGGTGGGTGGTAAGCACTCAAATGCACGTAGCAAGCCAATGTTTCATAAATTGGTCGCTGCAGGTCTGCCAAATAATCCTCCGCGCTGGCCTGAGGTTGGCTCAGTAGTTAAGAAGATTCTCGCAGTCTACAAGGAAGATGCAAGGGATTGGGAGCGTATGGGAGAGTGGGCTGAGCGTATTGGCTGGCCAGCATTCTTCGAGAAGACAGGTCTTCCATTCACTAAATATCATATTGATACCTGGCGCGGTGCAACCGCACGCTTGAATGCATCTACCCATATCCGTTTCTGAGGTCCGACAAGATGAAAATTTCAGTACAGGTAAATGAGGGGCCTTATCAGCATCAGGCCTCTGATAGTGCCTACAATTTTGTAAAGGCGGCACTAGAGAAAGGGCATGAGATCTTTCGTGTCTTTTTCTATCACGATGGTGTAAATAACGGGACTCGCCTGGCGACCCCACCACAGGATGACCGTAATGTTCAGCAGCTCTGGAGTGATCTCTCCAAGGAGCACGAGCTGGATCTGGTTATCTGTGTTGCAGCGGCTCAGCGTCGCGGCATTGTGGATGACGGTGAGGCAGAGCGTAACGGCAAGGATGCGACAAATATCATGGATGGTTTTCGTATCTCTGGTCTGGGTCAGTTGATTGAGGCTGGAGTTCAGTCCGATCGTCTGGTTGTCTTTGGCGATTAACAGGAGAAGCACAAATGTCTGAAGTTAAAAAGTTTCTCTACGTCAATCGTAGAGCCCCTTACGGTACGGTATATGCGCTGGAGTCACTTGAGGTGGTTCTGATTGGTGCAGCTTTTGATCAGGATGTAAGCCTGGTCTTTATGGATGATGGCGTTTTTCAGCTGAAGAAAGATCAAAATAGTGAAGCTTCAGGAATGAAAAACTTCTCGCCTACATTCAACGCACTGGGTGATTATGATGTCAACAAGATCTATGTTGAGAAGGAGTCTCTGGAGGCTCGTGGCCTTACCATGGATGATCTGATGGCACTTACTTACGAGGATGAGGATGATGATTGGGCTGAAAAATCATCTATGCATCTGGTCTCTGCCGATGAGATTCGTGATCTCATGGAAGAGAGTGAAGTAGTTCTGAGTTTCTAAAAGAAGGGGATTAATTATGCTACATATTGTAAACAAGTCACCTTTTGAAAAGGATTCATTCTCCTCCTGTATGGGGCATGCCAAGGCAGATAGCACGGTATTGCTGATTGAGGACGGTGTCTATGCTGCTCTGAAGGGTAGCGCAGTTGAAGGAGATCTCTCCAAGGCGAAGGTTGTTGCCCTGCAGAGTGATGTTGCCGCTCGAGGAATTGAGGGTAATCTTGCAGAAGGAATTGATCTGGTTGATTATGCCGATTTTGTAGATCTTGTTGCCAATGGTGACGGGGTTCAATCCTGGGTATAAACAAGTTAATTATTAGGTTTTATTTTTCCATATAAATTTCAGGAGAAAAGTTATGTCTATAGAAGTAAATGGTCAAGCTGTTGATGTTGATGAAGAGGGTTACCTGTCTGATATTAATGATTGGACAAGAGATGTTGCTGCAGTATTGGCTGCTGACGAGGACGTTGAGTTGACTGATGCGCACTGGGAGGTAATTGACTTCTTGCGTGAGTATTACGACGAGTATCAGATTGCTCCTGCAGTACGTGTATTGACCAAGGCTCTTGGCAAGAAACTAGGTAAGGAGAAGGGTAACAGCAAGTACCTGTATGAGTTGTTCCCGTTCGGCCCTGCTAAGCAGGCTTGTAAGATTGGGGGATTACCCAAGCCAACAGGCTGTATCTAAAATTTTCGTTTAGCTCACCCCTGCATGGCTCCATTGCACTGCAGCCATGCAGGGGCAACCTAAACGATAATTTGCTGTGCTGTGAGTTTAGACGGTTTTACTGTAATTACCTGTAGAGAAATTATCGCGGAGGCGATAGGCGTATGTTAACTGAACTGTTTGCCATACTTTTTTATCTGGCCACTGCCATTCTAGTGATTGGCGTTGCTCTGAGAGTCGTTGCCTATTGGCGTACACCGGCTCCGCTCAAAATTCCTACCATGCCTGCACCTAGAACACAGACAGGGATGGTCTACCGTATGGCCCGTGAGGTTGTACTGTTTGAAAGCCTGTTCAAGTCCAATAAGTGGATCTGGATATTTGGCTGGATGTTCCATATGGCACTGTTTCTGGTGCTTGCACGTCATTTCCGTTATTTTCAGGAATCTGCCTGGTTCTGGGTAAATATTGTTCAGCCCTTTGGCAAGTATGCAGGCTTTGCAATGATTGCCGGTCTTGGTGGACTCTGGGCACGTCGCTTCATAGTAGAGCGTATTCGTTATATCAGTACACCATCAGATCACCTGATGCTGATGCTGTTGCTTGGAATTGCGGTTAGTGGAATGGCGATGACCCAGTTGTTCCACACAGATATTGTTGCGCTCAAGGAATTTATGTTGGGAGTCATCTCATTTGACCTAACCCATGAGTTGCCCGCAGATCCAATTCTGCTTGTTCATCTTTCACTGGTTATTCTGTTGATGGTGATCTTCCCGATCAGTAAATTGATGCATGCCCCAGGGATTTTCTTTAGCCCAACCCGAAATCAGCTTGATGATTCACGTGAGAAGCGTCATATCGCTCCTTGGGCAGCAGAGATGGAGAAATAATTGTGGCTAGAGTAAAGATTGATGCTCCAGAACTGACAGAGTATGTAGAGATACCGGCGTTGCAGGAGGGCTCTATGGCTCACTCCTCACCATTTGTGGCCAAGCCGGATCACCAGGAGGCTCTGAACTTCCCAGGTGAGCTGGTTGATGATTGGCATGATCAGGCTATCGCCAAGATGGCTGAGCTGAACAAAACATCTCGTAGCTTTAGCCTGTTTCTGGATATATGTGTTCATTGTGGTTCCTGTACTGACAAGTGTCACTACTTCCTCGGTACGGCTGATCCAAAGAATATGCCGGTTGCTCGTCAGGAGCTACTGCGTAGTGTCTATCGTAGATACTTTACCTTTGCTGGCAAGTTCTTCCCCAACCTGGTTGGCGCACGTGATCTGACCCGTGAGACTCTGGATGAGTGGCACAGCTACTATCATCAGTGCTCTGAGTGTCGTCGCTGTTCAGTGTTCTGCCCTTACGGGATTGATACCGCAGAGATAACCATGGCTGCACGAGATATCCTTGATGCGGTTGGTTATGGTCAGAAGTATGATAATGAGATTTTGGGCAAGGTGCTGAAGATTGGTAACAATCTTGGTCTGCCAGGCCCAGCCCTGAAGGCAACTCTAGAGGATCTGGAAGAGGATCTGGAGGATGAGACCGGTCTGCCGATCCGCATGCCTCTCGATGAGAAGGGTGCAGATGTATTGCTGATCACCCCATCCGCAGACTTTTTTGCAGAGCCACATATTGATGGCCTGTTGGGTTATGCCAAGGTGTTCCATCAGGCTGGAATCAGCTGGACCATGAGTTCATATGCATCCGAAGGTGCCAACTTCGGTATGTTTATCGGTAACTACGCAACCATGAAGAATGTTGCAGAGCGTATCCGTACCGCAGCTCTTGAGCTTGGGGTAAAACGTGTAATTGTTGGTGAGTGTGGTCATGCGTGGCGTGTTGCCTACAGCTTCTGGAATACCCTTGCAGGTACCGGACATGGTGCAGCAGAGGATGATAAGTATGCACAGATGTTACAGAAGCAGCTTGATCCCCGTTTTCCTGCCCCACAACATATCATCGAGTTTACCCATGACCTGATGCAACGTGGTGCATTGAAGATTGATAAATCTGCAAATGACCACCGCACAGTAACCTTCCATGACTCCTGTAATGTGGCTCGTGGATCAGGTATGGGCGGTATTGAGCGTGGCCAGTTTATTCTGCCTCGTGAGGTCATCAAGGGTGTAGTCAATAATTATGTCGAGATGGATAGCTCCACAATGTTTGAGGAGACTCTCTGTTGTGGTGGTGGCGGTGGTCTGTTGACAGATGATCTGATGGAGCTTCGCGTCAAGGGGGCCATGCCTCGTATGAATGCCCTCCACAAGGTATTTGAGGAAGAGGGTGTAGATACCCTGGCAGCAATATGTGCAATTTGTAAGAGTCAGTTCACCAAGGTGCTGCCTTACTACAAAATGCCAATGGATATGATTATAAGTGTTCACCAGTTGGTTGGTGATGCACTGGTGTTTGAGAATAATGATTAATTTGATAGATAGGAGCATCTGATAATGGCAATGCCAAGTGATGAGATGAACAACGAGCTGAATTTCCGTCGTTATGAGGACTACCCTCGTGAGGAGTACGGGCGTTTTTATGACAATGATGAGATGATCTGGCAGGCAAGCTGGACCCACAAGTGTCCAACTTATGTTCACCAGACCCCTCCTTGTCAGGGTAGTTGCCCATCCGGACATGATGTTCGTGGCTGGCTGGATATCGTCCGTGGACTGGATACCCCACCAGAGGGCGTCACCATGGAAGAGTACGCTTTCAAATTATATACCAAGGCAAATCCGTTCCCATCTACCATGGGTCGCGTATGTCCAGCCCCATGTCAGGATGGCTGTAACCGTAATGAGGTTGAGGATTTTGTTGGAATCAACTCTATTGACCAGTTTATTGGTGATAGCGCCCTGGAAGGTAACTTTGGCTTCGAGGCTGGTGCAGATACTGGCAAGAAGATAGCTATTATTGGTGGTGGACCTGCCGGTCTGGCAGCAGCATTCCAGCTACGCAAGCTTGGACATGGTGCTACCGTATTTGATGACCATGACACCCTGGGCGGAATGATGGTCTACGGTATTCCTGGATATCGTACTCCTCGTGAGATGCTGGCTGGTGAGGTCAAGCGTATTACCGATATGGGTGTAGAGGTTCGCCTCAGTACCCGTGTTGGAACAGACATTTCTGTTGAGGATGTTGAGAAAGAGTTTGATGCCATATTCTGGGCAATTGGTGCTCAGTCTGGACGCCCTCTTCCAATTCCTGGTGCTGATGCACCAAACTGTGTAACTGGTGTAGCCTTCCTGGCCGCATTTAACTCCGGCCGCCTGAAACATGTTACTGGTAAGGTTGTAGTTGTCGGTGGTGGTGATACATCCATTGACGTTGCCTCTGTGGCGCGTCGAATTGGTCACATTGAAACCCCACATGAGAATGAATCTGCAGACCATATTATCCTTGGTGATACTGCACATGATGTTGCGGATACTGCAGCCAGAGAGGGTGCAGAGGTTATATTGATCTCTCGTCAGCCAATTGAAAACATGAATGCTGCACAGCACGAGATTGATGATGCCCTGCGTGAGGGTGTTGAGATTCGTGGTGGACTGAGCCCGGTAGAGGTTGTCGTTGATGAGAATGGACGCGCAACTGGCCTTAAGGTAGTGCAGTTGAGTTACGAGTCTGGTAAGGCTGAGCCTATTGAGGGTACTGAAGAGATTCTGGAGTGTTCACTGATTGCTTCTGCAATTGGCCAGTCTGGCGACTTTAGTGGTTATGAGGATCTGGACAATGGCCGTGGCCTTATTGATGCCACCAAGAACTATGAGGTAAAGGGTAAGCCAGGACACTTTGTGGCTGGTGATATTATCCGTCCTCATCTATTGACTACAGCAATTGGTCAGGCCTCTGTCGCTGTTGAATCAATTGATGAGTACCTGAAGGGTGATGATCTTTCGGTTCGCCCAAAAGTGGATGTTCACCACTTCGAGCTTATGGAGCAGTTGGAGAGGGCAGGACTTGAGCCTGAACACTTCCAGCCAGAGGGTGAAGGCAGGGAGAAGGAGGATGGGCATCGTGGTACTGATGGTAGCAAGTTTGCTATCCACAACTACGAGGACCGCTCCTTTGCCTCGGTCATTACCCATGAAAAGCTCTTCTTGGGTCATTTTGAGTACTCTCCACGTAACCACCGTAGTTTCAAGGAGGTTGATTCAGAGCAGGTTCTGCAAAACTTTGAAGAGCGTATGGTTGGTCTGGATAAGGATACAGCTGTTGCAGAGGCAAAACGCTGCATGAGCTGTGGCATGTGTTTCGAGTGTGACAACTGCGTGATCTTCTGCCCGCAGAGTGCGGTGTTCAAGGTTCGCAAGAATGAGAGCACGATGGGACGTTATGTAGATACTGACTACAGCAAGTGTGTGGGTTGTAATATCTGTGAAGATGTCTGCCCAACCGGCTACATCCAGATGGGACTAGGTGAGTAACCAGAGGCTAAGTTGATGTTGATTTCAAAACAACGTGTGGGAATAGCTGCAGTTATATTGAGTGCCTTGTTTGGTTTCAGTGCGGCGGTTCAGAGCGGTGAGCCATCTGGTGCACGAGCTACAATTGGCCCTAATGCAGGAGATTCATGTGTACGGGAGACTTCCTGGATGCGCCGCAACCACATGGAGCTACTGAAACATGATCGTGACCAAACGTTGCGTCAGGGTATTCGCCCTGTTGAGGGAAGTATCAAGGAGTGTGTAAATTGTCATGCTCTACAGGATGCGCATGGAGATTATCAGTCAGTTAATGCAGCAGATCAGTTCTGTAGTAGTTGTCATGAATTTACCTCCGTCAGTATCGACTGTTTTGAGTGTCATGCAACAAAACCAGACTCTATTGAGAGGGCTGCAAAATGAGCCATAATCACCACGACAAATCTCGTCGTAAATTCCTGGGACAGGCTGCCGGTGCAACCGCAGTGATTGCGCCAGGCATTACCTTGATGACGATTGCGCAGGCAAACAGTAAAGATAAATCTCAGGGTGCCAGTAGTAGTCAGCGTTGGGGAATGTTGATTGATACCAATAAGTGCCCAGAGGGGTGCACAGATTGCGTTACTGCCTGTCAGAATGAGAATGGCTGGGGTGACGGGTCAACTGATGAGTCTCTGTCCAATCAACAGCAGAAGGCGCAGTGGATTCGTACAGTAACTGTGCGTGACAAGCAGACAGGCCATAGTAACCAGCTGCCAATGATGTGTCAGCATTGTGAAAATCCTGCTTGTGTAGATGTATGCCCAACCGGAGCATCAATGAAACGTGCTGATGGTATTGTGTTGGTTGATAAACATATCTGTATTGGTTGTCGCTACTGCATGATGGCATGCCCATACAAGGCTCGTTCTTTTGTTCACGAGCCACTACATGACCAGAAGAGTAATTCACCTCGCGGCAAGGGGACAGTTGAGGCATGTACCATGTGTGTACATAGAGTTGATCGTGGTGACCAGCCAGCCTGTGTTGAAAAATGTAGTGGTGGGGCCATGCTCTTTGGTGATCTGAATGATCCGAATAGTGAGATCTCCAGGAAACTGGCAGAGGTTGACTCTACCCAGATTCGTGCCGATCTTGGGTTGAACCCAGGTGTTCGTTACAGCGGGATTTAAGGAAAAAAGTAATGAAAAGAGTCGTCTACAGCGGAATTGAAGGCCGAAGCATTGGATACTGGGGGCTGATGGGAGTTCTTGGATTCTTTATCCTGCTTGCGGCAGGATCATTTCTCTATATGGAGCATAGTGGTCACCATGTAACTGGAATGAATAACCAGATTGTATGGGGCATGCCTCATGTATTTGCTATTTTCCTGATTGTTGCTGCATCAGGAGCTCTAAATGTTGCATCGATCTCATCGGTATTTAATCAAAAAATATATAAGCCATTGGCAAGAATGTCGGCAATGTTGGCGTTGACCCTTTTGGCTGGTGGTCTTGTGGTGCTGCTACTTGATCTAGGGCGAGCTGATCGTATGATCACCGCAATAACATCATATAATTTCAAATCAATATTTGCCTGGAACATCATCCTCTACACAGGGTTCTTCGTGATTGTGTTGACTTATCTATGGACTATGTTTGATCCAAAGATGAATCAACATACACGTAAGGCTGGTACTGCAGCATTTATCTGGCGTCTTGTACTGACTACAGGTACTGGATCAATCTTTGGCTTTCTCTCTGCAAGGCAGGGTTATGACGCAGCAATCATGGCACCAATGTTTATCATTATGTCATTTGCCTTCGGCAAGGCCATCTTTATGATTCTGTTGATTGGAACATATCGTTATACCAACCGCTCCATTAGTGCTGACCTTATCGAGAGACTGAATAACCTGTTTGGTGTATTTGTAGCCGCAGTGCTCTATTTTACTATCGTATTCCATGTTACCAACCTGTATGCAGCTGAGCATGCTGGTTTTGAGCGCTTTATCCTTGTGGACGGTGGAATCTACACATTTCTCTTTTGGATTATTCAGGTTCTACTGGGCGGAGTTATTCCACTGATCCTGATCTATCACCACTCATTCCGTTATGATATTCGCTCACTTATCACTGCATCATCGCTGGTAATTATTGGTGGAGTGGCACACATCTACGGGATTGTAATTGGTGGACAGGCCTTCCCTCTGGTGCTTTTCCCTGGTAAAGAGGTGAGTAGCAGCTTCAATGAGGGAGTAGTAAATAGCTACACTCCATCACTACCTGAGATTCTTTTGGGTCTTGGAGGTGTTGCTGTTGCAATCGCACTCTTCCTGTTTGCAATCAAGATGTTGCGCCTAGTGCCAGAGAGGCTCGATTCTGAGCACGTAGAAAATATTACTGAGGTTCCAGCTTAAGCATGGAGCACCCCGCAGGCTTTGAAGCAGCTATATATATCAGCAGCCCATAAATCTTCAGGGAAAACCACGGTTACTCTAGGCCTCTGTGCTGCTTATGCTGCCAGAGGCCTTTCTGTCTCCCCATTCAAGAAAGGTCCAGATTATATTGATCCTATGTGGCTCTCCATGGCGGCAGGGTTGCCATGCCATACTCTTGATTTTTATACCATGGAGCGTGAGGAGATCCTCTCTCTTTATCATGCAGAGCGGGCAGGTTCAGATCTCTCTATTGTAGAGGGCAACAAGGGGCTGTTTGACGGCCTCTCGGTTGATGGGAGTGATAGTAATGGGGCGATGGTAAAACTCCTGGATCTACCTGTTGTATTGGTAATAAACACCAATGGAATTACTAGAGGTATTGCCCCATTACTGCTGGGTTACCAGAATTTCGACCCAGAGATAAAATTTGCCGGTGTTATCCTGAATCAAACAGGAGGTTCACGCCATGAAAAGAAACTGCAACAGGTAGTTGAACATTACACAGATATGCCAGTGCTAGGTACCATTCCGCGTCACCCAGATCTGGAGATTGTGGAACGCCACCTGGGTTTGGTCCCAAGCAACGAGGCCCATGAGGCCCGTAACAAGATTGAGACCATCCGCAGAGTGGTCGAAGAGCAGGTTGATCTGGATCGTCTGTTGGAGCTTGGCAAAGATGATAACGGCAATGAGTTAACGGGAGATCTGAACAGTGTACCGCAGCAAGATATTGAACCCATCTTGCCGTCACTGAGAGTGGGAATTGCCAGAGATGAGGCATTCGGTTTTTACTACTCGGCAGATCTTGATGCATTTATCCAGCAGGGGGTGGAACTGATCCCGTTTAGCCCGCTTAATGACAGCGATCTACCGGATGTGGACGGTCTCTTTATTGGGGGAGGTTTTCCAGAAACCCATATGGCTCAACTGGAAAATAACCACTCTATGCGTAAGCAGATTTATGATGCCATTGAGAACGGAATGCCAACCTATGCGGAGTGTGGTGGACTGATGTATCTATCACGCCAGATAAGCTGGGGTGAAGAGTGTTGTGAGATGGTGGGGGTGGTGGGCGGTGACTCTGTGATGCACAAGAGACCCCAAGGGAGAGGATATGCCCGTTTCCAGCGTAGTGGTGAGGATCATGATACCCCAGCACATGAGTTTCACTACTCATCACTTGAGAATCTGGATGAGAACACCGGTTTTGCGTACACCATAGAACGTGGTTTTGGGGTGGATGGTAAGCATGATGGAATTATTTACAAGAATCTTTTGGCAAGCTATATACACCAAAGAAATAGCAGACAAAACCCATGGGTTAAAGGGTTTGTAGAGTTGGTCAGAAACAGAAAGAGCAGACATAACAAGGAATATTAATAGATGATTACGGTAACAGACAATGCGCTGGAGTTTATTTCTCACTCTGTTGAGACGGGTGGTATTGAGGAGGAGTTGGGGCTCAGGATAGCCATCAAGGAGGCATCTGATGGTGGATACGATTACGGCATCGGCTTTGATGAGAAGCGAGAGAGTGATCTTGAGTTCAAGTTTGGTGAGGTAACGGTTTTCATCAATGAAAAATTAAGAGACTACCTTGAGGATGCAACACTGGATTATGTGAAGATGGATGGTGGCGAGATGAGCCTGATTGTATTGAATCCGAATGATCCCACATATACTCCACCACCTAAAAAGAGAAACTGAGCATGGCATTCATGCGGATTGCCCATAAGTGGCATAAGGATGACCAGCATGAGATTAGTGAGTTAGCCGGTTCACTGGCCTATAACTGCTGGAAATTCTCTCTGAAAATGGTGAGAAACCTGCAGGATGAGAAGTTCTATTTCACCTCTAAACCCCAGGGGCTGGAGGTGATGACTGAGATGTTTATTTTTCTCATTCAGGTTACGGATCGACTGGTCTATGACTCTATGGATCCGGAGACTCGAGGGGAGTTTATTGGTGCCATAGCCTACCGGATGCTTGATATTGTCGAGGATAATTATGCTGACCTGCCAGAGCAGAGCCCTGATCGTACTGATCTGGTAGGGTTGATAAACGAGCGGGCGGCCGACTACGCAGAATTCAGTTATGGTGACGATGGACCAAGCTACCACTTTATTCGCTATTTTGGAGATAGGGTGGGGGCCATTATGGGGGATGATCAGGATAACCGCTGGGTAATCGATCAGATTATGGAGATTGAGGTTCCAGACGCCATTGAGGCACTGAAAAAATCAATTGAGGGTATTGTTGGGGTTGACCTTGGTGGTTAGGCCTAAAGGTTGCTAGCTGCTCTTCAGTGGGATCACCCAGCTACAGAAGTGCCTGATATCACGCTCGAGACCATCCTCAAAACCAGATGAGTACTCCTGCGTGATCTCGTGCTCCTCACGACGAGGATTGCGCAGATAACCAGCCATCCATCCCTCCATATACTCAGAATTTACATTCATCTCAATCATTCTGCAGACGGCATCGTAGTAGCTGATTTCACTCATGGTCGTTCCTATTATCCTGAAAACATCAAACCAGAGCAATCAGGACCAGAACAAACAGGACAACTGCCAGTAGTGGCAGAATGGCACTCTGCCATTCACCTGCCTCAGCCTTGGGGCTGTTTGCCATCATGTGCCGAGCCCTGGGGAATATGTAGATAATCATCATCAACAGCAGCAGAGCTGAGCCAATTTTCATCCAGTCCATACAGTTACTCTATATTCACAAAAGCAAAAAAAGCCCCGACGGTGCGGGGCTTTTGGATTGCTTGATAAAAGAGTATCACTCGTCTCTCATTGCACCAAGAATATGGAGCAGATGGACAAATAGATTGAAAATGTTCAGATATAGACCAACAGTCATCATGATGTAGTTAGCATTTGGGTCATGAATCATGCGGCTGGTGTCATAGAGAATGAAACCACTCATTAGCATGATAATTACCCCCGATATCGCCAGTGACAGTGCTGGAATATTAAAGAAGATGTTTGCCAACATAACCACCAGAGCCATCATCAGTCCCGCAATCAGGAACCCCCCCATAAAACTGAAATCCTTCTGGGTACTCAGAGCATAACCAGAGAGCCCAAGGAATATGAGTCCGGTTCCACCAAATGCGGTTGCAATCAGTTCACCACCATTTGGAAGATTGAGGTATTGGGTAAGCATTGGTCCCAGACCAAAACCAAGAAGACCGGTAATTGCAAATACAACCCCCAGACCACTGGCAGAGTTGGCTGTACGTGGTAGAACCAGCCATATCAGCCCCAAAGCTCCAAGTGAGGAGATAAGGCTTACCCCTGGTGAGGTCTGCATGACAACAGAAAGTGCAGCCATAAGGGCACTAAAGATCAGGGTGGTAGAGAGTAGGGTGTAGGTACTCTTGATAACCTTGTTGGTAGCAAGAGTTGACTCCTGGCTACGTGATATAGATTGTTCCATTGGGTTCATGATATTCCTCAATTAAGTAAATAGATTATCTCCTTAGAACGCATAGTATGGGGATGGTTCCACTGGATTTCAATACAAAAAAACACCCAACAGGGTGTTTTTATAGATATGGCGGAGAGGCAGGGATTC
>CAYQBY010000029.1:0-18941 GCA_964415865.1 uncultured Piscirickettsiaceae bacterium | reverse complement strand
GGGTCGTTTTCTACCCTTCACAAACAAACGGCCATTAATTCAGAACTGCAGACTTGGATTCCATGTAATCAGCGATCTCGCTGAGAAATGTCTCTCCGTACTTCTCCATCTTTTTCTCACCTACCCCATTGATCTCAAGGAACTCCCCTCTATTTTTTGGAAGGTGTATAGCAATCTGGGTCAGGGTTGCATCTCCAAAGACCATAAATGGCGCTATCCCCTCTTGATCTGACAGATCCTTGCGCAGGCCTTTTAATAGCTCAAACAGCAGCTCATCTCTGCCCTCAACTGCCACTGCCAGTTTTTTCCTCTTCTTGCTCTTCTCCTTGAGCCTTGGTTTAGCCAACTCTAGTTTCTTCTCCCCTTTCAAAATTGATCTGGCATCTTCTGTAAGTTTAAGTACGGAGTAGTTGGCTATATCCTGAATAAGGTAGCCTCGGTGGATAAGCTGCCGAAATAGACTTGTCCACTCTGCATCAGTACGGTCACCACCAATGCCGTAGGTAGTGAGCTCATTATGATGAAGAGTTCTAATACGCTCGTTATCCATGCCTCGCAGTACATCAACCACGTGTCGCATTCCATATCTCTGGCCCACACGATATACACAAGAGAGGGCTTTCTGTGCATCTACGGTAGCGTCGTAACACTCTGGTGGATCTGAACACACATCACAGTTACCACAATCTTTACCTAGCTCTTCCCCAAAATAGTTGAGCAACACCCTGCGTCTACAGGTAAGCGTCTCTGCAAAGGCAATCATGCTGTTTAGCTTGTGAGTCTCTATCCTTTTCTGCTCCTCATTCTGGCTGTTTTCTACCAGACGTCTGGCCATTACCATATCCTGTGCGCCAAATAGTAGCAGCGCCTCTGCAGGTAGGCCGTCACGCCCTGCACGTCCGGTCTCCTGATAGTATCCCTCGATGTTTTTTGGTAGATCATAGTGGACCACAAAACGGACATCTGGCTTGTCTATACCCATTCCGAAGGCTACCGTTGCAACCACTACATCAACCTCATCCCTCATGAACTTTTCATGGGCCTCTTGCCTTCTGGCTGCAGGAAGTCCAGCATGGTAAGGAAGCGCACGAAAACCTGCCAGCTGTAGTTTGTCTGCGACCTCTTCTACCCTTTTTCTACTCAGCGCATAGACAATTCCCCTGCTACCATCTACACGACTCAGAAACGCCTTGAGCTGATCAAATGGTTTGCTCTTCTCCAATGCGCTGTAACGAATATTGGGCCGATCAAAACCGGTTACGTGAACCTTTGGATCTTTCAGTCGAAGACGGTGGATAATATCCTTGCGAGTCTGGGGATCTGCTGTCGCAGTAAGAGCAACCATTGGAATCTCTGGAAACTGTTCACGCAGGTCTCCCAACTGGACATATTCCGGCCTGAAATCATGGCCCCATTGTGAGACACAGTGTGATTCATCAACTGCAAACAGGGAGACATCCACCTCTTTTATTCTTGCCAGAAAACCGGACGACATAATTCGTTCTGGTGCCACGTACAAAAGATCAAGCTCACCTGCATGAAAACGGGCCAGGGTCTGGCGTGAATCTGCCTCATTTAGTGATGAGTTGTAGTATGCGGCCTCTACGCCATTTGCCTCCAGCGCATCCACCTGATCTTTCATCAAGGAGATAAGCGGGGAGATCACGATAGCTGTGCCAGGAAATATCAGTGCTGGAATCTGGTAGCAGAGCGACTTCCCTCCTCCGGTTGGCATCAGCACAAAAGCATCATTCCGTGAAAGAACATCACTGATAATCTCTTCCTGGTGAGGACGAAATTCACTATAGCCAAATACGGTCTGAAGAATCTCTTTTGGGGTTTTGTCCACGAGCTGAGGCCTGTAATTTACTGAGCCCGCAATTATAGTGGAATCTGAAAAACCAGATACGCCACGTTATACTCCGTAGATGGCCATTAAGGATCAACTTACCCAAATCCACCAGAGAATTGATGGTGCTGCAAAACAGTTTGGGCGCGACCCCCGCTCTGTACAGCTGCTTGCTGTCAGCAAGACAAAGCCTGCTGCTATGGTGCAGGATGCCTACGATGCCGGACAACGTAATTTTGGAGAGAACTATCTGCAGGATGCTCTGGAGAAGATCGATGCGCTGCCGCTTGACGGTATTATCTGGCACTTCATCGGTGCCATTCAATCCAACAAAACCAAGACGATAGCTGAAAATTTCGACTGGGTGCATGGGGTAGATCGCCTGAAGATTGCACGCAGGCTTGGAGAACAGAGACCTTCTGATAAGGAGCCCATAAATATCTGTATCCAGGTTAACAGCAGTGGTGAGGAGAGCAAATCTGGTATCTCATTCAGTGAGCTCCCTGATCTAGCAAAAGAGATTAATAGGTTACCAGGTATCAGATTACGTGGATTAATGACCTTGCCTGCACCATCCAGTAATCTGGATCAACAACGCATACCATTTCGTCAGCTCCATGATGCAATGATGCAACTCAACAAGGATGGTCTCTCTCTTGATACCCTCTCAATGGGTATGTCCGGAGATATGGAGGCTGCAATTGCTGAGGGAGCAACTATGGTACGTATTGGTACTGATATATTTGGTGTCCGACCATGAAGCCGACAGTATTGGTATTTGGTGGTCACGATCCAACTGGTGGCGCCGGGATTCAGGCCGATATTGAGACCATTGGGGTACTTGGTGGTCATGCCGCAACTGTCATAACCGCACTGACAGCCCAGGACAGCCACTCTGTCAAAGCTATCGAGCCAACCCCTCTGGATATGTTTATTCAACAGGCTCGACTATTGCTGGATGATATGCCGGTTCAGGCAATAAAGATCGGCATGGTTGGCTCCATAGAGATCTGTGAGGCAATTCATACTCTATTAACCGAGCATACTGATATACCAGTTGTTCTTGACCCTGTTATGGCGGGCGGTGGGGGCGGTGATCTCTCAACTGATGGTGTGGCCGAGGCTATCTCAACTCTTTTGATTCCATTGGCCACTATTGCAACCCCAAATCGCAAGGAGCTTATGCAGTTGGCCCCTGATGGAGACACTCTGCAGGCCAGTGGTGCTGAGCTAATCTCTATGGGGTGTGAACATCTACTGATTACAGGAACTGATGACCCTGCAGCTGATGAGAAACCTGGCAATGTTTACCATCTATTGATGAATAGAAACGGAATAAAGGAGCATTTTCAATATCCCAGACTTCCTGACAATTACCACGGCTCCGGATGCACTTTGGCATCAGCTATTGCTGTAGATATAGCCATGGGAAATAGTATTGATGATGCAGTTGCCCGTGGACTGGGATTTACCTGGAGAAGTCTGGACAACAGTTTTCACCCGGGTAGTGGTCAACACTTCCCAAACCGTTTTTTTGGTAAATAGATAAATGAAAAATAAGCTATCCGGCCTCTACTTAATCACCGACCGTGACCTTACAGACAAACCTGGCCTGGTTCCCGCTGTAGCTGAGGCAATCCAGGGAGGCGCCCGTATTGTTCAATACAGAAATAAGCATGCAAACAAAGAACGTAAGCTCTGGGAGATATCTGACCTTATCACTCTCTGCCGCCCCCTCGGTATTCCACTTATCGTTAATGATGACACCAACCTGGCAAAAGAGTCAGGTGCTGATGGTGTCCATCTTGGGGGTGATGATGGCTCAATAGAAGAGGCACGAAAATTACTGGGAAATGAGGCTATTATTGGAGTCTCCTGCTACAATTCGCTCGATCGCGCACGGATGGCTGTGGAACAGGGGGCTGACTATATAGCCTTTGGCAGGTTCTTCCCCTCACGGACCAAACCAGATGCAGTTCATGCAACAACTGAGGTGCTGACGCAGGCCAGAGCAGAGTTGCAGCTACCGATCGTCGCAATTGGAGGAGTAGACAGCAGTAATGGCAAATCACTGATTGATGCAGGGGCAGATATGCTTGCTGTAATCAATGCTGTTTTAGGTGCTACAAATATCCAGAAAGCTGCCCAGGATATTGCCGAACTGTTTGCTACAGAATAGATTCAAGAAAAATAGATACAAGGAAGAGTATAGAGTTATGACCCGTTCACATGACCTTTTTGAAGAGGCCCAGCAACATATTCCTGGTGGAGTAAATTCCCCTGTTCGTGCATTTAGAGGTGTTGGTGGAGACCCCGTCTACATCCAGAAGGCTGAGGGAGCCTATATCCATGACGAGGATGGCAACCGTTATGTTGATTATGTTGGGTCATGGGGACCAATGATTCTGGGGCATGCGCACCCTGAGGTTGTGAAGGTGGTACAGGATGGTGCGGCGAATGGTCTGAGCTTTGGGGCTCCTACAGAGATTGAAACCCAGATGGCTGAAAAGGTGAAAGAGCTTGTGCCATCAATTGAGATGGTGCGTATGGTCAGCTCAGGTACCGAGGCGACCATGAGCGCAATCCGACTCGCTCGTGGCTATACAGGCCGGGACAAGATTCTGAAATTTGAGGGTTGCTACCATGGCCATGCTGACTCTCTACTGGTAAAGGCTGGGTCAGGTGCATTAACACTAGGTGTACCAACATCCCCTGGTGTTCCTGCTTCACTTGCTGAACACACCCTGACCCTGAGCTACAACAATATTGAGCAGGTACGTGAGCTCTTTGCTGAGGTTGGCAATGAGATTGCCTGTATCATCGTAGAGCCTGTTGCTGGAAATATGAACTGTGTACCTCCTGTTGCCGGATTCCTGGAAGGACTTCGTGAGGTCTGTGATGAGTATGGAACAGTATTGATTCTGGATGAGGTCATGACCGGATTCAGAGTCAGTCTTGGTGGAGCCCAGGGCAAGCTCGGCATTACCCCTGACCTGACCACTCTGGGCAAGGTTATTGGTGGTGGAATGCCGGTTGGCGCATTTGGAGGTAAACGCGAGATTATGGAGCATCTGGCTCCACTTGGTCCTGTATATCAGGCCGGAACACTATCTGGTAACCCTCTGGCCATGGCGGCAGGAATGAAGACTCTTGAGCTAATCTCTGCTCCCAACTTTTTTGCTGATCTGGAAGAGAAGGTAAAGACTTTGACCGATGGGATTATGGCTGCAGCAGCAGAGAGCGGCATTCCAATGCAGTGCAACCGTATCGGTGGCATGTTTGGCCTCTTCTTTACCGAAGAGTATAAAATCGAGAACTTCGATCAGGTCATGGCGTGTGACAGTGAGCGCTTTGGTAAATTCTTCCATGGCATGCTTGATGAAGGAGTATATCTTGCTCCATCAGCCTTTGAAGCAGGCTTTGTCTCTGCCGCCCATACTGATGCCGATCTGCAGACAACCATTGACGCAGCTCGCAAGGTTCTGGCTACTCTGTAGGTAAAGATATGTCGTGGTGGCATGAACTGACCGGGTGGTTTTCAGCCAATGAGGAGCTACTGTTCTGGATTGGCATTGGATCAGCAATTATGTTGGTTGCATCAATTGCTGCCCTTCCATGGCTGGTCAGCAGAATTCCAGAGGACTATTTCGACCACACAAAAGAGCCGACCGCAGCTCCTCTCAAGGGGCATCCAGCCATACGTTTTCTGGTTCATCTGGTTCGTAATGTGGTGGGATTAATACTAATCATTGCCGGCATCCTGATGATCTTTCTTCCAGGACAGGGGCTACTAACCCTGCTACTGGGCGTCATGATGACCCATTTCCCAGGCAAATATCATGTTGAACAGTGGTTCATAAGACAGCCCGGAATACTGAGCGCAATAAACTGGTTTAGAGAGAAGGGCGGCACAGCCCCACTTGTAGTTAAGGCAACCCATGACAATTAATTCAAACGAACTTTCAGCTGCTGTTCATGAACTCAAGAGAGAGATCCGCAAGGGGCGCTGGTTCAAGAACCTGCTGTATGCATTCGTTATCAGTTATCTGGTTCTGTTGATTCTGATCTCTGCCGGGGTCATTGATGAGATAGATCCAGGTGAACGTATTGCCACCATTAAGCTGCACGGAGAGATTGGCAGTGAAACCATCAATAGCGCTGACAATCTGGCCCCAGCCATACGCAAGGCAGCTGAGGATAAGCGGGTTAAACATATTGTACTTCAGCTTAACTCGCCTGGTGGCACTCCCGCACAGGCAGAACGTCTTTGGCAGACTATTCGTACCGTAAAAGAAGAGCATCCCGAGAAGAAGATTTTTGCCACAATTGATGAGCTCTGTGCCTCTGCCTGTTACTACATCGCCAGCGCTGCTGATGAGGTTCATGCAACAGAGGTCTCTCTGATAGGTTCCATTGGTGTACGGATGGGTGGCTTTGGTTTTGTGGAGGCGATGAAGGAGCATGGCATCGAGCAACGTGAGCTTACCGCTGGAGAGTACAAGGCACTTCTTGATCCATTCTCTCCAAGAAATGAAGAGGCTGAAAACTTCCTCAAGAAACATGTACTGACAACCACTCATGAGATCTTCATTGATCGAGTAAAAGAGGGGAGAGGAGAAAACCTCTCCACCACAACCGAGCTGTTTAATGGTCTGATATGGGTGGGACAGGAGGCCAAGGGGCTAGGGTTAATTGACGGACACATGTCCACTCATGAGATTGCCGATAACCTTGATATTGAGAATGTAGTCGACTACACCCCTAAAGTTGATCTGTTCGAGCAGTATGCAAACCAGTTTGCCGCCAGCCTAGCCAGCGCAATAAAAGGGAACAACCACTCAAAGCTGGAGATGTAGGATTACGTAGTGCTGCCCCACCGCTTTACAAAATTCTGTTCAACCCCAAGCTGATCAAGAATTCTTGCCACCACAAAATCCACAAGGTCATCAATACCTTTGGGCTGATTATAAAAACCAGGATTGGGCGGAAGAATAGTTACACCTATACGTGATAGCTTGAGCATATTCTCCAGATGGATGGCTGAGTACGGGGTCTCTCTTGGAACCAGTATTAGTTTGCGATTCTCTTTTATCATGACATCTGCTGCTCTTTCCAACAGCTGATCACTGCTTCCATAAGCAATGGCAGATAGTGTCCCCATTGAACATGGGCATACCACCATGGCATATGGGGCACTGCTTCCACTGGCAACCGGAGATGTCCACTCACCCTTTCCAAACAGTGATAACTGCCCCTCCTCTGCACCAAACTTCTCAGCAAACAACCTCTGAGCCTCAGCTGAGGATACTGGCAATGAGAGGCCAACCTCCATCTCCATGACAATACGCGCTGCATCAGAGAGCATCAGCCAGACCCGAACATCTGCTGCAATCAACTGCTCCAGAAGGCGTAACGCATATGCTGCACCGGATGCTCCGGTAACAGCTAATGTCACTGTATTATCTCTATTCCAGTCTGTCACTTCGCCAACCTCTCCAGCAATTTCTCATGTATCCCCCCAAATCCGCCATTACTCATAATCAGAATATGGTCTCCAGGAAGAGCCCACTCAACTGCCGACTCTACAATCTTATCAACAGTGTCAAATATGGTTACCCTCACCGGTGCGCCATCCATCGACTTAGATAGATCCCAGCCCATTTCCCTGTCATCAAGCAGAACAACGCTGTCTGCACTCTCAAATGAACCCGCAAGTGACTGTTGATGCACCCCCATACGCATGGTGTTTGAGCGCGGCTCCATAATTGCAAGAATTCTGGACTCCCCAACTTTGCCCCGCAGGCCATCAAGTGTCAGCCTGATTGCTGTTGGATGGTGGGCAAAATCATCGTAGAGAGTCACTCCATTAACCGTACCCTTGATCTCCATACGACGACGGACATTCCTGAATTCTGCCAATGCATCAATTGCATGTCTGACCGGCACCCCGGCATGACGTGCCGCAGCTATAGCTGCCAGTGCATTTGAACGGTTGTGGTATCCAGTCAAACCCCAACTTACCTCACCAATAGTCTCTCTCTTCAGCAAGACCATGAAGTGGCTCCATGCTGCATCATCACTAGTAGCATCCCACTCGTCACCAACAGTCTCTGTTGGTGTCCAGCAACCCATATTGATTAGCTCATCAACTACAGGATCACCAGATGGGTGAATTATCAGACCATTTCCAGGAACTGTGCGTATCTGATGGTGAAACTGTTTCTGAATTGCTGCCAGATCATCAAATATATCGGCATGGTCAAATTCCAGATTATTGATGATCAGGGTTCTTGGATGGTAGTGGACAAACTTGGAACGCTTGTCAAAAAAGGCGGTGTCATACTCATCAGCCTCAACCACAAAAAATGGGGCATCCCCCAAACGTGCAGAGACCCCAAAATTCTCTGGCACCCCACCAATTAAAAAACCCGGGGTTAATCCCGCATACTCCAGAATCCATGCAAGCATGCTTGAAGTGGAGGTTTTACCGTGTGTTCCAGATACAGCCAGCACCCAACGCCCCTGCAACACATGCTCTGATAACCACTGGGGTCCTGATGTATATGGAATTCCTTGCTCCAAAACATACTCAACCGCCCTGTTTCCACGGCTCATGGCGTTGCCAATTACCACCATATCAGGTGCCGGGTCTAGATGAGCCTCCTCATATCCCTCCTGAAGAGTAATGCCTGCCTCTTCAAGCTGGGTGCTCATTGGAGGATATACATTGGCATCAGAGCCGGAAACAGTATGGCCTGACGCACGCGCCAGTAGGGCAATGCCGCCCATGAATGTTCCACAGATTCCCAAAATATGGATATGCATCCTCTTATGTTACCTTATGCGCCATGAACATACTTTATGGAATCCCCAGGGAGATATTTTTGTGATTCGGGCCATTTTATTAGCTGGTTTGCTGATACCGGCAGTGGCCGGTGCTACACAACTAGAGGTTTTTACAACTGTTCTACCACTGCAGTCATTAGCTGAGAAGATTGGTGGTGAGCATGTCAATGTCACCTCAATGGTGCAACCAGGAGATGACCCTCACACTTTCAGCCCAACATCTCAACAAATTGCCAAGCTGGCACAGGCTGACCTATATATTACTGCAGGAATCCAATTTGAGAAGGTCTGGATGGACAGGATAGAATCCACCAATCCTGAAATGGAGATTATTGGTGATAGCGATGAAGATGATCATGGGCATGATCACAAACATGAGCATGAACTAGACCCACACCCCTGGACCAGTCCACTATTAGCCATGAAGATGGCTGATACAATCTACAATGCATTGATCAAGCTCGACCCCGCCAACAGTAACCAATATGATGAAAACAGACGCTCTCTACAGGCTGAACTGAGCTTGTTGGACCAGGAAATCCAGGAGCAGATGCAAAATCTGAAGCAGAGAAAGTTTATGGTTTTCCACCCTGCCTGGGGCCATTTTGCAGAACAGTATGGACTCATTCAGATCCCAATAGAACATGAGGGAAAAGAGCCTGGTGCTCGTGCACTTGTAGAATTGATAAGAGAGGCCAAAAAGGAGAACATCAAGGTAATTTTTGTTCAGCCACAATTCAGTAGGCGTGCCGCTGAGCAGGTTGCAGATGCAATCGATGGACGTGTTGTTCCTATCGACCCTCTTTCAGCTGATTACATCAACAACATGAAAAAGATATCCCAACAGCTTTCTGAGACACTGCAGTAATGAAGTCACAAGATCCACTTATCCAGATTAAAGATATATCTTTCTCATATGGAACGACCACTGTATTGGAGCGAATTAATCTTGAGATAAATGACGGCGAGTTTCTGGGTATTGTTGGCCCCAATGCAGGGGGCAAAAGCACCCTACTTAAACTAGTCCTCGGTCTTCTTACTCCACACTCTGGAACAATTAGGGTTTTTGGGGAAAAACCTAGCAAGGCACGCTCTCAAATTGGCTATGTACCTCAATATCCAAGCTTCTCAAAAGAGTTCCCCATGACTGTCGAACAGTTAGTGCTGTTAGGGAGATTGGGCACAAGTATCAAGCAGGGTTTTCTCCACTCACTCAAACCGGGGGGGTATTCAAGGGATGATTATCAGGTGACCCACCAAGCGCTGGTAGAGGTGGAGGCAGCGGATCTTGTTCATCGCCAGATTGGTAGCCTCTCAGGTGGACAGCTACAACGTGTATTACTAGCGAGAGCACTAGTATCAAATCCATCGATCCTTATTCTGGATGAGCCTACAGCCAATATTGATCAGCGGCTTGAAGGAGATATTTTTGATCTGTTAAAACGTCTAAACCGACGAATGGCCATTCTGGTGGTATCCCATGATATTGCTTTTATCTCAAGTTATGTTACTCGGGTTGCCTGCATAAACAGAACCCTGGTATGTCACCACACAGATGCTATTGATGGTGAGGTTATTCAAAACCTGTACGGTGAAGATGTACGGATGGTGGCACACCACCATTAAGTTGGTGGAGAGATAAATCATGAACGAATTCTTTGCTGCCCTTTATGAATACACCTTTCTGCAATATGCCCTGATTGCTGGACTACTGGCGAGTATTGGCTGCGGAGTAATGGGCACTTACGTAGTGGTCAAAAGGATTGCTTTTATTGCTGGAGGAATTGCTCATTCAGTTCTTGGGGGGATGGGAGCAGCTATATATTTTGGAGTAGACCCCCTCGCTGGAGCTCTTGGTGCAGCCATCATATCTGCCCTGCTGATTGGATGGGTGCGACTGCAGTGGCGAGCACAGGAAGATACTCTTATTGGAGCCTTGTGGGCCATAGGAATGGCTATTGGTGTACTCTTTATATCCAAAACTCCAGGTTATCAGACCGACCTGATGAGCTTTCTGTTTGGCGATATTCTTCTGGTTCCAGAGACCAGTCTCTGGTTTATGGCTGTGCTCGATACAGTTCTATTGCTGATTGTAGGCGCCTACCACAGACAATTTCTTGCTGTTGCCTTTGATGAGGAGTTTGCCAGACTCCGCGGCATTCCAGTCACCTTCTTCTATCTGCTCCTGCTTATTCTGGTTGCAGTCACAGTGGTACTACTGATTCAGGTAGTTGGGTTGATTCTGGTACTGGCACTGCTTACACTGCCAGCTGCTGTTGCGGGGCACTATGTACACTCCATTGGAAAAATGATGATACTGGCAACCCTGATTGGTGGCACCATCAGCACTGCTGGCCTGGCGATCTCTTATCAGCCAGACCTGCCCGCCGGGCCTACAATCATTCTATTGGCTGGAGCAATATATGTACTATCTGCAATCTTTACACAGTCTCGTGCAAAACGTAGGGCACGCCTAGCAGTTGAGAAGGGTCGCAGTTAGCGGCCACAACATTTTTTATATTTTTTACCGGACCCGCAAGGACACGGATCATTACGCCCTACCTTCTTCTCTTTGTTACGAAAGGTCTCAGTTTTTGGCATCTCCCCATCCACGTAGACCCACTTTCCATCTATCTTCTCAAACTGACTAACCTCATGCGCGTAGTGTGTTCCACTCTTGTCTCTGTAACCAGCCTTGAACTCGACCACTCCTGTGGAGTCGTCTTTGCCCCCATTGGAAGTCGAAATGATCTCGAGCCCAAGCCATTCTGAATCACGAGACCACTTTCTTGCCGCATCCAGGTCATGATCAGCCCTGTGATCTGGATGAAGTGTACTATGAATATAATCAATCTCACCCACCACATAAGCACTGTAACGAGAACGCATAAGCGCCTCCGCTGTCTCTGGAACAGACTCTCCCTTAATGTTCAGTTCACAACACTCACTGTACTGTTTTCCTGATCCACAATAACAATCACTCATTTTTTTATCCTTATTCTCTATTTATAGGCTAGATTTTGGCCAAGCCACTTCTCAATCTCTGCAACATCAACCCCTTTACGCTGGGCATACTGTTCCACCTGATCTCTATCAATCTTGCCGACAGCAAAGTAGTGTGACTCTGGGTGAGCAAAATAGAGTCCACTAACGGATGCTGTTGGAACCATCGCTTTGGACTCTGTAAGCCAGATACCAGTATTACTCTCTGCCTCCAACAGCTCCCATAAGATATCCTTCTCCGTATGGTCTGGGGAGGCTGGATAGCCCATTGCGGGGCGAATCCCGGAATAGTCCTCACTAATCAGCTCATCATTGGTGTGGGACTCATTAGCTGCATATCCCCAGAACTCTTTTCGCACCTTCTCATGCAGCCATTCGGTTGCCGCCTCAGCCAGACGGTCAGCTATCGCCTTCAACATCAGGGCACTGTAGTCATCATGATCTACCTCAAACTCACCAATCTTTTCATCTATCCCAAGACCTGCAGTCATCGCAAAACCACCGACATAGTCAATCTTATTTGCAGATTTTGGGGCAATAAAATCGCTCAGGCAGTCGTTTGATCTTCCGTCCGGCTGTCTACCCTGTTTTCTCAGGTTATGCAGCGTTGTTTTCAGTCTGTTCCGTGACTCATCCTCATAGATCTCTATATCATCCCCAACCGCATTGGCAGGGAAAATGCCAACCACTGCCTTTGCCGAGAGCCACTGCTCACCAATAATCTGCTCCAGCATCGTAGTTGCATCGGTATAGAGCTTACGTGCCTCATCTCCCTTTTCTGCATCATCGAGAATTTTCGGATAACGCCCCTTCAACTCCCAGGCATGGAAGAAGAAGGTCCAGTCGATATATGGCACCACCTCTCTGAGATCAATCTGATCCAGTACCGTTACCCCCAGGGCATTTGGTCGAACCGGTTGATAACTCTCCCACTCAATCGGGAACGGGTTGGCCTGTGCCTCCTCAATCGTGACCAGACTCTTCGCCCCTCCCCTGGAGGCACGCCGCTGGCGGACCTCCTCGTACTCTTCACGCAGCCCTGATAGAAATTCTGGCTTCTGCTCCTCTGAGAGCAGTGTTGTCGCTACACCCACAGCACGGGAGGCATCTGCTACATGGATCACCCCATGCTCATACTCTGGCTCCGCCTTTACGGCTGTGTGAGCTTTGGAGGTGGTTGCCCCACCGAGCATCAGCGGAATAGTGAATCCCTGGCGGGTCATCTCACTAGCAAGATGTACCATCTCATCCAGTGACGGGGTGATCAGACCGGAGAGCCCGATAATATCGACATTCTCCTCTCTGGCCCGCTGCAGAATTGTCTCTGCCGGTACCATAACCCCAAGGTCGATCACCTCATAGTTATTACACTGCAACACCACCCCCACAATATTCTTGCCAATATCATGGACATCCCCCTTCACGGTGGCCATCAGAATCTTGCCCTGACTGGCAACAGCGCACTCTGCCTTTTCTGCCTCAAGAAATGGATCGAGATAGGCAACTGATTTCTTCATCACCCGGGCAGATTTAACCACCTGTGGCAAAAACATCTTGCCTGCCCCAAAGAGATCACCCACCACATTCATCCCATCCATCAGTGGCCCCTCAATCACCTCTAGCGCCTTGTCAAACTGAAGACGGGCCTCCTCTGTATCCTCATCAATAAATTCGGTAATCCCTTTGACCAGGGCATGCTCCAGACGTTTCTGGACCGGCCAACTGCGCCACTCCTGATCCTCCTTTTTCTCCCCTACCGAACCATCCCCAAGATAGTTGGGGGCAATCTCTACCAGCCGCTCCCCAGCCTCTGGATCCCGATTAAGAACAACATCCTCAACCGCACTGCGCAACTCCTCCGGCAGATCATCATAGACTGCCAGCTGCGCCGCATTAACAATCCCCATATCCATCCCTGCCTGAATGGCGTGGTAGAGGAATACGGCATGGATTGCCTCACGCACCGGGTTGTTGCCACGGAATGAGAAGGAGACATTGGAGACCCCGCCGGAGACCATTGCATGGGGCAGAGTCTGCTTGATGCGACGGGTTGCCTCGATAAAGTCGACCCCATAATTGTTGTGCTCTTCAATACCGGTCGCCACGGCGAAGATGTTGGGATCAAAGATAATATCCTCGGCGGGGAAATCGAGCTCATCCACCAGAATCCGATAGGCCCTGGTACAGATATCGACCTTACGCTCCTCGGTATCTGCCTGCCCCTCCTCATCAAAGGCCATGACAATGATCGCTGCACCATAGCGGCGGCAGAGCTTGGCGTGCTCCCGGAACTTCTCCTCCCCCTCCTTCATCGAGATAGAGTTGACGATCGCCTTGCCCTGCGAACACTGCAGTCCCGCCTCAATGATCTCCCACTTGGAGGAGTCGATCATCAGTGGCGCCTTGGAGATGTCGGGCTCCGAGGCAATAAGATTGAGGAAGCGGACCATCGCCGCCTTGCCATCCAGCATCCCCTCATCCATATTGACATCGACCACCTGCGCCCCGTTCTCTACCTGAGTTCGGCAGATATCGAGCGCCTCCTCATACTCCTCATTAAGAATCAGCCGCTTAAACTTGGCAGAACCGGTCACATTGGCCCGCTCTCCCACATTGACGAAGAGTGACTCTCTGCCGATATTCAGCGGCTCTAGTCCAGCAAGACGACACTCATGAGGAATACCGGGAAGTGAACGTGGTGCCTTCCCCTCCATCGCCTGGGCAATGGCACGAATATGGTCAGGACTGGAGCCACAGCACCCCCCAATAATATTAAGAAAACCGGCATCGGCCCACTCACTGACATGAGCCGCCATCTGCTCCGGGGTTAGATCATACTCCCCAAACTCATTGGGCAGCCCTGCATTAGGGTGGGCAGAGGTGTAGGTCTCACAGACCCGTGACATCTCCTCGGTATATTGACGCAACATATCTGGGCCTAGCGCACAGTTTAGACCCATGGTTAACGGTCTGGAGTGGCGCAGGCTGTTATAAAAAGACTCTGTAGTCTGCCCTGAGAGGGTGCGCCCAGAGGCATCGGTAATCGTGCCAGAGATCATTATTGGCAGTGTGATCCCCTTCTCCTCGAAATAGCGATCAATTGCAAATAGTGCTGCCTTGGCATTCAGGGTATCAAAGATGGTCTCTACCAGCAGTAGATCCGCCCCCCCCTGCACCAGGGCATCAATTGATTCACTATAGTCTTCCACCAGATCCATAAAGGTGATATTGCGAAAGCCAGGATCATTGACCTCCGGGGAGATTGAACAGGTCCGACTGGTAGGGCCAAGCACAGCAGCAACAAAACGGGGCTTCTCTGGGGTGGAGTATTTGTCTGCTGCCGCACGGGCAAGACGGGTCGCCTCCAGGTTTATCTCGTAGACCAGATCCTCCATATCGTAATCAGCCATGGAGACCCTGGTGCCATTGAAGGTGTTGGTCTCGAGGATGTCAGCACCGGCATCCAGATACTGTTCATGAATACCCTGGATGATGGCTGGCTGAGTCAGCGCAAGAAGATCATTATTTCCCTTAAGGTCTGTATGCCACTCTGCAAAACGTTCCCCACGGTAGTCTGCCTCCTCCAGTTTATGACGCTGGATCATGGTTCCCATTGCACCATCCAGAATCAGGATGCGCTCGGCCATCAGGGATTTTAGTTGTTCGCTACGATCGACAGACATGAGGGTGTTCTTTCCTAAAGTAAATTGATGCAATTTTACCCTATTACCGGCTCAGCCAAAGAAGCAGCAATGCTTATCCTGCTCAATCAAATCCAGAAAATCTTCCAGCGACTCAACTTCCGGTACTGGCTTATAGCCATGCCACTTCAGATCGGCTCTCTGCCAGTAAACCTTCCATCTCCCACTCTTCTTGACATAGGTAGTCTTGGCGACCATCTCCTCAATCATCTCATCCGGCCTATCCCACAATGACCTAACCTCAAAAATGACGACACTCTGATTCTCAATCCGATATCTTAGATCAAGCTTATTTCTGATATGGACAGGCGGTCGATGTGCCTCTACATAGGCACCCACCAACTTCTCACAGCGCTTGATCTCGAATTCACTAAGTGCCATATCTGGTTTTCCTGTTCAGGCTCCGGCTAAGGAACCTCCGAATAGGCCTTTTTATGAATCCCACTTCATTTCTAATTTACGATGACTAATTGTGCAATCTCGTAAATAAAGATTTATGAGAGTCTGATAAGGTATCCCAGATTCTTCCGCTAATGATTTAAAATATTCGATTGACTCACAGTCAACACGCATAGTTACTGGCTGTTTAAGGTATTTTATGTAAGGATTTTTTTTTCCTTTCATTTTTGAAAAGTCATAATGATCTTTCATTTTCTTTCACTCCAATAGAACTTTGTTTCCTCTTTATCAGCTTTCCTTGCAGATATTATTCTAATAACAGTCTCTTCCTCTCTATAACAATGGCAAACAACCAGTGCTTTTGATTTAAAATCAGCTCCCAAAAGAATGAAGCGGTCTTCAGCTTCCGAGTACTCTGGATCATAAAATTGGCGAGCGTACTCATCATAGAAAACAGTGTGGGCTTCCTCAAAAGAAATCCCATGCTTCTTGATGTTGCTTACATCCTTTTTCTTATCCCACTCAAATTTTATTCTCCTCATATGTACAGTGTACTTATGGATATAAAGAAGTCAATAAAGTAGTTGTTTTGCGTTTGCCTAACGGTATCACTGGCCATTATTCATCACCCTGGCCATTTTCTTTCTTGCTCGTTGCCGTTTTGACTTCATGTTTTCTTGCTGCCTAACCACAGCAATGGGAGATACTGGTGGTTTCTCAGGAACTAATATCTCCAGGTTATCAAGCAAACCCAACTCCCGAAGCACTGCGATCAATACGGGAACAGAAACCCTTCCGCTCTTCTCAAGACGCTGAATGGTATCCCTGGATAATCCAGTGCGCTCACCCATCTCCTTCTGCGTGAGACTTCTTTGGCTATTCTCGAGACGATACTGTTTGACACGACTAGCGAGGATTTCAGCTATTTCAGTATCTGTATGATGATAGAATGACATTTGTACACCAATTAAAGCCTGATTTATCAATCACTATAACAGAATTATCCATTTAACGCATGGTTTTCCATGCTTTAAATTAGCCCCGGCAGATCAGTTGCATGTCTTCTCTTTTTTACATCTAACGCCCCGCATAAGGGGCGCAGCTTTGCTGCATCCCTTTGATGCACTTGTTATGCAGCCTTATCTTGCTCTACATCCCAACCAGGGAATACAAGAACAGCAGGATGGCATTTTAATGCACGAGCAAGTACTTTAGCTCTTTCTACCCCAAGGTTAATTCTGTCATTCTCAATAGCTGAAAGTGTTGATTGTGGAATTCCAGTAATTTCGGCTAATTTGTTTTGGCTTAATTCTTGTAATTCTCTAATAATTCTAACTGATTCACCAACACTAACAACTACTCGTTTTTCTGAAAGTTGATAATTTTCCATTTTATTTTTTCCTGTAATCATGTGGTGTTACATTAACTACTTTTACAATTAACACCTCATTCTCTATTTTGTAGATAACTCGGTATTGAATATTTAAACGAGATGAACGATAGCCCTTCCACTTCCCTTGTAGAGGCTCATCATTAAATCCTTTAATTTGTTTGAGTCCATTTGGGCCTGAAATTTCAACGATATCTTTCCATTTTTCATATCGCTTCAAAATTTCAGATGGCAATGAGCTAATTTGCTTTGATGCTTTCTTGTGTTCATATATCTTCCACATACCAAGAATAGTATATATGCTATTTTTGGTATGTCAAGCTTGGCCAGCATAACGCCCACCATAACCGGACCGGCGAAGGTGGGTGGGTTGCGGCAAAATTGAGCGTAACGAATGCCGGAAACCGCACAGCTTTGCAGGGCCCGAGTTGATGGCTTTGTTAGGTGTATTTTCCATGATACTAGCGTGTACTTAACAGATCATGTAAAATGTATATATAAAAAATCAACGACCCATCTATTTTCATTAATTATCAGCACATTACCTAGATACAGTGTAGATAATAACATCTCTCATGTGAACTTTATGACCTCTTTTTCTGACTTTAAACTACGCTTAGTTAGCCCTGAATTTGACTCTCCATTAACCGACACACTGATGGAGCTAAATCATCTTAGGCGGCTTAGCCTTAGTGGCACAACAGCCCCATGGACGTTCTTTCAGTTGAAAGCAATATTTCACCTATTAGAGAGTGTAGGTTCTGCGCGCATTGAAGGTAACCGTACAACAATTTCAGAGTATGTTGAACAAAAAATTGAGGAAAAAGAACGTTCTACCGAACGATTTTCAGAAATTGCAAACATTGAAAGTGCTATGGAATACATTGAGGAAAGCATTTCTGAAGGCAGCGAGATCACAAATCACTTTATTAGAGAGCTACACCAACTAGCAGTAACCGATCTAGACAGAGAAGGCGACCGAACACCAGGGGCATACAGAACATGGGATGTACAAATATCTAAATCTGAGCACACACCTCCAGAACATCATACGGTTCAGGAGCATATGGATAGCCTGCTAGCATTTATTAACAAAAATGCTTCTGGAAAATATGAATTACTTAAAACCGCGTTAGCCCATCATAGATTCACATGGATTCATCCATTCGGCAATGGAAATGGGCGTGTTGTTAGGCTGCTAACTTACGCAATGATGATCAAATATGGCTTTAACGTAAAAGAAGGAAAGCTTATAAACCCAACCGCTGTTTTCTGCAACGACCGTGATATATATTATGAAAAGTTAGGCTGCGCTGATAAGGGTGACGACAACTCATTACTGGACTGGTGCGACTATGTGTTGAGCGGGATTCTGATAGAGATTAGCAAAGTTAACAAACTACTAGACTTTGACTATCTATATATAAATATCCTATCTCCAACCATAGAGTACGGTGCAGAACGAGGGTATTTGAATGAAATTGAAACGAGTATTTTAAAAGCTGGAATTAAACATCAAAGTTTTAAGTCTACTGATTTAGAGCAGTCATTTTCTGGCCTTTCTCCACGCCAGAGAACCCACCAGATAACAAAAATGCGAAACTCTGGATTCATTAAACCTTTAAAAGAAAATGGTCGAACTTATTATGTAAATTTTATGAATAATTTCCTTATGCGTGGATTAATCAGAACCCTTGAAAATGATGGGTTCATACCTCCAATTGATTAGAATATACTTCTATACACCTAACGG
>CAYQBY010000028.1:0-19326 GCA_964415865.1 uncultured Piscirickettsiaceae bacterium | reverse complement strand
GGGTCGGCTACAGACTACCGGTGCCTTCCAGACTGCTCAGGAGGGCTGTAGGGCTATATCCAGCCACTAAAGGACATTAACTATATCCACAAATATATATTCTGACAATTATCAGAATATCAGTGTATTACCGTAAACTAAAATACGTATTTTTACGTATAGATAAACCCCCTGTTGCTGATTACGATATCTCCATTATAAATTTTGGCAAGGAAGGTAATAATGGCTCGCAAGATCAAAGATATTTCTCACATACTAGTGTGCACGGCTTGTGGCTCAATAGTCGCATTCACTGGATTGGCTACAATCTTTTTTGTAGGAATGAGCCTGGTTAGTGGTACATCTATGTCATCGATAGATACCATTCTTCTAGGATAATTTACTGTTGTAATCAGGTGATGAAGACTCTGAAAAACAAACAGCCTCCATTTATCGTCAGCCTAATGACGGCAGGATTTTTTATTGGTATTGGTGCTATGGGGTTACTCTTTGCTGGGTCGGCAACAGTGGCAATGGTAACCGCTGATGTACCAACAGTCAGTATTGCTAAAAATAAAGGTGATGATCATCTAGTTGTCGCATCATTGGAGACTGGCACAATTAAGGATGATTACGCCACACAACTATCTACACTTACGAGAGTATTAGAGTCCAAAGAGGATGAAATCAGGCGCTTGAATCGCAAGATGAATTCATTGGATTCATCCAACACAAAGATACTAGTTCAGCTTAGAACAAAAAGATCAAAAGAAACGGAGATTGAGAACAAGCTCGGCTCTGCACTGAAAGAGAGAGATATGTTGATGGGCGCAGTGATCCAGCCTGTGCTGAACCTTAAGCCACGACTGCCATTACAGGTTGATACACATCGTTCACTCACTGATGTTACCTATAACCAGAGTAACAGACAGGTTGTATACAGTTATGTTCTCTCTGACTCCCATATAGATGTTGAGAAAGTTACAACACGTATCAACAATCATCTGAGCATGTCAGCATGCCTTCAACAAACATCATCTCGTCTTATGAATGCTGGAATTTCTATAAAGTCGGAATATATCGATTCAACAGGAAAATCTATTGGTGAATTTACCGTGACTCACCAAACGTGTAAGAAGACAGTATAGTTAAGAGGCTTTGATCTGATAAGTAGGTTGTTGCAAATAGCTGTTATCGATTTCTCCTAATTCATATTTCGATAACTACTATGCCAGTAGACTGTTTGTTAGGCACAGTCTGCTGGCTTTTTCTTTGTATTATTAGTATCAAATAAGCCTGTAAGGCTACAGATACTCTCTGTACGCCATATCTTCAACTAAGATATGACTAATCAACCATTGATAAAGGAAAGATAGTAGCTCCTTTTTCTCTAGGTCACGGCTAATCATGAAGACACCAATCTGTGAGATAAACTCTTCATGAAGCAGTGTATGCTCCTCAAAATTCTTATAGCCACACTTTTCAAGCAAGGTCTCTTCATAACTGAAGTGGTCTGAAGCATACTTATTAAGATCAATTAGAGACTGCAGTAGATCTTGTCGTCCTGCAGAATTGGTCACCTGATTAATAATTTCAAGCAACTTCTTGTGCTGTTTATCGAGGTCACGATTACCTACACTAAAACGCTTGTTCCATGTGAGAGAGCCTGATTGCTCAGCATTGCGTAAATAGTATCTAGCAATATTGCTTTGTTTTTGTTGGTTGTATTGATTGTGTAAATCCTTGAGTATGAGAACAGCACCATCAGCTGATCTATAGCCACTCTCGTCATCTGTTTCGTTAAATAAAAGTGTTGCCGAAACGTCCACGGACATACTTTTGCCATTCACAGAAGAGAGATGTTGGTAGCCATCCTTCCAGTCATCTGTGAAGAGCCTGCCGTAGGAGGTCATCTGCAACAGAGATATGCTTGGATCAATAACAGGGATATTCAGCGCCATCAGTACACATGGTTGAGAATCAAGTGTAACCATCGTGCAGCTTTGTTGCATTGGCAGATATTTGTCACCAAACCATATATCAACTCTGAGGTTTTGTTGTAGAGAGATATGATCTGGATTAGAAAAGAATTTTGATAGTTTCTGGCGTCTGTCAGCCCTTTTGTCCTCTGGAATAAATTGATCGAAAGATGAACCAGTCAATCTGTTTTTCCCGCTACCAAAACGTTCTTCTGCCGCAGGATTATTCCAGTAAATTTCATTAGCTTGAGTAATGAGAAAAAGTGGAATTGGTGCGTCATTCAACAATTCCCAGAATGCATCTGCATCCCTATGGTAAAGAGACTGCACATGCTCTGTAATTTGATCATCTTTCTTTGTGGACTCAGACTTAAAAATCTGATTCATTGGCTGTCCAACCCATTTGGATGAATCACCTCCTACCCACTTGAGTAGAGTGTCATTTATTTGCTTGATAATTCCATTACGGTCAACAATCAGTACTCCATCTTGTACAGCACCTGTAATAGCTTTGGTTGAAACTTGTTGTTGGCGAATCTGCTCTTTTTTTCGGTTAATACTTTCAATGAAGTCACGGTTTCTATCCATGAGCCGAGTAAAACTATTACCTATCTTTTCAAGTTCTCCGGGAAGTGGCGGCAACACCCAGTCAGGGTCACTTCCATCAGCTTGATTAATGAGATCTACTGCCTGAAGAATCGGGCGCTTCATAAAGTAGTAAATCAATCCATAAAGCAGAAGCATCAGACCAAGAAATACAATAAATAGCACACTGCTTTTCTCGATGTAATGAGCAGAGATCTCCTTGGTTATCGCTGAGGATGGTATTCTGATAGTGACCAGTCCTCTAAGGTCACCAACCTTATATCCATATGCTTTGTCATATCGTGTCTGTATTGTGTATGGAGCATTTGCTCTATCTCCATGGCACTTGAGGCAGGAATTTACTATCCATATTGGACGTGCATAAAGAAAGTCCTTGTTGCCACTTTTATCAACTAATTCTTTAGTAAAGAGTTTCTCTTCATCGTTTTCTCGAAACCAATCCATCACCTTTAGTTCGTCAGGATCTGCTTGATTGATAGGGTTGCGTGGACGGTCAGAGACAGTGGCAATTGTGACGCCACGACGATCCCAATTTTTAGAGAATTCCTTGCTGATTAGTGGTAATGAGTGAGCAGGGAGGAAACCTACTGTTTTATCGTTTAGAGGAACACCGCTAGCCAAGAATTGTTTCTGGTACACACGACGCACCGACATCAGGAAATTATAAACAGACTCACTTTCTCTGTAGAGAGTCTTTTGTGTATCCTCCAGACTATCATTCCAAGCATACAGCCCCAGTATTGCCTCAGTTAGTATGAGAGATATACCAGTGGCTACCAGAAGTCGTTTGGTTAGGGTCATTGCCCGTGGATAGTAACAATGACAAGCAAGAGACTATTTGATCCTGATCAATGTCAGCACTGGCTTTTGCATATAACATAACTTATATATGTTTCTTGACAAGATATGGCGGAAAGAGTAATGTCGTAATCACTCAGTGAACATAGATACTTTTCATGTAAATGAGTGTAGCCAGCAACCCACCTCCTCCTCGGTGTTGCTGGTTTTTTTATGGATAACCAAATGTTAGTACAGAGTCATTCTGAGAAGAGCAATAGAGCGTAGACGATACAACAGGCCTACAGCCTGGTTATGCAGATTTTTTACTGGTAAGGCTCGATTTTGCTGGGGTCTTACGATCATAAAAAATGCTCTTTCCACTTATGCTGATCGGAATGCCCATTGCAACTTCACAGTTGATGTAGCCCAGGGCCCTGGCAGCAGCTCCCACCCTCTGTTGAACACGATTATCGATATTGAGTAGGCTGGCTGCTTTGGCTGCAGATGATAGGGCAACACCAATGTCCATCATTCTCATGATGCAGTGTGGACCGGTATAGCCCATTTCAAAATCTTTCAGCTCTCGTTTCTGCTCAAAGTCATGACACGTTTTATAGCCACACCCACCACAATCATAGCCGGCAGTTACAGGGCCAGCTAAACCAATTAGTAGTAGTCCCTGTGCATTTTCAGCATTTGCTGCATCACGGTGCCAATAGTTTTCTTTAGAGCTATTGTGCGCATATTTTCTCATTTCATCAGCTATCTGCTGGAGATCATCTGGTTCAGTTAATGCCACAATCTCCAGGCAATCTTTGCCTCCTGCCTTTGGTGCGGTAATAGCAGAGGCTGCCATTAGGTTAATTACGGTTTCAATTGTCTGTTTCATTTTTTAGGTCTTAAGGTAATAGTTAGGCTATCAATCTGACAACCATTGTTTGATAAAGGGGCTTTGTGTGTTTCTGAGTGCGGTTAACCAGTGGAGCGATAACGCTCCGCATCTGGAATCCAGCGCTGAATCAGTTTTGTTATCTTGTCCTGAGGGCTGTTTTGTAGCATCTGTCTGGCAACATCTTCTACTGTGGGAATCAGCAGTTGATCACGTGCCAGGTCAGCTATGCGTAGTTGTGGTATTCCGGTTTGTCGTCGTCCCAGAAGCTCTCCCGGGCCGCGCATCTCTAAGTCTTTGCGTGCTATTTCAAATCCGTCATTGCTTTCTCGAATTGTTGTTAGTCGCTCTGTAGCTATTTTACTAAGGGGGGTTCGGTACATCAATAGACAGCTGCTGGCGAGGGTGCCGCGTCCGACTCTTCCCCTAAGCTGGTGAAGTTGGGATAGCCCTAGTCGCTCGGCATTCTCAATAATCATCAGGCTGGCATTGGGGACATCTACTCCCACCTCAATAACAGTGGTTGCCACTAGAATATGTATCTCTCCTCGATGAAACTTATCCATAACCTCATCTTTTTCATTTGCCGGCATGCGCCCATGCACCAGGCCAACGGAGAGGTCCGGAAACTGTTGCTGAATCTCCTTGGCGCTTTCTGAAGCTGCCTGGCACTGCAAGGTCTCTGATTCCTCTATAAGTGGACATACCCAGTAGGCCTGACGACCCTGTTTGCAGTTTACATGTACCCGTTCAAGCACTTCGTCTCGACGAGACTCAGGTATGGTGACGGTTGTAATGGGAGTACGTCCAGGAGGAAGTTCATCAATAATAGTACTGTCAAGATCTGCATAGAATGTCATGGCCAGGGTGCGGGGGATTGGGGTTGCAGTCATGATTAACTGATGGGGTTTTGTGGTGTCGTCACTACCTTTCTGTTGCAAAGCCTGTCGCTGCCCAACCCCAAAGCGATGCTGCTCATCAATGATGATTAATGCCAGGTTTTTAAATTGAATATTTTTCTGAAACAGTGCGTGTGTGCCTACTACAATCGAGATTTCACCACTACCTATTTTGTCAGTAACCTCAGCCCTCTCTTTTGTGTTCATGCTGCCTGAAAGAAATCCTGTAGATATCTCCAGTGTCTCCAGCAGGTTACTAATGTTTTTATAGTGCTGTCTTGCAAGCAGCTCTGTTGGTGCCATTAGAGCTGCTTGCAGTCCGGAGCTGGATGCATGTAGTACTGCACAGATGGCTACAATGGTTTTGCCAGACCCAACATCTCCCTGGAGTAGCCGTTGCATAGGGTGGTCCTGGTGCATGTCGAGAAAAATTTCATCTATTGCCCGTTGCTGTGCAGCTGTCAGGGTGAATGGTAGCTGTTCTATAAAACTGTCTACCGCTCCTCTCTCGTATGGTAGTGAGATGGCATGATCTTTTCTGTAGCTGTTTCGCAACTGTTGAAGGCTTAGATGGTGAGCAAGCAGCTCTTCAAAGGCAATTCGTTCACGGCATAGTGGCAGTGATGCGATAGTCTCCGCAGTAGGCCGATGTAGTGTCTGCAGAGCCTCCTGTAGTGATGGCATCTGTTTCAGCAGCGGGATGTCTGGCAGTAGCTCTACAACTAATGGGAGCGCCCGTATAAGTGCCTGTGTAGTGATTGATAACAGGGTCCGTTGCCGCACCCCATCAGTTGCCGGATATATTGGGGTAAGGTTTTTTTCCAGTTCAGGCGAGGGCTTATCTGGCTGAAGAATCTTGTACTCTGGATGAACCATTTCAAGTCCGGATGGGCCTCGGCGAATCTCTCCAAAGCAGCGAACAGAGCCCCCACTTTTTAGTGATGACTGTTGTTGTTTATTAAAATGGAAAAGACGAATAGTGAGAGTGCTGTTCTGGTTAGCAATGGTGCAGAGTAGAGAGCGACGCCTGCCAAAACGTATGGCACACCCTTGAATAACCCCTTCAACCAGCTTTTCATCGCCTGGTTGCAGTGAGGAGATTGGGGTTATTTCAGTCTTATCCTGATAACGAAGAGGAAGATGAAACAGCAGATCTGCTACTTCCCTTATCTGTAGCTTTTCTAATCTGTTCGAGAGTTGAGGACCAACCCCCTTTAGTGTGGAGACAGCAGGCAATGTCTGTTGGTTGCTAGCTCAGCACCATTACTCCGTCCATCTCTACCCCCGCATCTTTTGGAAGTGCCGCAACCCCAACGGCTGCACGTGCAGGGTATGGGGTGTTGAAGTAGCGTGCCATTACCTCATTAACCAGTGGAAAGTGGCTAAGGTCAGTCAGGAAGATATTCAGTTTCACGATGTCTGCCAATGAGCCGCCAGCTGCCTCTGCAACAGCAGTGAGATTGTCAAACACGCGGATAATGTGCGTCTCCATATCTCCCTCAACCATCTCCATGGTCTCTGGTATCAGCGGAATCTGTCCTGACAGGTAGACGGTATCGCCAGTGCGTACAGCTTGTGAATAAGTGCCAATAGCCTGTGGTGCCTTGTCGGTTTGAACTATCTGTAGCTTACGGTTTGTCATGATCTGTGTTCTCTATTGTTATCCATTAATTCTCTGAATGGTGGTGACAGGCTTCAGCTTTTTGATCTTGCGAATAATGGACGCAAGATGCTTTCTGTCAGTAACACGAATAATAAAGGTAATGGCATTAGTGCGCCCGTCCTGATCATCAACTGTGACGTTGTCGATATTGGAACCCATCTCCGAGATGGTTGCAGCAACCGTGGCTAGTACACCAGGCTTATTGGCAACATCAATCCTGATTACTGCGGGCAGATCCTGCGCACTTTTATTGGACCACTCCACAGTCACCCACTGTTCAGGATGACTCTGCAGGTTTGAAACATTTTTACAGTCGTTACGGTGAATAACCACCCCTTTACCTGCGCTGATATGTCCAATAATTGGGTCACCAGGAATGGGGCGACAACATTTTGCAAAGTGAACCACCATTCCCTCTGTTCCCCGGATCATAAGGGGACGCTGGTTATGTTGGTTCTTCGCTCTTCTCTTGAGAATAGGGGAGAGCATTGAAAGCGGATTCCACAATGCAGCCATTTTACCTTTCTGTCGTGGACGCTTTTCGTCGATTTTTGGCTCTTTGGTTTTGTACTGTACAAGGTTTCCAGCTACAAGGTCAGCCATTCTCTGCCCCATACCAATCTCATTATAGAGAGCCCCTCTATCCTTTAGCTGGAGCTGTTCCAGTAACTGACCAATCTCCATCTTCTTGAAACGTTTCTTGGAAATCTTGTGGTTGGAGAGCGCCTTGAGCAATAGCTTTTCACCCAGCCTTATAGCCTCTTCCTGTTGCAGATTTTTAAGATAGTGGCGTATGTTGCTGCGTGCCTTGCCGGTGGTTACAAACTGCAGCCACCCTGGATGGGGTCTGGCATCAGGTGTTGTGGTGATCTCTACGGTCTGTCCATTAAATAGATGGGTGCTAAGAGGAACTGTTTTGCTGTTGACCCTGGCAGACACTGCATGGTTGCCAACCTCTGTATGGATTCGGTAGGCGAAGTCGAGTGTAGTGGCGCCACGAGGAAACTCCATGATCTTTCCTTTTGGGGTAAACACATAGACCTCATCAGGAAACAGATCAATTTTCACACTCTCAAGAAATTCTATGGAGTCCCCGGTATTTTTTTGTAGATCCAACAAGTCCTGTAGCCACTGCCGAGCCCGTTTCTCAGTATTGGTTATATTGGAGGAGTCGCTCTCCTTGTATTCCCAATGCGCAGCAATTCCCTCTTCAGATATGGTGTGCATCTCCTGAGTGCGGATCTGAATCTCTACAGGAACGCCATGAGGTCCAAATAGTACGGTGTGGAGTGATTGGTACCCGTTCGATTTAGGGATTGCGATGTAATCCTTGAACTTGCCGGGAACCGGTTTATAGATGCTGTGCACAATGCCAAGAACCTGGTAGCACTCCTCTACAGACGGAACAATGATACGAAACGCATATACATCAAAGATCTTGCTGAAGGGGAGGCGCTGATCCTTCATCTTTTTGTAGAGGCTGTAGAGGTGTTTTTCTCGTCCTGTTATTTCAGCCTCCAGCTTAGTATCGAGCAGGCGTTGGCTAATTGAGGTCTCAATGGTATCCAGCACCTCCTTGCGGTTGCCACGAGCCTGATTGACAGCTTGGTCAAGAACACGCGCACGCATTGGATAGAGGTTTGAGAAGCCAAGATTTTTTAGTTCGGTAGCAACCTTATTCATCCCCAGCCTGTGGGCTATGGGGACGTGAATCTCCAGTGTTTCCTGGGCGATACGGCGACGCTTGTCTGCTCTCATCCCGTTAAGCGTGCGCATATTATGGAGACGGTCAGCCAGCTTGATCAGGATAACCCGGATATCCCTGGTCATCGCCAGCATCATCTTGCGAAAATTCTCCGCCTGCGCATGTTGCGGGCTCTCCATCTGCATACGGGTCAGCTTGCTGACCCCATCAACCAACGCAGTAACCTCTTCGCCAAACTTGGCGATCAGCTCTTTTCTAGAGTGATTGGTGTCTTCCAGTACATCATGTAGCAATGCAGCAATGATGGTGGTGTGGTCAATCCGCATCTCTGCCAGAATACGAGCAACCTCAATGGGGTGATATATATATGGTTCACCACTTACGCGGTGTTGTCCTTCGTGGGCCTCAGCAGAAAAGAGATAGGCCTCATAGATTTCGCTAACCTGTTTCTGATCAAGATAGCCCTCAAGGAGAGAGACAAGATCGCTGATCAGAAACATGATAGAGGAGAAGTGTAAGCGTTAAGCTGCCTCGTCCTTGGCAACTGCCACTGTTTCGGCATCGGCAGAACTCTCTTCCTCACCATTCTCATTACCCTCTTCTGCGGCCTCCTCATCAGCTGCTGCTGCAGCGGCTTTTATTTGATCGAGAATGTCACGATTGATGAGACCTGCAGCTATTTCTCGCAGTGCAATTACAGTTGGTTTGTCATTATCAACTGGTACCATAGGTTCTCCACCCATGGCGATCTGACGTGCACGCTCTGCGGCAATCAGTGTCATATCAAAGCGGTTGTCAATTTTATCCAGGCAGTCTTCTACGGTAATGCGTGCCATCAGTAATTACTCCAGTCAGTGTTCAGCTCGAAAAGGCCGGTAATTCTATATAAATCAACTAGATTCTTCCAGTAGACTTTTGAGTAACAGGCCATTTTTCTCTGATTGTGCATCGATTCGTAACCGTTGTGCAAGAAAAATGGCTTTAAGCTCATCTTTTGCCTGAGCAAAATCATCATTGATGATCAAAAAATCATATTCATCGTAATGAGACATCTCACTGACAGCATCATCCATCCGTCGAGAGATGATCTCCTCACTATCCTGGCCGCGCCCCTGTAGACGTTCTTGCAGAGCCTGTTGAGAGGGTGGCAGTATGAAAATACCAACAGCCTCTTTCATTCGGTCACGTACCTGTCGCGCACCCTGCCAGTCAATCTCGAGAATAACGTCCATGCCTCGTTGCATGGTATCGCGCACCCAGATCTCAGAGGTGCCGTAATAGTTATCAAAAACCTGGGCATGCTCAAGAAAATGGTCAGCCTCGACCCCTTTACGAAAATCAGCAACGGATGTGAAGTTATAGTGAACACCATTTTCCTCACCGGGGCGGGGTGCACGAGTGGTATGTGATACAGAAAGTAAAACCCCATCGATCTCACTAAGTGCAGCCTGTAACAGACTTGATTTACCAGCCCCGGAGGGTGCCGAAACTATATATAGGGTTCCTCTACTCAATGTTTTGTACCTGCTCTCTCATCTGTTCGATCAGCACCTTCATCTCGACGGAGATCCGGGTGGTCTCGATATGGGCTGATTTGGATCCGAGTGTGTTGGCCTCTCGGTGGAGCTCCTGCATCAGGAAATCGAGCCGACGCCCAACAGCCCCACCTTTTTTCAGGATACGCTCCACCTCATCCAGATGTGTTGTGAGCCGATCCATCTCCTCATCAATATCAAGCTTTTGTGCCTGCAGAGCCATCTCCTGCTCTAGGCGTGTCTCATCTGCCTGTTCTAAAAACTCCTCCAGGCGTTCATGAAGTTTCTGTCGGACACTCTTCATAACCTTTGGCATCTCGATTTTTGCCTGTTCAACCAGAGGGCGCATGGCATCACAGCGTTGCTGGATCATCTCCTGTAGACGCTCTCCCTCACGCTCTCGAGTCTCTATCAGCTCATCAAGAGTAGTTGAGAACAGTTTTAGCGCCTGCTGCTGGATTAGTGAGGTATCAATATCATCTGACTGAATGACACCAGGCCATGAGAGGATCTCCATAGGATCTATGCGTGCCGCATTGTCCATATGGTGAGCTACTGTTTTTGCAGCATCTGTAACCTGTTGAGCCAATTCTTCATTGATTTGTACGCCCCTACCTGTATTACTGGCTGGGGTATAACGTAGTCCACACTCAACCTTGCCGCGAGCTAACCTCTTGCGGCCCTGTTCACGTGCTCTGTTTTCAATGGCGCGTACCTCTTCGGGTAGCCTGAGAAAAAGCTCAAGATAACGGTGATTTACAGCACGAATCTCCCATGCCAGGCTGCCCCATTCGGCCTGAATATCTTTTCGTGCAAACGCCGTCATGCTTCTAATCATTTTTGAACCCTTCTCATAATTACCGGATAATGTGCAATTCTCAAGGATTAAAAGTATACAAGGATTTAGATGATGAGACCCAGCAATAGAGAACCAAATCAGATGCGGAAGATCAAGATCACCCGTAATTACACCAAACATGCGGAGGGTTCGGTGTTGGTGGAGTTTGGTGAGACCAAGGTTATATGTACAGCGTCAGTGGAGGATAGAGTTCCGCGTTGGCTGAAAGGTAAAGGCAAGGGGTGGGTCACTGCAGAGTACGGTATGTTGCCACGTTCGACAGGCAGTCGTATGGGGCGCGAAGCAGCACGAGGCAAGCAGGGTGGCCGTACCATGGAGATTCAGCGCCTGATTGGACGCTCCCTGCGAGCAGCAGTTGATCTGGAGGTGCTGGGCGAACAGATGATTACGGTTGATTGTGATGTAATTCAGGCCGATGGAGGCACCCGTACAGCATCCATTACAGGTGGTTTTGTTGCGCTCTCTGATGCGATTCAACACCTGATTGAGAGAGGAGCTGTTAAGCAGAACCCTATTACAACACCAATCGCATCAGTCTCTGTTGGGGTATATCAAGGGGTGCCGGTTCTTGATCTGGATTACGCTGAGGATTCCAATGCTGAGACAGATATGAATGTGGTGATGAATAGTGATGGCCAGTTTATTGAGGTGCAGGGCACAGCAGAGGAGGCCCCGTTCAGTATGGATGAGATGCAGCAGATGTTGGCATTGGCGCAACAGGGAATTGGTGAATTGATTGCGCACCAGCAAGAGTCATTGGCATGAAAAAAATCATCTTGGCAACCGGCAACAAGGGAAAGGTTAGAGAGCTGGGAGAGTTGCTTGCCAATTTTGAGATGGAGGTAATTCCTCAAACCGAGTTTGATGTAGAAGAGGCAGAGGAGACAGGACTTACCTTTGTTGAGAATGCGATTCTCAAGGCCCGTAATGCGGCTGCCCATACTGGGCTACCTGCTATTGCCGATGACTCTGGTCTGGAGGTGGATTATCTCAAGGGCGCACCCGGTATCTATTCAGCACGTTATGCTGGGACTGATGGCAATGATCCTGCCAATAATCAGAAACTGTTGAAAGCTCTGGATGGGGTGCCAGAGGCGGAGCGTAGTGCCCGTTTTCAGTGCTTGATGGTCTATATGGAACATGCAGAGGACCCAACTCCACTGATTGCCCAGGGAACCTGGGAGGGGATGATTCTCTCCGCTCCACAGGGTGATAATGGTTTTGGATATGACCCACTCTTTTTTGTGCCGGAACAGGGCTGTAGCTCGGCAGAACTGCCTGCTGAGGTCAAAAACAGTTTAAGTCATCGTGGACAGGCACTGAAGAAGTTGGTGGAGCTACTAGGCTGACTACGCTTCAATTCACATCAGGAATACCGTTAGCACTCTATATTCACCTGCCATGGTGTCTGCAGAAGTGCCCCTATTGTGATTTCAATTCACATACACCTGTAGATGCCCCACCATTTACAAGATATGTAGATTCGCTATTGCAGGATCTGGAGTGGGAGCTTCCCAAAGTATGGGGGCGCCCTCTGCGCTCTATCTTTATTGGAGGCGGAACCCCTAGCCTTTTCCCTGCGGAAGAGATTGAACGCCTGTTATCAGGAGTCCGTGCCCGACTACCGTTTGGCCCCGATCCAGAGATAACCCTGGAGGCTAACCCGGGAGCAGCAGAGCAAGAGCATTTTGCGGGATATCGGCAGGCAGGGGTAAATCGCCTATCCATTGGGGCACAGAGTTTTGAGGACAGAAGGCTTGAGGCAATTGGGCGAATTCACAATGGAGGGGAGGCTGTAGCTGCCGTTGAGAAAGCAAGGAGCGCCGGATTTAATAATATCAATCTTGATCTTATGTTTGGTCTGCCGGGGCAGAATATTGATGGCGCACTGTCTGATCTGAGGCAGGCGGCTGGGTTGGGGGTGGAACATATATCCTGGTATCAGCTCACCATGGAGCCCAATACCCCGTTTGGTCATAGCCCCCCAGAAACATCTGATGTAGATGAGCTTTGGGATATGCAGAGCAAAGGGCAAAAGCTGTTGAGGGAGAATGGATATGGCCAATATGAGATCTCAGCTTATGCGCAGGATAAAATGCAGTGTGCTCATAATCTCAATTACTGGCGTTTTGGGGACTATTTGGGCATTGGCGCAGGGGCACATGCCAAAATTACCGCAGTAGCAGATGGCGCAGTTTACCGCTCTTCGCGATATAGAGAGCCAGAAAGGTATATGGCAGAGGTTGGATCAGATCGTGTGTTGTCTAGCCAGCATACCGTGACAGCAGATGAGCTGCCTCTCGAATTCATGATGAATAGGCTCCGTCTGAGAGAGCCATTTACCATGCAGCAATTTGAGGAGCGTACCGGGTGCGGATGGAATAAGGTAGAGTCAGCGGTTGAACAAGGGGTTGCACAAGGGTTAATGTTACACAATCAAGAGCAGTGGATGACAACCGGTCGGGGAGTGAATTTTCTTAACGATCTGTTGGGATTATTTATGGAGAGAGATGAGATGGAGAGTACAAAATGAAATCGATGGGAGACTTTCGGCTGGATCAGCGCATGATGCGCTACAGTAACTTTGTTCCAAGACTATATAACTTCTGCCTCTCTCTGGGGTTTGAGCCAGGGAAGATAATGCCATCCAGGGCATTCTGTTCTGACGAAAACCAGGGGTTCCCCATTATTCTGTTGGCCAAACATTTTGGTACCTTTCCATTCAATCATGGTCGAGTAGGCGGAGTTGTGGCAACAGACCGTCATGGTCCTCATGCCCACCATGGGCAGGACGTGGTGATTGTCCAGGCCAGTCATGTTGGGTATGAACCAGAAACCAGACGGTTTGGCAGCTATCGTCGACTGCAGACCAGCGGTTGTGAATCAACATCAGACTGTGGAAAGATTGCAGGGGTCTCAGATTGGTATTTGGAGGAGTATCACTTTGCCTGTGAAAATATTCTGGTTGAACGTCAGGATGGTGAGATCTTTGTAACTATTGATAATCAGCTGATTGACCCATGTCGTAAGGAGGGCTTGATTCTTAACATTGATAGAATCATAGGGCATGAGAGCGGGGGTAATAATGTTGCCATAGATCCAGTGCATGTACTTAGTACATCAAAGGTCTTTAGCGCCTCCATGGAGTTTGCTGAGCTTTTCGACCATTTACAGGAGGGTGATGCCCAGGTTGTTGGTTCACTATTAAGCCATGATCTTTTCTCCTTTAGTAAAAATATTGTGGAAGAGGAGGAGGGGCATGATCACCTGGAGCACAATCTGCTTCCCAATATGCCCAAGATTGTAACGTCAAGTTCGCCAGCACTTGTAGCTGCACAGGTTAACTCGCAGGTTGAGTTTGATAGAGCATTTAGAACAATAGTTCAGGAGCCATCATACAGAGGCAAGCGCCTACTCTTTGTTTCCGGGATTAACATTGATATATCACCAGAGATGGGGCAAATTTTCCCACTTACCAAGTTTGTTCCATGGGCTGCATATTTTCAGGATGAGCATGGTTCTCGTGTAACCTATGAGCAGGAAGAGTTATGGGAGCTACTGTTGGAGCAGTCCACAGACAATCCTGACCAAATTAATCTGGATGTAGAGATTCAGAAGATGGAAGATTTGCAAGAGGTGGTTATTCAGGAGATAGAGTAGTCTTCTGCTATACACCCCATCTCTTATAGTCCGTAACTTTCATTGATGAGCATGTGAACCCAGATACTTGCTCCATAGCCGAGAGCAATTACCGGCGCCCACTTGAGATGGCCACCGAAAGTATATTTTCCACGGGCCTGTCCCATCAGGGCAACACCAGCGGCAGATCCTATAGAGAGCATACTGCCCCCAACACCGGCAGTGAGTGTTACCAGCAGCCACTGCCCAAGCGGCATATCTGGTTGCATTGAGAGCACAGCAAACATCACCGGTATATTGTCAAAAATGGCTGAGAGTCCACCAACGGTAATATTGGCCATGGTTGCACCCCATTGTGTGTACATGATCTCTGAGACCATGGAGAGGTAACCCATAAAGCCAAGCCCACCTACTGCAAGTACTACACCGTAGAAGAAGAGCAGGGTATCCCACTCGGCCCGAGCCACCTTGTTGAAGATGTCAAAAGGGAGAATTGGATCGAGTCGATCTCCATGCTCGCCACTATCAACAACCTCTTGATTGTGAGTCTTCTTGAGGAAATAGCCAAAAAACTGGAGATAGGATAAACCGGTCATCATCCCTATCACTGGAGGAAGATGGAGGAAGTTGTGAAAACTGACGGCTGTAGCAATGGTCAGCAAGAAAAGTACGATAATCCGGCGAGCTCCACGCTTCATGGTGATCAACTCGTTGCTGGCATCAGGATTGATATCAGGCACTGCAAAATGCATGATGGCAGCAGGGACAATAAAGTTTACGGCTGATGGGATAAAGAGAGCAAAGAATGTGCTGAACTCTACAATCCCTTTCTGCCAAACCATCAGGGTTGTGATATCTCCAAACGGACTAAAGGCTCCACCTGCATTTGCCGCTACTACAATATTGATGCAACCCAAGAGAACAAACTTGTCATTACTGCCGCCTACCGCCAGAACCACCGCACACATTAATAGTGCAGTTGTCAGATTGTCGGCAACTGGGGAGATAAAGAATGCCAGGATGCCGGTTAACCAAAATAGCTGACGAAATCCAAACCCCTTACGTATCAGCCAGGAGCGCAGGGCCTCAAACACTCGTCTCTCTTCCATGGCGTTGATATAGGTCATCGCCACCAGGAGGAACAGCATTAGTTCAGAGAACTCCAGGAAGTTATGGCGTATCGCCTCCTCAACCATCTTGGCTGATTCAGGGGTACCAACGGTAGATGCATAATATGCAGCAATCATGGCCCAGATCACACCGGCAACCAGAAGTACCGGTTTGGATTTTCGCAGATGGGTAAACTCCTCGGTCATGACCAACAGATATGCGAGAGAGAATAGAATCAGTGCAAGTATGCCAATAGTCTCTCCGGTGAGATCAAGAGCCTCACCGCCCGCCCCGGAGGCTAGACTGGATGCAGGCAATAGGAGTGTTAAAAGAGAGAGAAAGAGGATTTTCATGGCTATTGATTCCTTGGGATAGCTCTATAGTTTATAGCTAGTGGATATTTATTAAAAGGCTCCACCTAATGCGAGGTGAAGAGTGATTCTATTGTCAATGTGGTCGGCAACTGCCTGTAGACGTTTGCTTTCATGGGTGTATGCACGCTGTTTCGCATCAAGCAGGGTAAGGATATCGGTAAGGCCATTCTGATAACGGTATAGCGCTAGAACAGCCGCAGAGTGTGATTCGTTAGCCGCACGAGTAAGTGACTCTACTCTAAGGCGTTGATAATGGTCGGCATCCAGTGCATTTTCAACCTCACGAAATGCAGTCATAATAGTCTGCGCATGGTTTATTAATGCCTCCCGGTGTTCGATTTTCTCCAGCATCTCCTCAGCCTTTAGTTTCTCTTGCTGAAATAGTGGTTGAGTAAGATCACCCAGTAGACTCCAGATAAGAAAATCCCAGTCGAGCAGATTTTTTAACTCACTACTTGATGTTCCACCACTGACGGTCAGGGAGAAAGAGGGGAGACGGTTTTTTGCAGCAACTTCGGCATCAAGACCAGCTGCAATCATGCGCTTGTTGCTTGCTGCTATATCAGGGCGGCGCTTCAACAGCTCGGATGGCAGGCCTGCCGGAACAGAGTCACCCATTGTTGGCATAGGCTCAGAGACAGTAAGTTCTGCTGCAGGGTAGCGACCTAGCAGGGTCTCCAGGTCACGCAACAGGATGTTCTGTTCCATCCTTTTACTGGCTAGTCTCTCCTCCGATGCTGTTAGCTCAATCTTGATTAGATGTAGATCAAGAGCATCAACTAGACCATTCTGAAAGCGATCCTCCACTACCTTTAAAGCTTGTTGATCTGCATTAAGCTGGTATTCGGCCAGTTCGGTCTGCTGTTTTGACTCGACAGCACTAAACCAGTTTTGTGACACCTCCGCCGCAAGGGAGAGTCGCGCAGCCCTCAGATCAGCAGCAGCGGCCTTCGTCAGGATTATAGCTGCACGTTCCTGGTTGGATAGCCTGTCCCAGAGATCAGCCTCCCAGACAGCTGAGACGTCAAGAGTATGGCGAGTACTTATCGATGCACGATCTGTAGATGAGAGTGATCGAGATCGTTTGGAGCTGAGGCCACCCTCAACAGTGGGGCGAAGAGTGGATGACGCTATGGAAGCAGTCTCATTGGCGCTGTGCCAGTTAAGTGCAGCAATCTTCAGGTCATGATTATGGGTAATGGCCTCGGCAACAAGCTGCTCCAGCTGGGGAGATTTGAACTCTTTTAGCCATTTATCTGTAACAGAATCTGGCTGAATTATATTTTCAGCTGTAACAGCGCCCCAGTTGGGAGGTGGGATTGGAGTAGTTGTTGCAGTCTCTGGCGGCAACTGGTTGCTGCTGGCGCAGCCACCCAGAATGCCACCTAGAAGAATCAGGAAAGGGAGCTTCATATCCGTATGATCCCCCGGTTCGACTACCTTTGTCTACTGTGTAGGTAGCAGTTGATAGGCGTGTTTAAGGGCATCAATGCGTTCCACATGGATGTGCTCTTCCTGAATTCCGTTCAGTACCCCCTGGCGCTCAAGAACGGAATGTACTCCAGGACGCGCTCCAACTACCATAACCCTTCTTCCGGCAGACTCTGTATCATCAATAATGTCACGCAGTGCCTTGGCAGAGGTAAAGTCCATCATTGGCACCTGTTTCAGATCAATGACCAGAACATCATAATCATTGTGTCCAGAGAGCTGGCGGATCATCCCCTTGGCAGCACCAAAACTGAGAGGGCCACCTACATGGTAAAGAAGGATACGCCCATCCGCCTTGTGGAGTAGTGATGCACCTTCCTCACACACCCCTTCTGGAACATCATCAACAGAGCGAACAATCTGGATGCTTCCAAGTTGCAGATCAACCATACGCTGCATGAATACAAATGATGCCATCACCATGCCGACAGCAACTGCCTGAATCAGGTCAACAAAAACAGTTAATAGCAGCACAATAAGCATCATCAGGATGCCGGTAATGGGGGCGTTACGGATATTTTTCAGGTAGTCCCAGTCAATAATATCGGTGCCAACCTTGACTAAAATTCCTGCCAGTACCGCTTTTGGAATATCACTTGCGTAGGCACCGGCCCCAAGAACAATAACCAGTAGAACCACAGCATGAAGGGCTCCGGAGATAGGTGTGCGACCACCTGCATTTACGTTTACTACGGTACGCATGGTGGCACCTGCACCAGGCAGGCCACCAAAGAAGCCGGCAACAGTATTACCGATACCCTGACCAATTAGTTCACGATCTGATTTATGTTGGGTTCGGGTTACGTTGTCGGCAACAAGTGAGGTGAGCAGTGAGTCAATGGAGCCGAGTGCCGCCAGAGTCAATCCCGAGACAATCATCTCCCACAGCAGAGAGAACTCAATGGTTGGGATAATAAGATCAGGAAATCCAGTTGGAATCTCACCAATGATACGGATGGATGGTGTATCCTGCATGAACAACAGATAGCTGAATGTACCAACCAGCAGCGCTACCAGTGGAGCTGGAAGCAGGCGGTTAACCTTGGGCAGTAGTGAAGGTATACCATAGACAACTGCCAGGGCAATCAGACCGAGAATGGCTGAGGAGCCATCCATGGCCGCAAAAAAGTCGGGGATTGCAGCAGCAGCATCAATTGGTTTGGATACCCCAACCTGACCCAATAGCGGACCAATCTGTAGCAGAATAATAATTATGCCAATACCACTCATAAAACCTGAAACAACAGGGTGTGGAACGAGCTCAATATATTTGCCAATTTTCATGACTCCAAAAAGAATCTGAAAAATTCCACCCAGAATTACCACAGTGAACGCTAAGGCAGCCCCTTGTACAGGATCATCCGGAAACATGCCTGTGTACTGAATAAAAATAGCAGCCATAACCACCGTCATCGGACCAGTAGGGCCGGAGACCTGGGCTGGGGTTCCTCCGATTAGGGCGGCAAATAGTCCAACAAAGATGGCGCCATACATTCCTGCAATCGGTCCAACACCAGAGGCAACTCCCATAGCCATTGCCAGAGGCAGGGCAACTACTGCGGCGGTTAGTCCTCCATAGATATCTCCTCGGAGATTATTAAAATGAAGACCGTTTACATAACGTGTTGCCAGTGACATCGCGCATTTCCTTTGCGTAAAAAATGAGATAAAAAAAGACCGGTAGGCCGGTCTTGATGTTTTTTGATTTTGATCAGAATCTATGTCCTGAGTCTGGATGCCCTGTAAACAGAATCTTAATATAGGTCTGTTGTTGGTGGTCTTGTAAAATCAGAAAAGCATTATACTCTTATACTCCCT
>CAYQBY010000027.1:0-21520 GCA_964415865.1 uncultured Piscirickettsiaceae bacterium | reverse complement strand
TGGGTAAAGGTAGAAACCAAACTGCGTGAGCGACTGTGCCGTCTTATAGGTGTTGGCACTGCTGATGATGTTGCACTGGTTAAAAATACCTCTGAGGGACTTTCACTTATTGCCCATGGTATCTCCTGGAAGCTTGGAGACAATGTGGTGACCTCGGATCAGGAGTTCCCCTCCAACTCAATTGTCTGGGAATCACTGTCACGCTACGGCGTTACAACCAAAAAAGTGGATCTAAATTCTGCCAAATCACCGGAGGATGCACTATTTGAGGCAGTTGATCGCAATACACGTCTCATCTCAATTAGCTCCGTACAGTTCGGGACTGGCCTGAGAATGGATCTAGAACGGATTGGGACCTTTTGCAAAAAGCGTGGAATCCTGTTTTGCGTCGATGCAATCCAGAGCCTGGGGGCAATTCAGATGGATGGAGATGCTATTCAGGCTGACTTTATTGTGGCCGATGGCCATAAATGGATGATGGCACCAGAGGGCTGCGCCCTTTTCTATAGCTCGCCAGAGGCTCGTGAGCGTCTACAGCTTCATCAGTATGGCTGGCATATGCGTGAAATTCTATATGATTTCGATACCGACTCAAGCTGTGAACAACCTGGCTGTTGTGACGATATTCCAAAGTGGAAGATTGCCCAGAGTGCGCGCCGTTTTGAACCAGGAAGCCCCAACATGTTGGGGGTTCATGGGCTGGAGGCCTCACTCTCCATGGTTGAGGAGATTGGTATGGCGCAGATCGAAAAACTGGTACTGGAGCGTTCCCGGTTTCTTGTTGATGCGATTCAAGATAACCCAAAACTGGAGCTGATTACCCCGGCCGACCCTGCACGACATGCAGGAATTGTCACCTTTTCAACCGGAGAAAGCAGTTTAGAAGTTACACATAACAAACTGACTGAAAAAGGAATTCAATGTGCGGTACGTGCCGGTGGAATTCGTTTCTCGCCCCACTTCTACACTCCAATGGGGCAGCTGGAAGAGGCAATAAGTGGAATATCCACTTAACTCAACCTTATAATCGATTTTTTGTAGGCCTCAAGGAAACAACTCTCAGCCAGATGGATATCTCCCAGCTCGTAAAAGGCCAGCATTGATACGATATAATCCTGTTTGCCGAAGTCAACGAATGAGATTGGTGGCAATTGTGCCTTGATCAGAGGTACGTTACAGATGGCACGAGAGGTGCGCTTATTGCCATCCTTGAATGGCTGCAGGTAGGCAATACGGGTCATTAGATAAAAGGCAGCCTGAACCGGATTGGTGATATTTTCTGCCGTCTCAAGAATACGCTCAACCATCCTGTCCAGATATCCGGTTCCAGGTCGATAGGGTGGCAGATAGGCACTCAATGCAATATCTATATCTGCATGCTCACGCACCACTCCTCTGAACTCTTTCGTTAGAAAGTGCTGAGAGTCCTTTAGTTCTGGCAGTTCATGATCACTGGTCAGAAGATCATGAACCTTGTAGATTGAATCGAGGCTCATATGGTCGTAGAGATATTCAAAAGCCTCCCTGTGGTTCAGTACAAGAAATGCGTCATCCAGAGGCTTTCCTTTCGCCTTCTCACCATAATCAAGCAGAGATTGGGTATCGAGCAGAGAGTATGTGCCACCCTCAAGCGTGGATGAGGCGCATGAGAAGTCAATCAGAAACTTCGCCATCTCTCGCTTGTCCAGCTTATAACTTGGCAACTCATCCAACTCTACAAGGGATGAGTTATGCAACTCTGGTTCTGGATTCAGCAATTCCTCCCGATATCGGGCAAGCGTCCTCTCTGTATGCGGTCGCTCAAAGTAGGCGCGTATAGCTGTGTGTGGATCTGCACTGCGATATCGCGTAGCAGGGCCTTTGCCCATCTTTACCAGAGCACCTGCCAGAACCGCCTCTCTCAAGCGTCGATTAAGCGTTGTACGACTAATCTCCAGGTTGTGCTCAATTTCCTTGGGCGACACCCCTTCCGGATAGTTGTTAATAAACTCCAATAGATCGTTCATGGTTAGATTACCTGATTGATTTGCAAGTTATTTTAACCAATCTAACCACTTTTGGAAAGATATTTGGTGAGATTACATTAGAGCTGAAAAAGCCGCATAAAATTTTCAGTTGTAATCCTATCCACCTCTTCCACGCTCCAGCCGCGAAGCTCTGCCACCTTCTCCGCCACCTGACGCACATAGGCCGGTTGGTTAGGCTTTCCGCGATATGGAACGGGAGCCAGATAGGGTGAGTCGGTCTCGATCAGTAGCCGCTCCTCTGGAACCTTTTTTACCACCTCACGCAACTCTGCCGCACTGTTGAAGGTGATGATCCCGGAGAAGGAGAGATAAAAACCAAGATCCAGTGCCTGGCTGGCCATCTCCCAATTTTCAGTAAAACAGTGCATCACCCCGCCACACTGCTCTGCACCCTCCTCCCGCATAACCCTGATGGTATCCTCCCGTGCCTCACGGGTGTGGATGATTAGTGGTTTATTGCACTCCTTAGCTGCACGAATATGGGTTCTGAAGCGGTTACGCTGCTGCTCCAGGCTCTCTGTCTCTGTTATGTAGTGGTAATCCAGCCCCGTCTCACCAATCGCCACCACTTTTTTGTTCTCTGCACGCTGCAGCAGGTCATCCATAGTAGGTTCTTGCATCTCCATCTCATTGGGATGCACCCCAACCGAACATTGAATCCTTGAATCTGCGTTTGCGATTCGCAGAACCTCATTAAAATTCTCGAGATCGATACAAACATTAAGGAAGCCATGCACCCCCTCTTCTGCTGCACGAGCGAGAGAGTCATCAAGGGTCTCTCCATCTGGTATTTTAAGCCGATCGAGATGACAGTGGGAGTCGATCATCGGAAACGAGACCACTCCAGCAACAACCCCTCAAACATCAGCTCTTTATTGATGGGGGTTGTTGAGAGGGAGATCGCCTCTATCACCTTATCGTAAAAGAGAAATAGTTTTTGTTGATCACTCTGCTGCAATATTTGGCTTATGTTGGATAGCGGCTCTCCCCCCCTGATTGCTGCTACCAGCCACTGCTGCATCCAGCGCAAGGTGATAGTTGAATCATGTTTGCTCCAGCGGTATGCAACCCTGATTGGATTCGCTCTCCCATGCAACAGGTCAAGCAGCTCACTACCCATCTCTTTATAGTGATCCAGATGCTCCTGCTCAGAGAGTGTAAGCGCCTTGAGGGGGGCGCCCTCAGCAAGGTCCAGAATAGTGCCAACTGTTGCCGGGTCCTCTAACTGCCCCTCTAACCAGGCAAGGGCCTCTGTTCTGGATGGGGGTGGAAACGCTATCTGTTGGCAACGACTACGGATAGTGGGCAGTAGCTTGGCAGGAGCATGAGAGATGAGCACAATAACTGCATCTCCGGATGGCTCTTCCAGGGTCTTGAGCAGGCTATTGGCAGAACTGCGATTCATAGACTCTGCCGGATCAAGAATTACAACCTTGCGGCCGGCTATTTGTGGGGTGTATGAGAACTCCTCAACCATTGATCTCACCAGGTCAACTGCCAGGATACTCTTTCCCTCCTCTGGTTCAAGTTGATGGAGGTCGGGATGAGTTCCTGCCTCAAATAGTCTGCACGATGGGCAGCTCCCACAGGCCTCGCCAGACTTTTGGGGCTGGTCGCACAACAGGCTCTTGGTCAGCACCTTTGCGAATATGTTTTTACCGGTTCCCTCAGGCCCATGTAGCAACAGGGCATGGGGCATCCGCTTCTGCTCAATACGCTGCTGAAACCCTCTCCAGAGTATCTGTTGCCATGGGAGCAGGTTACTCATGCGCTGCTATTCTCAATAAATGGAAGCAGATGGCTGTCGATCTCCTGCTGTACATCCTCTAGTGATTTGGATGTATTAACAACTCGGAAGCGCTGTGGAAATTCCATTGCCCTATCCAGATAACTCTGCCTAACCCGGTGGAAGAATGCGATCTCCTCTTTCTCAAAGCGATCCAGTTCTCCTCTCTTACCGGCACGCTCCAGCCCAATTTCTGGCTCAATATCGAGCAACAGGGTAAGGTCTGGCTGCAGCCCTTTCTGTACCCACTGCTCCAGTGCGGTAATACGTTCGGTTGAAATCCCCCTGCCCCCACCCTGATAGGCGTGACTGGCATCGGTAAAACGGTCACAAAGCACCCACTTACCAGCCTCAAGTGCGGGAAGAATAATCTGGGCAAGGTGCTCTGCACGGGCAGCAAACATCAACATCAGCTCAGCATCCTGCGACATCCCTGTATGACGATGGTCGAGCAGAAGTTCCCGCACCTCCTCACCCAGTGGTGTGCCTCCTGGTTCCCTGGTCTGCACTACCTCTATTCCGTGCTTCTCCAGCAGGGCTCGGACATGATTTATGTTGGTGGTTTTTCCAACCCCCTCAGAGCCCTCAACGGTGATGAATTTTCCTCTGTTCATAAGGGAACTATTTTAGCCAATCCTCATGACTATGTCTGATACGAATTATGAAAATGCTGCCATCATCAATGGTGTAACTGTAGAGTTTTTTCTAACTTAAGGTGGTAACGGTCTGCCTGTTTGACACCAAACTGGGCAGCTCCTTCTAGATAAATTATTATGACATCATCTTCAGCCTTTTTGCTAAGGATATAACTCATCTACGTGGCTGCGCCTGTTCCCGTGCGATCTCCTGCAATTCAGCCATTGTATGCGTTCCGACTCCACTCTCAATGCCTTCTACAATCCTCTGCTGCATGGCTTCTATCTTTGCGGAGTGGTCCTGCTCTTTTCTGATCAGGTCACGAATATAGTCACTCACATTACTGTAACGACCAAGTGTATTTGCCTGCTGTTCGACCCACTCCTTCATTGCACCAGGCAGAGATATATTCATTGTTGCCATCATATTACCCCCTGTTGTTTGGCATATTTTAGCAATATTTGTCAATTTCAACAAATTTCGTAAGATACATAGATGTCGGCCCTAAAACTGAAAACCATTTATCTCCAATCCGCCGTATTGGCCAGATATGGATCAGGCTGTTGCTACAGAATGCCTCCTCCATCTCACCGAGCTCATCCAAGGCTATGGGGCGAATCGTAACTGGAATCCCCTCTTCCTGCAGGCGCTCGATCAGTACCTCTCTCATCACTCCGGCAACCCCACATCCGGTCAACTCTGGAGTTATGACCTCATCATCTTTTACAAAGAAGATGTTGCTCATGGTTCCCTCAACCAGATGATCGCCTTCATCAAGCATCACCCCCTCTGCAATATCCGGGGTACTCCACTCGCCTCTGGCAATAACCTGCTCCAGTCTGTTCAGATGTTTTATGCCGGCAAGTGACGGATTACTACCCAACCTGGTTTTACAAATGTGGAGCCTGACACCAGTTTTGTAATACTCTGCCGGGTATTCAGGCCATGGAGAGAGTGAGATAATTCGCGTTGGCATAGGAGCCTCTGGTGGACGGTATCCTCTGCCCCCCTCACCACGGGTGACAATAATCTTCAGGACAGCACGGGATGCTTTGTCACTGCTGATAATATGTTCTGCCTCACTCAGAAGCAGGCTCTCTTGTGGCATAACTATAGATAGTCTTTCACACCCCAGTTGCAGCCGTGCCATATGGCGATCCCAAAACTCTGGCTCACCATCGACAACCGCAATAGTCTCAAACAGACCATCCCCATACTGAAGCCCACGATTTGTGACACTGACCTGATCTGTCTCAACCCCATTAACAAAAATCATGGCTCAACCCCCAGCGCCATCAACATGCCTCTGGCCTTGGCTCTGGTCTCCTCCAGCTCTCTATGTGGAATTGAGTCATGCACTATACCGGCACCCGCGCGCAGGGTGACGTTTCTCCCCTTCTGAGTAATGGTACGTATAAGAATATTAAGATCCATATCCCCATTATGATTCAGATAACCGAAACTCCCTGTATAGCCGCCACGTGGTTCTGGCTCCAGTTCATCGATAATCTCCATACAGCGCACTTTTGGACATCCAGTAATGGTACCACCAGGAAAAAGTGCACGAATAACCTCTCCTGGAGTAACGCCACTTTGTAGATCTCCCCGAACATTGGATACGATATGGTGTACATGTGCATAGCTCTCCAGCACCATTAACTCGTCCACCTCAATGGTTCCCGGTCGGCAGACACGGCCCAGATCGTTACGCTCCAGATCAATTAGCATAATATGTTCCGCCTGCTCCTTGGGGTGTGCGAGGAGCTGCTCCGAGAGCATCTCGTCCTCATCAGACTCTCCACTACGTGGATGGGTACCTGCTATTGGTCTGGTTTCCGCAATGCCATTGGTGACCTTAATAAGTCTCTCAGGCGATGAACTGATGAGTGCCTCGCCATCCTGAATAGCCAACCCTGCAAACGGGGCCGGGTTACTCTCTCTCAGTTTTTGATATATATGATATGGCTCTACTGATTCAGGAAGCTCTCCCTCCCACTTGCGTGACAGGTTTACCTGAAAGATATCGCCCTCGACAATATAGTGTTTGATCTTCTCAACACCATCCAGAAACTTACTGGGGAGCTCCTCATGAATGGTGGATGGAGCAAGATCTATCGCCTCCCCCTCTAGTGGCTGCAGATTCGAGAGGTCCTCCTCCATAAGCCTGACTCTCTCTGTGAATTCACCATCCTCATCTACACAATAGATTTGACCACTGCTGTGCTCTTGAAGAATAGCGGCTGGTACGCGCGTAGCGTAGGCTTGTGAGGATAAGCGGGCTCTTCCGTTGGATGTTGCGCATCTGGATATTACTGGCTCAATCTCGTGGGCCAGCTCATAATCCAAAAACAGAAACCACCCGCCACGAAAAGGAAATCTGCTATCGGCCTCATCAGACTGTTGCGTCTCTTCCCAATTGAGATCCAGTGCTGCAAGAAACCCATCACTCTTATCATTACCCTTACAATCACCGGCTCTAATCGTCTCTCCTGGAAAGGCAAATAGAATATCCCACTGCGCACCACTATTGGATGCAGCACTCTCAAGCAGATATGGATAGCGCTCTGGGTTGGCCGCGTGCAGCGCAAGCAGATCGATCACATTTTTTTCAGGACAACAGTTCCGTTGGTGCCACCAAAGCCAAATGAGTTTGACATCGCAATATCAATCTTCATGTCGCGTGCTGTATTGGCAACGTAATCCAGATCACACTCGGGATCCTGATTGAAGATGTTGATGGTGGGTGGGGAGACCTGATCTCTGATTGCAAGAATAGAGAAGATAGCCTCAATCCCGCCAGCGGCACCAAGCAGGTGGCCTGTCATTGATTTGGTGGAGTTAACCGCCACCTTATAGGCATGGTCGCCAAATGACTGTTTCACAGCCGATGTCTCTGCAAGATCTCCTGCCGGAGTAGACGTCCCATGTGCGTTAATGTAATCAATCTCTTCAGGATTAATACCGGCATCTGCCAACGCACTATCCATACAACGTGACGCCCCCTCCCCACCAGGTGATGGTGAGGTCATATGGTAGGCATCACCACTCATGCCAAAACCTGTCACCTCTGCATAGATGTTAGCTCCACGCGCCTTGGCATGCTCATACTCCTCAAGCACCAGTACACCGGCACCATCTCCCAATACAAATCCATCACGATCAACATCCCAGGGACGGCTAGCCGTTTGTGGATCATCATTACGAGAGGAGAGTGCCTTGGCCTGAGCAAATCCACTCAGTCCTACCGGGCATGTGGCATTTTCAGCACCACCCGTAATCATGACATCTGCATCACCATATATAATCATGCGTGCCGCATCACCAATACTGTGGGTTGCAGAACTACACGCCGTAACAATTGCGGTATTTGGACCCTTGGCCCCGATCATTATGGAGAGATTTCCTGACACCATATTGATGATATTGGAAGGGACAAAGAATGGAGAGACCTTGCGTGGTCCACCATTAACCAGTGAATCTCTCCCTTTTTCTATGCCTGGCAGGCCACCGATACCAGACCCCACAGATACGCCAATACGCGGGGCATTCTCATCGGTAATCTCCAGACCAGAGTCACGAAACGCCTGGACCCCGGCAGCAATGCCATAATGGATAAATGTATCCATCTTGCGCAGGTCTTTCTTGGTTAGATACTCAAGGGGATCAAAGTCATCCTTGATTGAACAGGAGAATGTAACCGGAAATTCAGTTGCATCAAAATGTGGCACCGGACCCGCTCCACCAACTCCAGCAAGAATATTCTTCCAACTATCCTCTACTGTATTTCCAACAGGAGATACCATGCCGATCCCAGTTACAACAACACGTCTGTCACCCTTCATCTCGTTTCCTCATCAATTCAAAAACCAAAAAACCGCACTTCATGTATGAAATGCGGCTTTCATCGTAAAACGATATATCTGATTTTCAGATATTAGCCGTTTGCCTTGTTGATGTAATCGATCGCTAACTGAACAGTAGTGATCTTCTCAGCCTCATCATCAGGAATCTCACAACCAAACTCCTCTTCCAGTGCCATCACCAACTCAACTGTATCGAGAGAGTCTGCGCCAAGATCATCTACAAAAGATGACTCATTAGTGATCTCACCCTCATCAACACCCAGCTGCTCTGCAACAATTTTGGTAACCTGTGCTTGAATATCGCTCATTTGTATCCTCTACGATTTGTTATTTATGAAAAAACTGAGGACAATTTTACCATCATCACCCTCATTTGCCATAGAAAAATGGCTACATATACATTCCGCCATTCACATGTAGTGTCTGGCCTGTAATATAAGAGGCATCTTCTGAAGCCAGAAAACCTACTGCGTTGGCTATATCTTCCGGCTGCCCTAGAGCTCCCAGCGGAATCTGGGTCTTAAGAGCATCCTTCTGCTCATCAGGAAGTGCCTTGGTCATATCAGTATCAATAAAGCCTGGTGCAACTGTATTAACAGTAATACCACGTGATGCAACCTCACGAGCCAGCGCCTTACTAAACCCCATTACTCCAGCTTTTGCAGCAGCATAGTTGGACTGCCCAGGATTACCCATGGCACCCACAACAGAGGTGATACTAATAATGCGACCAGTACGAGCCTTCATCATCCCCCGTAGACATGCCTTGGAGACACGATAGATTGAGGTCAAATTGGTGTCCATAATGGCGCTCCACTCCTCTTCCTTCATCCTCATCAGAAGATTATCACGGGTAATTCCTGCATTATTCACCAACAGGGTAACGGCACCATGCTCATCCGCTATATGCTTGATGGTTGCTAAAACTGCATCCCCATCAGTTACATTAAGGTTCATCCCCTCACCATTGATACCTGCCTCACTCATGTAAGCAGAGATTTTTGCAGCACCGTTATCAGAGGTTGCTGTTCCAATCACATAGGCGCCCATCTTTCCTAGCTTAAGTGCAATAGACTGACCAATTCCTCGGCTGGCACCTGTAACCAGCGCAACCTGCCCTTCAAGACTCATGATTCTTCTCCATTGACTGTGTTGATAGCTGCTGCAAGAGTGGCGTTATCGAAAACTGCCATAGCTTTCATTCCTCTCTCGATCCTCTTGTTTAAGCCGGCCAATACTTTTCCTGGGCCACACTCAACAAGCATACCGACTCCTTCACCATGCATCTTCCTAACTGTCTCCACCCAACGTACAGGATTGTAAAGCTGGCGTGTCAATGCTCCACGAATTGAGTCTGAATCCATCTCAACAGTAACGTCAACATTATTAATTACAGGAATCTCTGGTGAGTTAATCGCTACAGGTTCCATTGCAGTTGCAAACTTTGTTGCAGCCTCATTCATAAGTGATGAGTGTGAAGGGACACTAACAGGGAGAGGAAGTGCACGTTTTGCACCTGCCTCTTTTGCTGCCTCAATAGCTCGTCCCACTGCATCTGCACTCCCGGCGATTACCACCTGTCCAGGCGAGTTGAAATTAACTGGTTCTACTACTCCACCATCTGCAGCACCGCTACAGACTGAACGCACCTGATCATCATCCAGGCCAAGAATAGCTGCCATTGCCCCTTCACCCTCTGGAACAGCCTCCTGCATCAGACGACCACGCTCTGCAACAAGCTTAATGGCATCGCCAAAATCAAGAGCACCAGCAACGACCAGTGCTGAATATTCACCTAAACTATGACCAGCCATAATGGATGGGGCAGTACCTGCCTGCTGATTCCACACCCTCCAGGTAGCAACTCCAGCAGCCAGCATTGCAGGCTGCGTATTGGTGGTCTGGTTTAGTGCCTCTTTTGGCCCCTCCTGCACCAACTTCCAGAGATCCATACCCAATTGATCTGATGCCTCACTAAAAGTTTCACCAACAACAGGATGGCTCTCAGCAAGGTCAGCAAGCATACCGACAGATTGTGAGCCCTGACCCGGAAATACAAATGCAAGTTTCATAATTAATTCCTATAGACGAGCGAGAACAGAGCCCCAGGTAAACCCACCCCCAAAGGCCTCCATCAGAATAGTTTGTCCTGGCTTTATTTTTCCGCTACGCACTCCCTCATTCAACGCAAGAGGCACTGAAGCGGCCGAAGTGTTGCCATGATCCTGTACCGTAAGAATTACATTATCCATGGACATCTTAAGTTTTTTGGCAGTAGCGGCAATTATTCGCACATTGGCCTGGTGAGGTACCAGCCAATCAATCTCCTCTTTCTCCATCTTATTGGCATCCAGGGTCTCATCCACGATACGCCCCAGCGTATTGACAGCCATCTTGAAGACTTCGTTACCCTTCATCTCTATGTAGGGCTCACCATCATAGCCTGCCGATATACCACCAGGCACATGCAACAGCTCCTCGTACTTTCCATCCGCATGAATATGGGTAGATAAAATTCCCGGCTCCTCAGAAGCCTTCAGCACTACAGCACCGGAACCATCACCAAACAGAATTGCTGTTCCTCGATCTTCCCAATTTACAATTCTGGAGAGAGTCTCAGCACCAACAACCAGGGCACATTTTGCTGAACCAGCACGGATAAAGTTATCCGCAACCGAGAGTGCATAGACAAAACCTGTACATACCGCCTGCACATCAAATGCCGGGCAACCATGAATATCGAGCCTCTGTTGCAACAGACATGCGGTACTGGGGAAAATCTTGTCTGGTGTTGTAGTTGCCACAATTATCAGGTCAATCTCGCCTCGATCAATGCCTGCAGCCTCAATTGCCTGCAGCGACGACTGTTCTGCCAGATCACAAGTAGTCTCATTTTCTGCAGCAATATGACGAGTTTTAATTCCGGTACGAGCCACAATCCACTCATCGGATGTCTCCATCATCTTTTCAAGATCAGCATTGGTTCTGACTGCCTCAGGAAGATAACCACCAGTACCTATAATTCGAGAATAGTTCACTCTTTGCCCTCTACCAGTGTACGGTGCAGATGTGCATCAATCTTTTGTGGAACAGCATGTTCGACCTCGGCAACTGCAACATTAATTGCATTACTAAATCCCATAACATCAGTGCCACCATGACTCTTTACCACAATACCACGCAATCCCAACAAGCTGGCACCATTATAGTTTCGTGGCTCAATACGGCCACGGAATGCCTTTAGTACAGGCATCGCAATCAATCCAGAAATCTTGGTCAGGAAGTTTTTATTAAACCCTGTCTTGATGAAGTGGCTAACCATATGAGCCAAACCCTCACTTGCCTTGAGGGCGATGTTTCCAACAAAACCATCGCAGACCACCACATCAACTGTCCCCTTGTAGATATCATCACCCTCTACAAAGCCGTAATAGTTCAGATCACTATTGGCCATAAGCTCCGCAGCCTGCTTCACCATCTCGTTACCCTTGATCTCCTCCTCACCAATATTTAGAAGACCAATTGATGGGTTCGAGTTATCCGCAACAGCAGAAACCAATTCCGCGCCCATTACTGCAAACTGAAACAGGCTCTCTGACGTTGCATCAACATTAGCCCCCAGATCCAACATGTAACTGGTGCCACGAACTGTAGGTAGAGCAGCAGAAATTGCAGGACGATCAATCCCGGGCAACATCTTGAGGACAAAGCGTGAGGTCGCCATCAGTGCGCCTGTATTCCCTGCACTTACACAAGCCCCTGCATCACCCTCTTTTACAAGGTTGAGTGCAACACGCATGGAGGAGTCTTTTTTCTTGCGCAGGGCACTGGATGGTGATTCATCCATCGCTACAGTCTGTGATGCATGGTGAATCTGTATACGGCTTTTTAGATCAGAATCGACCTGTTCCAGATGCGCAGAGATCTCCTCCTGGTTTCCGACTAGAACCAGATGAAGAGACCTATTTTTTTTGAGTGCCTGCAGTGAGGCCGGGACAGTGACATCCAGACCGTAATCACCACCCATAGCGTCAATGGAGATAGTGGTCGACCTATGGCCGACTCCGGTAGGACTGTTGGTTGTCACAGCCCTAAATTAATCTTCTACGCTATCCTGAACCACTTTACGACCACGATAGTAGCCATCTGGAGTCACGTGGTGACGCAGGTGAGTCTCACCAGTCTCAGCGTCCACAGATAGTGATGGGCTTGTCAGCGCATCATGAGAGCGGCGCATGCCACGTCTTGAACGAGTCTTCTTGTTTTTTTGTACAGCCATTGGATCTCTCCCAACATTAAATACAGAATAAAAAAAGCAGCCACCCAATTGAATAGCCACCAAATATTGGCGCGAATTATAATTGAATTTGTACTGTTTTGCTCAGTTTTTGTTACTTCTTCAACTGTTCCAGAACCTGGAAAGGATTTTCCTTCTCTTCCTCTTCAACCACAGTTGTGTCCTGAAGATAACGAGATGCACTACACTCATCCATGGAGTGGGTAACCACAACAGGAACCGCTAAAATCAGTTCGTCTTCAATAAACCCAAAAAGTGAAAATTCCTTGTCATCCACCAGAAGAGGTTCATATTTATCCGGCAGAGAGGAGGAGTCATCCTCATCACGAATAAGCCCCATGTCAAAACTGGAGCTGATTAAGGTGCTCATTGGTTCCATACAGCGCTGGCATGGTAACTGAATATTTGCCGAGACGACCCCATCAAGATAGATGACATCTGACTCATCAACTCCAAATCTGACCCTGACTGTCACCCTACCGCTGTCATCCAGAAGTAACTCTGTTACCCGCTTGAATTCAGCAAGAGGTAGAGTTTGCTCTATGATTCTACCGGACAGGGCCAGTGAGAAAGGATCAATATGGTCTGGAAGATGGTCGGCCATGGGAAAAGAATGATACTACATCCTTGAGCAGATAAGCTCATCTGTGGATAATCGCAAATCATGCTCCCTCTTCCATTGATTCTCGGTTCCAGCTCTCCTTTCAGAAAAGAGTTGCTCTCCCGCCTGCAATTACCTTTTGAGACATTCTCACCAGATATTGATGAGCACCAGATTGATGGAGAGTCTCCAGAACAGCTTGTAGAACGGCTCTCCATCGAAAAAGTCACGGAGGTTGCGCGTCACTTTCCTGCCCATCTGATTGTTGGATCAGATCAGATTGCTCTGAATAGTGGTGAGATACTGGGAAAACCAGGTAATTTTGATCGTGCATTTAAACAGCTCGCTGCAGCCTCAGGCAAAACCGTACATTTTTTAACAGGGCTAACACTCCTCAATTCAGAAACTGGTGACAGAGAGACCGAGGTAGTGCCATTTACAGTCCACTTTCGTCAACTTGATGAAGATAGAATTGAGCGCTATCTGCACGCAGAAGAGCCCTACAACTGTGCCGGCAGCTTCAAGTCAGAGGGTCTTGGTATCACCTTGTTTGAACGTCTGGAGGGAGATGATCCCAGTGCACTGATGGGGCTTCCCCTTATTCGTCTGGTGCGGATGCTGGAGCAACAAGGGGCAATATTTCCCTAATCAAACCGATGGATTCCACGCAGGCAATGGGGTCGTGGCTATGCAACCGTTCCGCTGAGTGCACCCCATAACAGACCCCAACAGAGGCGATTCCCGCCCGTTTTGCCATCACCAGATCATATTCAGTATCCCCCACCATAACAGCCGCCTCTGGCTGAATCTGAAGTTCATCCAGAATCTCGTGAATCATCTGCGGGTGGGGTTTTGAGCTGGTCTCATCTGCACAACGGGTGGAGTGAAAAATCTCATCAAGCTCGGTATCTTTCAAGACTAGATCCAATCCTCGACGGCTCTTGCCGGTTGCAACCGCAATCAAGACACCCTCCTGCCTCAAGCCATTTAGTAACGATTCAACCCCGGGGAAAAGATCGTCTCTCCCCTGCTCTGTACCAAAAAAGTGTCTTCTGTAACTATCCGACACCTCTTGGGCAAAATCCTCATTGGTGCCTGGATACAGTGTAGTAACCGCCTCATTTAGCCCCAACCCAATAATATTGCTAATCTCATCATAAGAACGCGGCTCAAGTTTCATGTCACAAATCGCCCCCTCCATACAGCGGACAATAACGTCCACCGAATCCATCAAGGTGCCATCCCAATCAAAGATGACCAACTCAACTGGGGCTGTCAAAACTGACGACATGTATCATCCTCCTGGAGACGTTCCAACAGATCAGAGAGTTCTTGCGGCAACGGGGCCTCCATACGCATGGTAGTTCCACCATCTGGATGGGGAAAAACCAGTTGGTCCGCATGGAGAAAGAGGCGCCCCAAACCAAGCTTACCCATTTGGCGGTTAAACTCCTGGTCACCATATCGATCATCACCAGCCAGAGGGTGACCTATATGTGCACCATGAACACGAATCTGATGAGTACGCCCAGTAATAATCTCCACCTCAACCAGGGTGGCTGATCGACAGGAGAGCTGGGGGCGAAAATGGCTCTCTGCACTCTTACCCTCCGGATCAACGCGCACCATTCGTTCTCCGGAGCGCAATACATTCTTTCTGAGCGGTGCCAATACACTTTTTGATTTACGCATTTTCCCCGCCACCAGTGCGAGATAACGCTTCTCCATTCCATGCTCACGGATCAGATCATGAAGAAAGCGCAGTGCGCGCCTCTTTTTGGCAATCAGCAACAGCCCTGATGTTGCACGATCAAGCCTATGGACCAGCTCATAATTGACAGCCTCTGTCCGCAGTGCACGAAGTGCCTCAATAACACCATATCTAATACCACTTCCACCATGAACTGCCAGACCAGATGGTTTGTTCAGAACCAGCAGCAGATCATCCTCATAAATTATAGCCTTCTCAATCCACTCAACTGATGATTTAGCTGGAGGAGTATTGCCATCAGATATACGCACAGGGGGAATCCGCAACATATCCCCCTGCTGGAGTCGATAGGTTGGTTTCACCCTTTTTTTATTAACCCTAACCTCTCCCTTTCTGAGAATACGGTAAATTCTACTTTTGGGAACACCTTTGAGCTGTGATAACAGGAAGTTATCCACACGCTGTCCGGCCTTCTCGCTATCGATCTCAAGGTAACGTACCTGTGGTCTATTTTGTTCACTGGAGTGCATGGGGGATATTTTAACCGATTGCGGCACAGTAGATTCACTGGTATAGTCGCAATCTACACTGCTCGCTAACTGGCAAGGCAAAATAGCTTTGCAAAACCAAAAGCATAGAGACGTTATGAAAAGTTCATGCTTCGAGAGTACTGTAAGTACAAGAATTTATGGGCGCACGCTGCCACTTGGCAGGGTGATTGAGAATAGAAAAATATGGCCCGAAAGAGATATGTGATGAAGATAGACCGGAACGGGATGTTTTGAGAATCATCTTCAGCAGGGGAATTTATTAAGGATCTGGCAACAATAATGGCCAGGTCAGAAATGCAACCACAGAACGTGTTTGCCTATTTGGTACAAAATACAATAACTGTATGTTTTACAAAAGAAAACAATAAGTTGTATACCATTGCGAGTGAGAATCTGATTCTCTCATCGCCAATATTCCCTGTCTGATCTGTTCTCCCCTAACTGAGTCTTTTGGATTCCGTTGACACAATCCGTGTGTCACTTTCGGAACACAAAACTGAGAACAGTAGAATGAAAAGAATTTTAATGAACGCAACCCAGGAAGAGGAGTTGCGTGTCGCACTGGTCGATGGCCAGTATCTTTATGACCTGGATATTGAGAGTGCTGCCTACGAAAAGAAAAAAGGCAATATCTACAAAGGAAAAATTACTCGTGTTGAACCAAGTCTGGAGGCTGCCTTTGTAAATTATGGCTGCGATAGACATGGATTTCTCCCCTTCAAGGAGATCTCTCGCAACTACTTCAAAGAGGGGGCATTTGATGGCGGAGGACGCCCAAATATTGCGGATTCGGTAAGTGAGGGACAAGAGGTAATTATTCAGATTGAGAAGGAGGAGCGCGGCAACAAGGGAGCCGCCTTGACCACCTTCGTCAGTATGGCTGGGCGATATCTGGTCTACATGCCAAACAATCCTCGTGCTGGAGGAATCTCTCGTAGAATCGAGGGACAAGACCGTCAGGAACTCCGCACAGCGATGCGTGACATGAAGATCCCCAAGGGGTCAGGTGCAATTGTTCGTACAGCTGGGGTAGGTAAATCTACCGAGGATCTACAGTGGGATCTTGATTATCAGCACAAAATCTGGAGCAGCATAGAAGCTGCGGCAGAAAAACCTGCCCCTTTCCTGATTTATCGCGAGAGCGATATTGTGGTTCGCGTAATCAGGGATTATCTGCGTGATGATATTGGTGAGATCCTGATCGATGATGAGGATACCTATCAGGTCGCCCATGAATTTATGTCACGGGTTATGCCTCATAACCTCAGAAAACTGAAACAATACAAGGAAGAGACTCCTATCTTCACCCGCTTCCAGATTGAGAGTCAGCTGGAGTCGGCATTCAGAAGAGAGGTACGTCTACCATCTGGGGGATCGATTGTAATTGATCCTACAGAGGCGCTAATCTCAATTGATATCAACTCTGCACGGGCTACCAAAGGTAGCAATATCGAGGAGACTGCACTTAACGCAAACCTCGAAGCTGCAGATGAGATTGCACGCCAACTACGCATCAGAGATAGTGGTGGCCTTGTTGTAATCGACTTCATTGATATGCATGCAGGCAAGAACCAGCGTGCTGTTGAAAATCGTCTGCGTGATGCACTGCAACAGGATCGCGCGCGTGTTCAGGTTGGACGTATTTCTCGCTTTGGACTGCTGGAGATGTCTCGCCAACGCCTGCGCCCTTCTCTCGGTGAGTCAGCACATAATGTGTGCCCGCGCTGTAGTGGACAGGGAACTATCAGAGGCACCCAGTCAATTGCACTTTCTGTACTACGTCTAATCCAGGAAGAGGCTCTTAAGGAGGGTACTGGACAGGTAACGGCACAACTGCCGATATCGGTAGCAACCTACCTGCTTAATGAGAAACGTGATGTAGTTACCGAAATTGAGAAGCGCTGCAAGGTATCAGTTATGTTGGTTCCAAACCAGACATTGGATACACCACACTACAGTATCGAACGTTCCAGAAAAACTGATGAGAGCAGAGAAGATAGCCAGACCCCAAGTTATCAGCGTGTAGAAAAGAGGGAAAGCAACGAGGATGAGACCATTCAGGAAGCTGCTGCAGTAAAACGTGACACACCCGCTGTTAGCGAGATTATGCCTAGCGCACCAGCACCTCAGATAGAGAAGAAAGAGCCAACCCCCAAGAAAAAAGAGAGAAGCAGCAAATCATCTCCCTCCTGGCTCAGAAGGATTATCACCTCTCTGTTTGGTGGCAGCAAAAAGAAAAAAGAGGAAGAGGAGAAGAAAAAACGAGCAGCCAATCAACGTAATCGTGGTCGTGGACGCAATAGACAAGGCGGAAACCGCAGCAACAAAGGTGGTCGCCACCCGTCACGCCGAGGCCAGGGCAATAGAAACCGTTCTCAGCAAGGTGGGAACCGCCAGGGACAAAAAGGTGGTGGTCAAGGCCAGAAGAATCAAGGTAAAAACCAGAATCAGGGTAAAAATCAAAACCAGGGAAAACAGCAGGGTCAAGACAACAGACAAAAGCAGAATCAGGAGTCAGGAGAGAAACAGAACCAGGACTCAAACAAGGGGCGGGGTCAACAGAGAAGACGTTCACGCTCCGGTGGTAATCGTGGCAAGCAACAGCAGGGAGAAAACCCTAATCAGAACAAGCAGCAGTCACAGCAAAACCGTCCAAAAGATAGCACGAAGGATGGTAATAAAGCTGCCCCACAAAAGAGTGATGGTCAGCAGAGTGGGCAACAAGGTGGGCAGAAGTCATCTCCCAGGCCTCAAAAATCAGCTGAGACCAAACCAGCAGATAAACCTGTAACTTCTACACAAACCAAACAGACAGCACCTCAGCCTGCGGCTAGCAAACCAAAGCCAGCGACTGCACCAGCAGTCAAGAAAGAGACTGCAGCAAAAGCTACGACCTCAACTACGCAGGAATAAAAAAACGGGCTCCTCTTACGGAGCCCGTTTTTCACCCACCATCAGGTGCGACCTCAGGAGAGTTTATAAACCTCTCTGATATGACTGATCAACCCACGAGAGGCATCCTCTACCATATCAAACACCTGTTCAAACCCATTGGGACCACCGTAATATGGATCCGGTACCTCGCTGGTACGCCAGTGGTCTGGAGCAAACTCCATAAAGAGACGTAACTTATCCACCGTATCTGATGTGGTGTATGACTCCAGAATTGCATAGTTGTCACGATCCATTGCCAGTACCAGATCGAAACTCTCAAAATCACGCTCTTTTGCCTTGCGTGCCCGCAGGTCACTCATATCCAACCCTCTGCGCAGGGCAGTTGATTGCGCTCTCTCATCTGGCGGATGGCCAACATGGTATGAGTGGGTGCCAGCTGAATCAATCTCGATATGATCACTCAACCCCTCGTCATCAACCATCTTGCGAAACACACCATGTGCTGTTGGTGATCGGCATATATTACCCATACAAACAAATAACACTGATACTTTTTCTTTGTTTTTCATGCTGTTACTTAATATATATCATTTATTTTATTAAATATCTCGATTGCTCATGTGAGCAGAGCAACGCTCTTGACCTGAGCGTAAATAGCTTTCCCTTGCTCAAGATCTAGCAGATCTGCAGACTTTCTGGTGATACGGGAGAGCATTGACACACCTCCAGCATTTACACGCACCACAACTTGCGCGCTACCTTCCAGGGTCATCTCTTCAACAGTAACGGGAAAGATATTAAGAATACTGGTGCCTGACTGATGCTCTCTGGTCAAACTAACATCACGCGCCATAACCCTCAAACGTACCGGATGACCAACCGGCAGTGATCTATGCGCCACTGTAAAGCGTCCACCCGGGAAATCTATATAGGTTAAATCAAACTTGTCATCATGTCCTGCAACCTTGGCCTGAATCAATGATGCAGCATCATCTCCGTGCGCCATTGGGAGATCAGAGCGAGTCAACATATCACCAATTGCCCCACTGCCTTTAACCGTACCATTCTCCAGTAGAATCATATGATCCGCTAGACGTGCCACCTCATCCGGAGAGTGGCTCACATAGATGAGGGGGATATCCAGCTCATCGTGCAGTGACTCAAGATAGGGCATGATCTCCCTCTTGCGTTGCACATCAAGTGCCGACAAGGGTTCATCCATTAACAGAATTTTAGGGCTGACAGCCAAGGCTCTTGCAATGGCAACACGCTGCTTCTCTCCTCCGGAAAGCTGGGTGGTCTTGCGTTCAAGCAGTGAGGCTATATCCAGTAACTCAATAGCACGGTCAACCGAGACCTTGCGCTCCGCAACAGGTATTCGACTTACACCATACTCCAGATTCCCCTGTACACTCAGATGGGCAAACAGGCTTGCCTCCTGAAAAACATACCCAATAGGGCGTTTGTGAGGTGGAACAAAGCTACTGGAATCCTGCCATATAGCACCATCAACCTTCAGGACCCCGCTACTACTATTTTCCAGACCAGCTATTGTCCGCAGAAGTGTGGTCTTGCCACAGCCTGATGGGCCAAAAATAGCTGTAACTCCTCGTCCGGGGATTGTCATATCCGCATCAAGAATGAAGTCCTGGCGCTTTACCCTGAATCCACACTCAACTGTCATGCATCACCCTGCCGCATTAATGAGAAACGACGATTAAAGGTATAAATTGCAACCAGCATAAGGAATGAGAGCAGCAATAATCCTCCGGAGAGGATATGGGCGTGACCATACTCAAGCGCCTCTACGTGGTCATATATTGCAATTGAGAGCACCTGGGTTTCACCTGGAATATTGCCACCAATCATCAGAACTACCCCAAACTCCCCAACAGTATGGGCAAACCCTAGTACTACAGCCGTCAAGAAACCAGAGCGAGCCAGAGGCATGGCTACCGTGAAGAACCTATCAAGTGGTGAGGCACGCAGGGTTGCTGCAACCTCCATAGGACGAGAGCCTATTGCACTGAATGCATTCTGCAGTGGCTGTACCACAAATGGCATGGAGTAGATAACAGAACCAACCACCAAACCTGCAAAGGTAAATGCCAGTGGTTGCCCACCAAGCCACTCCATTGCTCCACCAATTGGACCATGTGGCCCCAAGGCTACCAATAGATAAAACCCCAGTACTGTGGGTGGCAACACCAATGGAAGTGCGATTATTGCCTCCAATACCGCCTTAAATCTCCACTCTGTGCGCGCCATCCACCACGCAAGCGGCGTACCCAGCAACAGCAGTATCAGGGTACTGATTCCCGCCAGCTTCAGGGTAACAACAAGAGCTGATATATCATATTCATTGAGCATTAAGGTGTACCGTACCCAAATCCTCGAATAATCTCCAGAATCTCATCACTTTTCATGTAGGAGACAAACTCTCGTGCAGGATCTTTATCTACAAGCAATACCGCCTGTTGGTTAATTGGTGAATACAGTTCAGATGGCACCTCCCAGAACGAGCCCTCAATAGATTGTCCTGGACGTTTTATCTGTGAATAGGCGACAAAACCCAGCTCTGCATTCCCGCTACTGACAAACTGAAATGTTTGGCCAATATTCTCACCCCGTACCATTTTTCTCTTAAATGCTTCCCACACCCCACGATCCTGTAACACTTCCTGCGCCGCCTTGCCATAAGGTGCTAGCCTGGGGTTGGCTATAGCCAGATAGCGGAATCCTCCACTCTCAACCACATCCCCTGCCGGATCTACATAATTTGCTCTTGGACTCCATAAGATCAATTTACCAATAGCATAGGTAAAACGACTATCAGTCTCAATTTCTCCATCCCTTTCCAGCTGCTCCGGCCTCCGCACATCAGCAGCAAAAAAGATATCAAAGGGAGCACCATTTCTGATCTGTGCATAGTGTTTACCGGTGGAACCGAATACCAGTTTTACCGTATGCCCACTCTCCGCCTCAAATTTATGGGCAATCACCTTGATTGCATCAGCAAAGTTACTTGCCACTGCCACACGTATTTCACCCGCTGAAACCTGCCAGGAAAAGCCCAACGTACAGAGTACGATAGCTAGTGTGGCAAGTGTTTTTAGATTGAACTTATTCATAAGAATAATGGCGGAGAAGGAG
>CAYQBY010000026.1:0-21762 GCA_964415865.1 uncultured Piscirickettsiaceae bacterium | reverse complement strand
GCGACACCATTCACTAAATACAGTATTACCTCTACATAACAATCAGGCTTTGAGAGGGGGAACTATACCTGAGTAAAATGGTCAGATGTAGTATACCTTCCCATATAAGGAGTGTAAATATGAGTGGCTTGATCACTAATTTTCCGCATGACGGTGTTGTTACCGTGAATCGTGTAATTCTGAAAAAGGGATATACGGTAGATGATTTACAGGAGCGGGTTGCACTGTTATGTGAGAATGTGAAGACTTACCACTCTGAGACTGGTTTTGTTGGTGGTTTTGTAATTCTTAACAGTGGCGACATATCAAATGAAGGCTCAACCATTGGACGAGCAGTAGAAAGTGACTTAAAAGGTCGTGAAGCACTGATTGTTACATTCTGGAATAGCTTTGAGGATCATGAAATGTCACATAGAAGTGAGACATTCCAGCCACTGTTCCTAAACGTGTTGGAGCTTTGTGAAAATGGCAATGAAGAGATTGCCTATGAGATGTTATGGTCTGGACGTGCATATAATCGGGATGAGGCACGTAAAGCAAAAATGGCGAAGACTCTATACGCTGCATAAATCTATATCCTTTCCAATCAACACACCAATGAAGGTCTCATTTGGGTCGAAAACTACTGTTAATTTATCTAAAAACCAATAGTAGCAACAACAGTGCCTCCATCTTCTCTACCATTGCCCCAGCGATATCTCCGGTTATTCCACCAAGCTGTTTAATGGTGATCCACCGAAACAGTAGTAGCGTTATAGCAGCAGTAAATAACATAATCCATGACACCCCGTAAAACAGGGCTGCGCCCAATACCGCAATCTGTACCAACATCCCTAGCAGACGAGGAATATTGGATGAGATGCCATCACCCATCCCTCCTGGACGGATGTATGGGGTGGTCTGGAAAAGTGTAATCAGTGCTGTTCTGGCCAAAATAGGTGGCCAGATCAACATCATCCACTCTCCGCCTTTTAGTAGCGCCATAATTGCACTCCATTTAACCAGTAGCAGTAGAACGATTGATATCACTCCCATAGGGCCCGATGTTGGATCTTTCATTATCTCCAACATCCGCTCCCGGTCTCCCATTCCCCCAACCCACGCATCTGCACTATCAGCCAGACCATCCAGGTGGAGGCCTCCAGTCAAGGCGACCCACAGAACCAAAACCAATGATGCCTGGAGAGGCAGAGGAAGTGTCGGTAAAAAGTATGCGAGCAGCGCCAAGGCGCCACCAATTACCACTCCAACCAGTGGATAGAAGAGGATAGAGTAACCACGGTTTTGTGGTGTTGCCTCAACAGCAATCGGGATTGGAATCCTGGTTAATAGCTGAAAAGCAGTTATGAGTGGCTGTATGGTCAAATTAAACTACCCCTCTGAGACTCCTGCCTCACCAAAGGTTGCCATCTCTCCATGCAGCTGACATGCCTGCTGCAAGAGAGGAACAGTAACTGCAGCACCACTCCCCTCTCCCAACCTCATCCCCAGATCCAATAGAGGATCCGCATCCATCGCATCAAGCACCTTGCCGTGCCCCTGCTCTGCAGAGCGGTGAGAGAAGATCAACCACTCCCTGACACCCGAATTTATTCTGATCGCTGCAAGTGCCGCAACTGATGTAATAAAGCCGTCCACAAGAACCGGCACTCCTGACTGTGATGCCTTGATATACGCACCTACCAGTGCAGCGATTTCAAACCCACCCAGATGTTGCAGGATGCTCATTGGATCACCAAGACTGTTTTTGTGTAGCTCAAGAGACTGCTCTATAACCTCACCCTTATAAGAGACTCCATCAGAATCTAGCCCAGTCCCCGCACCAGCAACGGATGCACCGCTCTCTCCGAGCAGTGCAGCGGCTACTGCAGAGGCGGATGTCGTATTAGCTATCCCCATCTCTCCACCAATGTATATATCTGCACCCTGACTGATTGCCCGCTCCAGTGCCTCTTTTCCTACCTCAAGGGCACGCTCCAGCTCACCACTATCCATTGCAGATGTGTGAGTAAAGTTTTTTGTTCCTGAGGATATTCTGGCATCTACAACCCCATCAAGTGGTTCCATTGGCTCCAGTGTTCCTACATTAACCACCTCAAGAGTTGCCCCCAGGTTGTTTGCCAAGACACTAATCGCTGCCCCACCACGGGAGAAGTTGCGAACCATCTCTGCGGTCACCTCTTGCGGAAAGGCTGATACTCCCATCTCTGCTACCCCATGATCTGCAGCAAAAATGGTGACGGATGGGGTATTGACTGCAGGTTTTACTTTTCCCTGCATGGAGGCCAAGCGGATTGCTATAGATTCCAATCGACCCAGTGCGCCAGGTGGTTTGGTTAACTGTGTCTGACGCTCTTCTGCCTCTTCTTTGGAATGCTTATCCAGTTGCTGGACAGGAGAATTCCACCAGTTATTATCCATCTGTTATCCCTTTAACTTTTGCGGCAGACCGGCAACTACCAAGGTTACTCTGTCACAGATAGCTGCCAATCTTTGGTGAAGCTTCCCCGCCTCATCACAATATCTTCGTGTTAATGGATCCATCGGCACCACTCCCATTCCGGTCTCATTGCCGACTAACAACGTAGTTCCCGGAAGCTCTGGAAGAGTCTTGATAAGTAAATTAACCTCACGATCCAACACGGTTTCATCTTGCTGCAGAAGCAGATTAGTCAGCCACAAGGTTAGACACTCAACCAGAATTGTACGTCCATCTCTGGCCTCCTGTTGCAATACTGATGATAGCTGTATTGACTCTTCTATCAATTCCCATTCATGTGAGCGTCTCTGCTGGTGGTGAGCAATCCTCTTCTTCATCTCACTGTCTTCTGCGGTCGCAGTCGCCAGATATAGAAGAGCGTCTCTCCTGTCCAGCGCTACCTGCTCAGCATATCTGCTTTTCCCCGAGCGAGTGCCGCCCAGAATCAATTCTCTCATGTGATACTCTTGAAGTAGAATCTATCTCTCATCCGCGGAATCATAACCTATTTTTCATCCAGCAAATCTCAGATACCCAACTTGTCATACTCAACCCCAAAACCAATATGCTGCTTATCAATACGTGGAAGCACTCTGGTTATCAGTCTATTACTGCTGACTCTGATGAGCCTTCTTGGGCTGGGGGCAATGCAATCCGCCCAACTTGAGGAGAAGATGGCTTCAAATTTTCGTTATGGAGTAGACGCATTTCATGCTGCTGAGGCAGGACTCCAGCAAGCAATTGAAAATCATACTAACAATCAGATAGCTGCCACCATTTCCGGGTCAGCCGGAGATGGTGATTTCAGTGCATCCATTACCGAATCATCCGGTATATATACTGTAGTCAGTGAGGGAACTCACTCTCCATCTGGGGCACGTCAACAGTTGACGATGGCACTCTCAGGCGCAGTTGGAGCAACCCCAACAATCAACAGCTGGAGTCACGATGAGTAGCTCGCCTTTTTCATGCCAACTTATTGATGGCCAGACAATCACAGGCAAGCTGCATAATATCGATGCTGAATCAAGATCCGTCAATTACCATGATGATATCTCCAATCAAGTCAGAGAGCTCAGCTTTCAGGAGATAAGTCGCCTGTATCATCATCAACCACTCCCAGAAAAAATGGCATTCCCATTTTATGTACAGTTCAGTGACGGCTCAACCCTGAGCTCTTCCGCTGAGTATTATCAGTCTGATTCCGCTGGAGACCATCTATACAACACCGGAGGATCAAGGCAAGGAGTTCATCTATTTTTACCAGATGGGGGGTTACATCAGCTTGCTGTGGACTTACCAAAAAAGCGTCAAACAGTGGATCCCATACAGGGCAAAAAGATCATCACTCTTGTTGGTGAAATGATTAACGAGGCCATTACCAGACGCGCCTCAGACATACACTTAAAGCCTCTGCAAACGGTGGTTGAAATTCGTTACAGGATAGATGGATCCATGCGCCTTGCACATCGCATTAATCGCAATCACTACTCTGCCATAGTCAGTCGTATAAAAATTCTTGGTAATATGGATATTGCCGAGCATCGTCTACCACAGGATGGTGCTCACCATCTCACACTTAATGGCAGAGGGGTGGATCTGCGCATATCTACCGTCCCCACGATGGAAGGTGAGAGTGTGGTCATCCGTATTCTGGATCCCAAACGAGGGTTACGCAAAATATCAGATATCGGCTTCAGATTCGGCGATGAACAGCTGTTTCGCCAGATGCTGCAGCAGAAAAATGGGCTTATCCTTATAACCGGTCCCACAGGATCAGGAAAATCGACCACCATGTATGCGGCCATGGATACACTCAGGGAGCGTGCACTTAATATCATAAGTATCGAGGATCCGGTCGAGTACCGTATGGACAGGGTACGACAAATTGAGGTAAATGAGGCCGCCAACAATACTTTTGCAAAAAATCTACGACATATTTTGCGCCATGATCCTGATGTGATCCTCATAGGTGAAATTCGAGACCAGGAGACTGCAAAAATTGCCCTACAAAGCGCATATACCGGACACCTTGTACTGAGCACCCTCCACACCAGAGATGCCTCAAGTGCGATCACAAGGCTGCTGGAGATGGGGATGGAACCATACATGCTCAAAGATACAATACTTGGTGTCCTCTCTCAGAGACTAGTCAGAAAACTCTGTGACCAGTGTCATGGGGAGTCTCCAGAAAAAGATAGTTGTCACCACTGCAACCGGAGTGGGTTTTATGGAAGAACTCCTCTTTATGAACTTATCAAGGTGAACTCCCCAATTAGAGATCACATAATGGATGGTGTTACTGCTGATGAGATTCGTGCCACTGCCATAGAAAATGGTATGGTTTCGATGGAACTTCATGCTGCCGAACTAATTTCCCAACATATTACAACCGCTCAAGAGAGCCAATATCATGAACCCTCCTGATCCATCTATTCACCATGCAGTATCTTATGCTCTTGAGGAGGATATTCGCTCAGGAGACATTACAGCTCAATTAATCCCTGAAGAGACCATGGCAACTGCAACCATCATAACCAGAGAAGATATGGTGCTCTGTGGTGGAGAGTGGGTCGACGAAAGCTTTCACCAACTTGATCCATCCATATCACTGGCATGGAAGATAAAAGATGGAACAGCTGTTTCTGCCAATCAGATTCTGGTCACCATACAGGGATCAGCCAGAGCTCTGTTAACTGCCGAACGTACTGCAATGAATTTTCTGCAGACACTCTCTGCGACAGCAACCATTACCAGACAATATGTCGAACAAATAGCAGACAGCCCTGCAAAAATCCTTGATACCAGAAAGACCATTCCCGGAATGAGAGATGCACAGAAATATGCTGTTCATTGTGGTGGCGGAACCAACCACAGGATGGGGCTATATGATGCCTTTCTGATAAAAGAGAACCATATTGCCGCCTGTGGCTCAATCAAAGGTGCTGTAGAACGTGCACGCGAAATCTCCAAAGGAGCAAATGTTGAGGTCGAGGTTGAATCAATTGATGAACTGAATGAGGCCCTCACCGCTGGCAGTGACATTATCATGCTGGATAATTTCTCTCTGCAACAGATGAGAGAGGCAGTATCACTCAATAATGGTCGTGCAGTATTGGAGGTTTCAGGTAATGTCTCCCTGGATCAGTTAAAGGATATTGCTGATACCGGAGTTGACTATATATCTGTAGGAGCACTCACAAAACATGTCCTGGCGATTGATCTATCCATGAGGCTATCAGTAGATTCCTGATTGCCAACCTAACGTTTTTTCCTTTGAAATAGATCAGTCCTACGACTTACCAACCGGTCTAGAAACAGCATACCATCAAGGTGATCCACCTCATGCTGGATTGCCCTGGCCTCATACCCCTCACTCTCATACTCATGAAGTTCACCAGACTCATCCTGTGCAGTAAATTTTATCTGGGTGGCACGAATTACGTTACCTGTGTAGTCAGGAACGGACATACACCCTTCACGCCCCAGCTCAAAGCCATCCCATTCAGTAATTTCCGGATTGACCAGAATCATCCTCCCCTGATTAGGAACCGGATTCTTCTTTTTTCCTCTGGTCATTCCAGTCAGATCCACAATACAGATTCTCTGTAACCGTCCCACTTGGGGGGCAGCAATACCAATACCTCCAGGTTGGGTACGCATAAAGGTCTCAAGCTCTGCTATAAAGTTAGCCAACTCCTCATCAAAAGAGCCAACCACCTCGCACTCCCGCTTCAGACGGCTGTCGGGATAGGTCAGTATCTCCATATCAGCCAATCAGGGTTTCAATCTCTTCCACACGAACATCAATTGATTCAGATAAGGGTTCCAAGGCTTGATGGACAGTATCCATACCATCACCAGCCACCCCTTCAATCATAAGAATGTAGATTGGCTTTTCTGCATCACCACCAACCTGTGAATCCAAGTCTGTAATATCAAAACCTGACTCCGCCAAAACACCTGTTATCTGAGCCACGATGCCCGGACGATCAGCCCCATAAACCAACACCCTAAGATCTGGAATTGAGTGCTGATGTAGCCCCGGCTCTATCTGGTCAACATGGAGATGGAGCCCCAATTTCTCGGTGACCGGGTGAACAACCTGGCAAAGCTGTTTCTCATCTCCATCCATCTCTACCATCATCATAATAGTGAAGTTACTACCGAGACGCATCATTGAGGTCTCACCAAGCGCTCCCCCAGCATTAAATAGTGCCTCTGTAATCTGAGCCACAATTCCCGGTTGATCCTTTCCGACCAACGCCATCATGTACCAATTTTTCATACCATACTCCTCTACTCAATCCATATCAGTGTCGCAAACCGTCCGGTCTCTCCATCCCTACGATAGGAGAAGAACCGCTCACTATCAGTGCATGTATCCAACTCTCCACCATAAACTGAGGATATGCCAAACCGTTGAAGCTGCTGACGAGCAAGTCCAGCCATTGATGCCAACCACTTTCCATTCTCTGATGACACAAACATCTCCTCAGACTCAGCACTCTGCTGACAAAATATCTCTCTAACCTCATCACCAACCTGATAGGAGTGCTGCCCAATGGTCGGCCCAAGCCATACTATCAATTCATCACCATCATTCTGGAATTTTGAGATACCCTGCTCAATAATCCCGGCAGCCAACCCTCTCCATCCTGCATGGATAGCTGCAACTCTATTACCCGACCTGTTGGTTACCAGAATTGGCAGACAATCGGCCGTAAGCACTGCACATACAATTCCACTGCTGGATGTCCATGAGCCATCTGCCTCTGGTATTTGGCTCTCTGTAGGTAATTCTACAATTGTGGTTTTATGAGTCTGATTCAACCAACAGGGTTCAGCTGGTAGTCCAAGTCGGCTTCGCAGATTCTCTCTATTCTCCCCCACTGTAAGTGGATTGTCTCCCACATGGGTAGCCAGATTACCACTCTTGCGTGTAGTGACCAGCGCTCTCACAACCTCAGGAGCTGGCCAATCTGGTTCTAAATCAGCCATCATCACTTGGGGTTGGCATCTCTATCCTTACGAAGAATATCGATTACATTCACCATATCATCTGGCAATGGAGACTCAAACTCGATCAACTCGCCTGAGAGCGGGTGGTTCAACCCCAAACGAGCCGCATGGAGAGCCTGCCTCTTGAAGCTACGAAGTGTCTCTCCCATCTCTTTAGAGCTACCTGCAGGGATCTGCAGACGGTGACCATAGACAGGATCTCCCAACAGGGCAAAACGGATATGCTCCATATGGACGCGAATCTGGTGAGTTCGACCAGTTTCAAGAGAGAGTCTGATATGGGTATGTGTACGAAATTTTTCCATTACCCTGTAGTGGGTTACTGCAGGTTTACCATTCTCGACAACAGCCATTTTCTTTCGATCCACACGATGCCTGCCAATAGGAGCATCAACTGTTCCACCTGCGGTCATCACTCCTCTGCAGATAGCCTGATATTCTCGATTCATAGACCTCTCCTGCAACTGCCTCACCAAAGCGGTATGCGCCTCCAGTGTTTTGGCAACTACCAGCACCCCGCTAGTATCTTTATCCAGGCGGTGGACAATACCTGCTCGTGGAACCTCTGCAAGAGTTTGATCATGGTGTAACAAAGCATTGACCAGGGTTCCTCCCCAGTTTCCTACAGCCGGATGAACCACCATCCCTGCGGGTTTATCAATAAAAATAACTGCCTCATCCTCATGCAGAATATTAAGTGGAATTGGTTCAGCTACCCACTTCACCTCCTCTTCTCTCTCCGCCTGCAGCCGAACCTCTTCCCCCGTAGCCACCGAATCTCTTGGGCGTCTCTTTTCACCTTCAATCAAGGCATCACCAGAACGTATCCAGGACTGTAATCTGCTTCTGGAGAATTCAGGAAAGAGGGCCGCCAGAGCAACATCAAGCCGTTTACCGGAAAGCTCCTCCGGGATGGTGGTATGATACTGATCAAACCCATTTGAGTTGTGTTGCGGATCCATATTCTTTTCGCTACCCTTCGTCCTTTCCTACTCTTTTTATACTATAACAATGATTCGTAAACAGGCCCCATTCTCCTCCATCCTTCTACTGGTTTCCATCCTTGCTTCGGGTTTGTCTGGCTGCTCTCTTCTTCCTGAGCAGATTGATATTACAGAGGACTGGTCTGCCAACAGATTCTACTTTGAGGCGCATGAGGCGATGACAAGTGGTAACTACGAGAAAGCAATTGAGTATTTTGAAAAACTGCAGGCACGTTTTCCTTATGACAAACATGCAATGCAGGCTCAAATCGAGATCATCTACACATATTATAAATGGGATGAATCTGAATCAGCCATAGCAGCCGCTGACCGTTTTATAAAACAACACCCTCGTCACCCCAGTGTTGATTATGTCTACTATATGCGCGGCCTGGTAAATTACGATGAGGGAAGAACAATGTTGTCGGATATTGCCCCAACCGACCCTGCCACACGTGACCCCAAAGCGATGCGTGAGGCATTTCAATACTTCTCCAAACTGGTAGAACGTTTTCCTCAAAGCAAATACAGCGAGGACGCAATCAAGAGAATGCTATTTACCCGCAACAAACTGGCAGAACATGAGCTGCATGTTGCCAGGTTTTATATGGACCGAGAAGCCTATGTTGCGGCCTCAAAACGTGCCAATTACGTTATTGAGAACTTCCAGAAAACCCCTGCTGTAAGAGATTCACTGGTCTTGCTGATTGAGATCTACAACAAGATGGGGATGGAAGATCTAGCTGCCAGCACTGAACAGGTGTACGCAGCAAACTATTCGGACTAGCACAACCCCATTTAGCGAGAACGAAAGCCTGAGGTAATGGGGTAACGCCGGTCTCTTCCAAAGGCCCTGGTAGTAATCTTTGCCCCAGGAGGCGCCTGTCTCCTCTTGTACTCATTACCATTGACCAGACCGATAATCCGATTAACCACAGCAGACTCAAAACCAGCTGCAATAATCTCTTCTGCGCACTGCTCCCTCTCTACATAACGCTCCAGAATAGGATCCAAAATTTCGTACGGTGGCAGTGAATCGGAATCCTTTTGATCTGGCGCCAGCTCTGCTGACGGTGGTCTCTCAATCACCCGTTGCGGGATAATCTCATCTTTTCCATGCTCTGCAGCCTGTCGATTTCTCCACTCTGCCAATTGATACACTAACAGCTTGGATATATCCTTGAGCGGCGCAAATCCACCGGCCATATCACCATACAAAGTGGCATAACCAACCGACATCTCACTCTTGTTTCCGGTTGTCAGCAACATTCTGTTTTTCTTGTTTGCAATGGCCATTAATATCACTCCTCGACATCTGGCCTGGATATTCTCCTCTGTGGCATCTACACCATATCCATCAAACTCATCGCTTAGTGTCTCTATAAAAGCATCAAAGGTCTGCTTTATGGGAATAATTCGGAAATCAATCCCCAACCGCTGTGCCTCCCTCTCCGCATCTTCTACACTCATTTGTGCACTATAGCGGGATGGCATTGCTATCCCTTCCACATGGTCTGCACCAAGTGAATCCACTGCAATAGCAAGCGTCAACGCAGAATCTATACCACCGGAAAGGCCTAGAATCACTCCGGTAAAACCATTCTTACCAACATAATCTTTGACCGCCAGAACCAATGCCTGATAAATTTCTGACAGTTCCTGATCTAGACTTGAACCATCTGCAGAATGGGCGCTGATACAACGGTACTCCTCTGTACTATTGTAGAGATAGAGACCTTCCGTAAAGTACTCCCCACATACAATCTTCTCTCCATCCCCGTTTACCACGAAAGAGCCTCCATCGAAAACCAACTCATCCTGCCCACCAACCTGGTTCACATAGACTACGGGAACCCCACTCTCCCTGACTCTTGTGCGGATAATCTCCTCACGATCCCCCCTCTTCCCTGCATGGTATGGAGATGCATTCAGATTCAGAACCAGGTCAGCACCAGCATCGACAGCCTGCTGCATAACCTGTGGGTGCCACAGATCCTCACATATTGTTATCGCAATATTTTTACCCTTATGTTCAAACAGAACAGGGCTACCCCCTTTAGAAAAGTAACGTTTCTCATCAAATACCCCATAATTTGGCAACTCCTGCTTACAATAGCTCACCTCAATTTTTTGTCCACGCAATAGGGTAGCGGCGTTATATAGCAGACCATCCCTATCTCGCATCGGGTGTCCAACCACCAAACTTATCTCATCTGCCACCTCTGCCAGCTGTTGAATTCCATCCTCAACCTGTTGTAGAAATCCTGGACGCAACAATAGATCCTCTGGTGGATATCCAGTCAATGACAGTTCTGGAAAGAGAACGATATCCGCCCCCTCTCTCTTTGCATGTCTTGTAAACTCAACCATCTGGTCAATATTTTGCTGCAGTGCTCCAACATGCGGATTAGTTTGGGCTAATGCAATTACCAGGTTTTGGATGTTATTGATGGGCTCTATACTCATTCTCTCTTACAACGATTATTCGTGGCAGTTCGGTGACAAAATTGTAACAATACTCGCTACATTGACACAGAAGAAATATATGACCACTGGCGTACTGATTACAAATCTTGGAACTCCTGATGATGCAACACCTGCTGCTCTCAGACGTTACCTTGCAGAATTTCTGTGGGATCGCCGGGTGGTGGATATGCCCCGCCTGAAGTGGTGGCTGATTTTACATGGAATCATCCTCAGAGTTCGACCCAAACGGGTAGCAAAAGCGTATAAAAAGGTATGGACAGACCAGGGTGGTCCTCTTCTGGTCATCTCTAAACAACAGAGAGAAGCTATAGAGACAAGTCTGAGTGAGCGGTTAGGGTGTGACGTTCCGGTGGTATTGGGAATGCGTTACGGTAACCCTTCCATCTCATCCGCACTGGATAGTCTGCGCCAACAGGGGATTAAAAGGATAATTGTGCTTCCCCTCTTCCCTCAATATTCAGCTGCAACCACCGGATCAACCTTTGACGCTATCTCCCAAGAGCTACAGCAGTGGCGTAACATCCCGGAGCTGATGTTTATCAACAGCTACCATGATGATCCCGGTTATATCGATGCTCTGGCAAACTCTATTGAGGAGCATTGGGGCAAACATGAGAGGGCAGATCGTCTACTTTTATCATTTCATGGATTGCCACAACGCTACCATGATGCCGGTGACCCTTATCGAGACCAGTGCAACAGCACAGCCATCGCACTAACCAAAAGACTTGGACTAAGTGATGGAGATTTACAGGTGATGTTTCAGTCACGTTTTGGAAAAGAGGAGTGGCTTAAACCATATACTGAAGAGACCCTGAAAATACTACCTGTTGAGGGGGTCAAACAGGTTGAAATTGTCTGTCCAGGATTTTCTGCTGACTGTGTTGAGACTCTTGAGGAGATTGCCATGCAGGACAGAGAACTGTTTATGAAGGCCGGTGGAGATAGCTACAAATACATACCCGCACTGAATGATCGACCGGATCACATAGAGGCGCTCACACGTATTCTGCTCAATCACTTGGGAGATAACAAGAGATAGGCGGCATGCATAAGCCTGACTCCATCCCTGTGGTTATTGTAAGTCGTTGCCTCCTCGGAGAGCCAGTAAGGTATGACGGCAGTGACAAAAAATCACCCGCCCTTATTGAGGCAATATCGTCTCTTTTCTCAATACTGCCGGTATGCCCAGAGGTTGAGGCTGGGCTGACGGTACCGCGCCCACCCATTCAACTGGTCCGAGAGAAAAATGGTCTGATTCGTACACAAGGAAGAGATGACCAGAAACTTGATGTCACCTCACAACTAAGCAGATTTTTCAGTAGATTTTATGAAACCAACCATATACTGAGCGGTGCCATTCTGCAGAATCGCTCTCCAAGTTGTGGGGTTGGGGACACCCCAATATTCTCATCATCAGGAGAAGAGCTTGAGCATGGTGATGGTATTTTTACTGCATTATTACGGGAACAGCTTACAGCTATTCCAATATCCACCCCCGAACAGCTTGATTCAGATACTGCTATTCAGACGTTCAGCCAGGCTGTTTATAACCATCTCAGTAGTATAGTTCGCTAAGACGCCATACCAACCCATCCCGTTTCATTATCAGAACTGTCGGGTTGTCACTTAACTCTCCCAACCTAACCAGAAACTGATTTGGTGAGTCAAAGAATGCATGGTCCAGTTGATCAAACATGGAAGAGGCTGTTTCTCTCTGGTCTGAACCGGATAAACGTTGCCGAATCCAGTCGATAGTAACAGCCTGATCTACCGTATAGGCACTCATGGAATTTGCCCCATCACGCAGCATTCTTGAGGCAAAACCCTCGTCATGACTATTTTTCTCAATCCTCAGACTACGTTTATAGTTATCCCGCACCTGCTCAAGATCAATATATTTACCCAGCTGAACCGTATCATTGGCAACCAGCGCATGATCCAATCGGTAGAGGCTATAGTACGGCAGAATACCGTAAAGAATAACGGCAAGAAACAGCAGACGCACAATCAAGCGCATGATCATTAACCCCTCGGTAGTTGTATAATTCTAATTATTTTCATTATTCACCTTATCACAGTATATACTCGCGCGCGATGAAAGGAATTACCGGAATCATATTAGCTGGCGGCAGAGCTCAACGTATGGGGGGAGATGACAAAGGGCTCACCACCATAAATGGCAAGCCCATGGTAGAGCACGTTATTGAGCGTCTGGTGCCACAGGTAAGTTCCTTGGTTATTAGTGCCAACCGTAATCAACAGAGATATGAAGAATTTGGATACCCCGTAACAGAAGATAAGAACAATAAATTTGATGGGCCACTTGCAGGAATTGCCAGTGCCATTGAGATAACAGATACACCACTAATTCTGGTGACCCCATGTGATACACCACTACTGCCAACTGATCTGGTTGAGCAACTTCACCACGCCATGCAACAGTCAGATTCAGTGATCGCTGTAGCCAATGACGGTGAGAGAATGCAACAACTCTGCTTCCTTGCCTCACGCTCGATTGTGAACTCAATCAGGGAACGACTGGCAAATGATGAACGTCGCGTATATAGATGGCTTGAATCATTAAATCCAGCAGTATGTAACTTTCATTCAACCCTGCTGTTCTCAAACATCAACACCCCTGAGGAGCAGTCGGCAATAGAACAGCAGCTGCTAAATCACTCATGAATTCAGAATCGATAAGTAGCCCAACACCACTACTCGGATTCGCCGCATGGAGTGGAACTGGCAAAACCACCCTGCTCAGACAAATTATCCCTACTCTAAGAAAAAGGGGAATCCGTGTTGCTGCCATAAAACACACACACCATGATTTTGAGATAGATCTTCCGGGCAAAGACAGCTATGAATTGAGAAAGTCTGGAGCCAATCAGGTGTTGGTTGCATCAGCCAGGCGCTGGGCTCTTATGAACGAAAACAGTGGGGATGCTACTGAGCCTGATCTTCAGAAACTACTACCAAAATTAGACCATGATAATCTCGATCTTATTTTGATCGAAGGATTCAAGCATGAACCAATCCCCAGAATAGAGCTACACCGCTCTGCTCTTGGCAAACCACTGCTATATCCGAATGACAGTCAAATAATTGCAATTGCCATAAGCAGTGATGAGAAGATTACCCCTTCAATCAAGAGACTGAATCTGGATAATAGCGAGCAGATAACAGATTTTATAGAAACCAAGATACTGAACAGGAAACCAAAACCATGACACCCAAGAAAGGACTCTTGCCGGTCAACGAGGCACTGGAAAAGATCTTCCAGGAAATTAATCCTACTGAAGCTGTTGAGTCAGTTGAGGTGATGGCAGCATTTGGTCGCACCCTGGGAGAGGAGATAATCTCGCCGATTAATGTTCCATCCTACGACAACTCTGCTATGGATGGCTATGCAATTCAGGGCGCAGATCTCCCAGAGAGCGGCACCGTTACCCTGGACGTGGTTGGTTCATCGTTTGCTGGTACCCCTTTTGATGGCGCCATGCAGGCAGGCCAGTCCATCAGAATCATGACTGGGGCAAAAATACCGGATGGTGCAGATACTGTCATCATGCAGGAGAAGGCTACCAGGGAGAGTGAACGGGTCACCTTCTCCAGCGATGACAATCATACAGCTGGAGAAAATGTACGCATGGCTGGTGAGGATATGAAAACTGGCGAGACAGTACTCCAGCCTGGCAAGAGACTTGGTGCTGCAGAGCTGGGTATGATCGCATCCCTCGGTTACGGAGCAGTTCAGGTCAAAAAGAGAATCAAGGTTGCCTTCTTCTCAACAGGTGATGAGCTCTGCTCTGCTGGCGAGTCACTTGGAGATGGGCAAATTTACGACAGTAACCGTTATACCGTATTCAGTATGCTCAGTGAGCTTGGGGTTGAGCTGATTGATCTTGGCATTATTCGTGATGAGCGTGAGTTGATTGAACAAGCCTTTAAGGATGCGGCCGCTCAAGCTGACGTTGTCATTACCTCTGGCGGGGTCTCCGTTGGTGAGGCAGATTTTGTAAAAGAGACTCTCGACAAGTTAGGTGAGGTTAATTTCTGGCGTATTGCGATGAAACCAGGAAAACCTCTCGCCTTCGGAAAGCTGGACAATGCATGGTTCTTTGGGCTGCCTGGTAACCCGGTATCAGCAATGGTTACATTTCTGCAATTTGTCCGTCCTGCACTCAACCATCTGGCCGGAAAAGAGCGTGCTACCCCTTTCCGTATCCCTCTGCGTTGCAGCAATAAACTGAAAAAACGTCCAGGTCGACTAGAGTTTCAGCGCGGAATACTAGAGAAGAGCGAGAACGGCGAGACAGTTGTCCGTGGTGCCGGACCTCAGGGTTCGCATATCCTACGCTCCATGAGTATCGCCGACTGCTTTATCGTCCTTCCTGAGGAGAGTAGTGGTGTAGAGGCAGGAGAATGGGTTGAGGTGGAGCCGTTTCTTTAAAACGGTATATCGTCATCCAGATCATCCATAGTTGGAGCCGGAGCTGCTGCTGAAGCCTGTTGCTTCTGTCCACCACCAGAATTGCCGCTGAAGTCAGCAGTGCCGCCACTACGGCCGCCTAGCATCTGCATTTCGTTTGCTACAATCTCTGTTGTATAGCGATCATTTCCATCTTTATCCTGCCACTTACGTGTCTGTAGACGGCCCTCCACGTATACCTGTGCACCCTTCTTCAGGTACTCGGATACAATTTCAGCCAGTCTGCTAAAGAATACAACACGATGCCACTCAGTGCGGTCCTGTTGCTCTCCAGTATTCTTATCTTTCCAACTATCTGTTGTTGCGATGGATATATTGGCAATGGCCCTTCCATCAGCGGTATAACGCACATCTGGGTCCTGACCCAAATTACCAACCAAAATTACCTTATTGACTCCTCTTGCCATCTTCCTCTTACCTCTTCAGTCCATTAATACAATATGATATCCAACCGATTCATGGTCTCATGCCAGAGCAATTGCTTCCAGTGATTTTCTATCCAAAATCTTCTCATCCACCTTCAAATAAGCTACCTCATCCTCAGCAATTACCACAGCCTCACTCACACCAGCAATACCCAGCAACTGTTTTGCCAGTATTGCTGCCTGCGCCTGATCAACCTCCCCCACCCGTAGCAACTCTGTCTTGACTGCCTGAGGACGCTCCATACTACTGGCCACCACGAGCCAGAGCAGCGCCACCCCACCAGAAGCAAGGAAAACAGGGGCAATCTCCATACCGTCAGACCATCCAAGAATCCAGCCGCCGAGAATACCCCCCATAAAGGCACCGAAAAACTGGGAGCTTGAGTAGACCCCCATCGCTGTACCCTTTTTGTCTGCCGGAGCCATCTTTGAGATAAGTGACGGAAGAGTTGCCTCCAACAGATTGAACCCCCCAAAGAAGATCACCAGAAAGAAGATGATCCCCCAGAGTGAGCCGGACATCTGCCACAACCCAAACTGTGATATTGCCACTAATCCAATAGCAATAGAGAAAACCTCTTTCATTCTTCCATTCTTTTCTGCCTGAATAATCATTGGCACCATAATCATCAATGCAACCAGCACAACCCCAAGATAGACCATCCAATGCTCTGCCGGAACCATTCCTGCATCCCTTAATCCAATTGGAATCACCACAAAAATTGCCGTTAGAATAAGGTGGAGCACAAAAATACCAAAATTCAGCCGTAGAAGCTGCGAATCACCCAATACAGCTCCAAACTGTGCCGGATCTGCCTCAGCATCATGGTGCATATGGCTATGGATCGGGGTTGGAACAATGCGGAACAGCATGACCAGACCAAGCATAGCCAACAGTGCCGTAATCCAGAAAATGCCTGAAACCCCAACCCAGCTATTAATAACCGGTCCAAGAATAATCGCCGCAGTAAATGAGATACCAATACTCATCCCAAAAGTAGCCATGGCTCTTGTTCTGAACTCTTCGCGAGTAAGGTCTGCCAAAAGTGCCATGGTGGCTGCTGCAATAGCTCCTGACCCCTGAATGGCGCGCCCGATGATAACCCCCTCAATGGTTGTTGCCATGGCAGCAACCACACTACCAACCGCAAACAACACTAGACCCATGGCGATAATACGCTTTCTGCCAAACCTGTCAGAGAGCATGCCAAATGGAATCTGCAACAGGGCCTGAGTCAATCCATAGACTCCCAGTGCAACACCCATCAACATTGGGGTAGCGCCTTCAAACTCCTCTGCGTAGAGCGAAAGTACCGGAAGCAGCATAAACAGCCCCAGCATTCGCATCGAGAAAATCCCAGCCAGTGACCCTGCTGCCTTCCGTTCAACAGGCAACATTCCCTCTCCACCACTTTTTTTCATCCAGACCTCCGGTAACTCTTCCTTGAGAACATCTTATTGTTATTTGATCAATTTCTGCCCAATTTCTACCAAATCGCAATAATAGGTCGAGCCGAAATAAAAGTTGAGCTATATTATCAGGTTTTCCGCAGACAAAAAGTCATATTAAAGATAGGCCATGGACAAGATCCTGATTCGCGGTGCTCGCACCCATAATCTCAAGAATATTGATCTAGATCTCCCTCGAGAAAAGTTGATTGTTCTGACTGGACTATCTGGCTCTGGCAAGTCATCGCTCGCCTTCGATACCATCTATGCTGAAGGTCAACGGCGCTATGTGGAGTCACTATCGGCCTATGCGCGCCAGTTCCTGTCGGTAATGGAGAAGCCTGATGTTGACCATATAGAGGGGCTGTCACCAGCCATCTCTATTGAGCAGAAATCTACCTCGCACAACCCCCGATCCACAGTCGGAACCGTTACCGAAATTCATGATTATCTGCGTTTACTATATGCCCGTGTCGGCACTCCACACTGCCCACAGCATGACACTATACTCGAAGCACAACCCATTAGTCAGATGGTTGATCAGGTGCTTGGGCTTCCCGAGGGCAGCAAAATAGTCCTGCTTGCTCCGCTGGTTAGAGGACGCAAAGGTGAGCATCAACAACTTATCGAGGAGCAGCGTGCTCATGGTTTTTTACGTGCCAGGGTTGATGGGGTAATCCATGATCTGGACCAGATACCCACCCTTGACGGAAAAAAGAAACATACCATAGAGATTGTCATAGACCGTTTGAAAGTAAGAGAGGATATCCGTCAGCGCCTGGCCGAATCACTGGAGACGGCTATTGCTCTTTCTGATGGGCTAGCCTCAATCTCATTGATGGACAATCCGGAGAACACTCTACTCTCATTTTCTGCCCACTATAGCTGTCCAGAGTGTGGTTACAGTCTGGAGGAGCTGGAACCACGCCTCTTCTCATTTAATAATCCTGTGGGTGCATGTCCCAGCTGTGAAGGCCTTGGTATTCAGCAATTCCTTGATCCAGACCGCATAGTTACCCATCCAGATCTGCCACTATCCGGTGGCGCCATAAGGGGCTGGGATCGCCGCAATGCCTGGTATCACCAGACTCTAAGATCACTTGCTGAACACTATAAATTTGACCTTGAGACTCCATTTAATCAACTACCAGATCGTATACGAGAAATTGTTTTATACGGATCTGGTGAAGAGCAGATAGAGTTTAGCTACTTTAACAGTCGTGGCGGTGTCACCCGCAAGGAGCATCCATTTGAGGGTGTCATCACAAATATGGAGCGACGCTACCATGAGACTGATTCAAATTCCGTACGTGATGATCTCTCAAAATATGTTAATAGCCGTCCCTGTCCAGAGTGCAAAGGCAGCAGGCTTCGTGAGGAGGCTAGACACGTATTTATTGATGGACACCCGCTACATGAAATAAGTCAACTATCTGTTGGGGATAGTGCAGCATTTTTTGAGCAACTCAATCTTTCTGGGTGGCGCGGTGAGGTTGCTACCAAAATTGTCAAAGAGATCTCCCAACGTCTTGGCTTTTTGGTCAACGTTGGTCTTAACTATCTCTCCCTGGATAGAAGTGCGGATACTTTATCTGGTGGTGAGTCTCAAAGGATACGCCTTGCCAGTCAGATTGGTGCTGGACTGGTTGGGGTCATGTATGTGCTGGATGAGCCCTCCATTGGTCTCCATCAACGTGACAATCAGCGACTTCTGGATACTCTGATACGTCTACGCGACCTTGGGAATACTGTTATCGTTGTTGAGCACGATGAGGATGCTATCAAGAGTGCAGATTTTGTGGTTGATATTGGTCCTGGAGCAGGCACCCATGGTGGTCATATAGTAGCTCAGGGCTCACCTGACAGTGTCATGCAGAATCCAAAATCACTAACTGGACAATATCTGTCTGGGCTGCGTTCAATTGCCCTGCCAAAACAGAGAACCGCTGTATCCAGAGATAAGCAACTGATAATCCGCAAGGCCAGTGGCAACAACCTCAAAAATATCAACATCTCCATCCCTGCAGGCCTGATGGTCTGTATTACTGGTGTCTCCGGTTCTGGAAAATCAACTCTTATCAATGACACCCTCTATCGTGCAACAGCACAGCATCTTAATCGTGCCAAGGAGGATCCTGCACCTCATGAGAGTATTGAAGGTCTGGATCACTTTGATAAGGTTGTAAATATTGATCAGAGCCCAATTGGACGCACACCACGATCCAATCCGGCTACCTATACAGGTCTCTTTACCCCAATTCGTGATCTCTTTTCCGGTACAGAAGAGTCCCGTTCTCGTGGTTATACCCCAGGCAGATTCTCATTTAATGTAAAAGGTGGGCGCTGTGAGGCGTGCCAGGGTGATGGAGTTATCCGAGTGGAGATGCATTTCCTGGCAGATATCTACGTCCCCTGCGATGTATGCAAGGGGAAGAGATACAATCGAGAGACTCTCGAGATAAAGTACAAAGGGAAAAATATCCACGACGTACTGGAGATGACTGTTGAGGAGGCGAGAACATTCTTTGATCCTGTGCCAACAATTGCCAAGAAATTGCAGACTCTTATGGATGTTGGTCTCAGTTACATTCGTCTGGGACAGAACGCCACCACCCTCTCCGGTGGTGAGGCGCAACGCATCAAGCTCTCACGTGAACTCTCCAAACGAGATACCGGAAAGACCCTCTATATCCTGGACGAGCCAACCACTGGACTCCATTTCCACGATATTGAACAGCTACTACATGTCCTCCACCGACTCCGTGATCATGGCAACACCATTGTTGTAATTGAACACAACCTTGATGTTATTAAGACTGCCGACTGGATTATTGATCTTGGCCCTGAGGGTGGTGATGGTGGTGGTGAGATTATCGCTTTTGGTACGCCTGAACAGGTGGTAACAGAGGCAAGATCACATACTGGAAGATACCTGAAAAGCCATCTATAACCTGGTACTGCGCCCCCTCTTGAGGCGCAGACTCTCTGCCCATTCGCTGGAGAAATCCTTCTGCATACGGTAGTTGATAGCAGCAGTAATCAGCATTGCTATCAGTGCACCCAGACTGGCCAGCGCCATATCCTTGTGGGCATCCCAGATATCCCCCTGAGTTCCAAGAAATGCCATCCCTAGATCTCCGCCAAAAATCCCGACTGCACCCCACTCTATCAGCTCAAAGAACATGGAGCTGGACATGGTTAGATCAAGCGGCAGAAAATAGCCCCAGAAACCCCGCACATTGGCCACATAGAGAAAGATCTCACGAATCGGATAGGCGATCAGCAGTCCGTAGCAGAAGTGGATAATACGGTCGAAGTGGTTTCGCTCCCACCCCATAATCTCATTCAGGGTTGAGCCCATTACCCACTGTGACCACTGATCATACGGCACCTCAGAGTAGGTGTAGTGCGCCCCAATCTCATGCAGACCAAGGAATATAAAGATCATCAGATAGGAGGTATTGGAGAATGGAAACGACCGACGCCCATAGAGCAGTATGGGTACAGCAATAATAACCAGCACATTCTCCAGCAGCCAATCCTCCGGATGGAGAGGGCTGATTGCCAACACAATCCACTCAACCAAAAATAGAGAAAACAGCAGATAAAATCTTCTGTTTGCCGTTAATGCCATACCAGATCCTGCCCTCAACCTTTCTTACCAAGCCAGAATACCAGACTGCCTCACGAAAAGTGGACTCTTTATTTGCGCAACCTCAATTCATGTTGTACCTTGGTAGAGGTATCACCTCTATTGGAGAGCTATTAAAGGTACCGTATTTCGGGAGAATATGATGAAAGCCCACAAACTATTACAAATTGTTGCTGTGGCAACTGTTTTGCTGCCCGGTATAGCCGGTGCTGGATGTATCCCCTTTCTCGATGAGAACTGCTCACAACAAATCAATATTAAGCCCGCGGCAAGCTATGAAGATACCGTAGCCGAGTGGGACTCCTATGAGGATGTGGCCAAGTGGTTGAAATCAAACTTTTCATGGGATCGCAGTAGCCAGACGAAGATCCATAGAGGTATCAAAAAATATGGTCACCAGGAGGTATGGGGTGTTCCCGGTATACTCCAGAGTCCATCAGAGACATTCAGCAAACAGCGTGGACATTGCAAGGACTCTGCAAAGTTTGCAAACAGCGCCCTAGAACAGATCGATCCCGCCTACAATCCGCGGTTTCTCTTTATCTGGAATGAAGATGGGCCTCCTCATCACTGGGTAACTGCATTTACCAAGGATGGAAAGCTCTATTTTATGGACTTCGGTGCCGGCCCAAAGTGGAGTGCAGTGAATGGTGTACACGGTCCATACAACTCGCCCGATGAGTATATAGAGTACCTTGCATCATTGAATGTCAGCGGATTCCAGCCAACCTGGGGTGAGTGGCGTCAGTAAATACAGATCAAACACCATA
>CAYQBY010000025.1:0-23325 GCA_964415865.1 uncultured Piscirickettsiaceae bacterium | reverse complement strand
GGATCAACAGCAAGTGGGAGACCTCTTCAGGCTTCGGTCAGGGTACTCGTAATACCCCATGGCAGTGGCGTACAACCTGGGGCATGTTCCAGGTTAAGGGTGGCTTCAGTGGCTATAGTAAGTGGGTTCAGTCCAAGGATGAGTACAAGGTAGAGAATGCTGCGAAGATCTGTGGTGTTTCTGGCGCAGATATCGTCAAGGCTGCCGAGTGGCTCACCAATAAGGGTGCTGGAACCAAGGCCTCATTCGGTATCGAGAAGGGCTACTACTGGTCTAACAATACTGGTAACACCAATGCTGTATCTTCACTGGCTACCATCTGTGGTGCAGGTGGACGTCCAGGACAGGTTGTTGGTCGCTTCGGTGGTCACCAGCGTGGTGGTGCAGGTGGCGGTAGCTATCCTCGTAACAAGTCTCCTGAGAAGCGTCCAGGTCGTCGCCGTCGTTCACTCGACACGGATCGTTATCTGGTCTCCGGTCACACCCGCTTTGCACATGTGATTGGTACCACCTGGATCCAGGCAATGACCGGTTCTCAGAGTCTATATCACAAGTTCCATGAGCTGGTCCTTGCCAACCCCAATCAGGTTAAATCCTATGATAAGGGTGAGATTATCGAGACTCTGAAGAAACGTGCTGATTCCGGCGGTATGGTTGTGATCAATCAGGATATATATCTGCGTGATCCAATCGGTGCCCGTTTTGCAGATGTGATCTTCCCAGCTGCAACCTGGGGTGAGTCAGACTTCACCAGATCAAATGGTGAGCGTCGTCTCCGTATCTACAACAAGTTCTACGATGCCCCAGGACAGGCAATGCCAGACTGGTGGATCATCGGTGGAATGGCAAGCCGCATGGGTTACGAAGGCTTTGACTGGAAGAGCTCCAATGAGGTTTGTGAGGAGTCTTCCCGTTCCAGCCGTGGCAACCGTAAGGCTTACCACATGATCAAGGTCGCCGCACATCGTGAAGGCAAGACCCTGCATGAGAAGATGCGTGAGTTTGGTACCACGGGTATCCAGGGCCCAACTGTCTATAACTACAACACCGGCGAGCTGCATGGAACCAAGCGTCTCCATGACACCACGCTGACTGAAGCAGATATGGAGAGAATGGGTGTCACTCAGGGTGCCAACATGACCAACAAGAAGATGACACACTTCAACTCGCAGACCGGTAAGGTCAATATCCAGAAGCATCCATGGAAACTGTTTGCAGACTTCCATGAGTGGCTGTCGCCCAAGGGTGATGAGCTCTGGTTCTCCAATGGACGTATCAACGAGATCTGGCAGTCTGGATTTGATGATGTTGAGCGTCGTCCTTATGTTACTCAACGTTGGCCAGAGAACTGGGTAGAAATCCATCCTGATGATGCCAAGGCTCGTGGAATTGAGTCTGGTGATCAGGTAATGCTCTACTCTGATCGTGTGGTCGAGTCCAAGGATACCATTCTCGGTGTTCACGGAAACGACTTCCAGTTCTCTGAGATGATGAAGAATGGTCATCTCAAGCTAACCAAGGCTGCGGTCACAGCTGTTGCAGTTATCGCCCCTCATCTCAAGAAGGGAATGATGTACGGCAATATGCTGGATATGCGCCAGCCCAACAACTCGTTGCAGAACCGTGTGGTCGATCAGATCAGTGGTAACTACAACTACAAGATGGGTGTGGCTATGGTGAAAAAGATTGGTGAGTCGAAGTACAAGAAGGAGTTCCGCTCCATGTCCTTTGCACCACGTAATATCATCTAAGCCTACGTAGTGTTGTAATGGAAGCCCCGGTAGCCTGACGGCTACCGGGGTTTTTTTATGCATGTTATTGATAGATAGACGATAACTAATCGTAGGTAGTTGAATTGATCTAGATCAATTATAAGCAGTTGTTAATCAACTATAGTCTTAAATGCTTGTGGTGATCTCCAGATATCATTCCTACATTGGTACCGGGAGGGAGCAGGTAGCGCACTGGTTCACTTCTCCAAGTGAGCCAGTGCTTTTGTGTGGGAATGTTGTAATACCGCTATTGACAGCTGTTGATCAGAGAGGCATCTGTTCCATTAACAGAGTGGGTTTTTCAGATGAAAGAATGGACTGTCAGACCCTTTTGCACCATTAAGTCTAATCTCAATATCATTGAGTTGATTAGATAGCGCAACCTGGAATTTATAGAAATCCCGCTCACTAGCCTTGCTACCCCAGTAATCGCTGACAAAATCAGCTAATTTTTTTGTTATCAGATCTGTCTCAACAAATAGCTCTCTTCCACTCTCGGTCACCTCTTCCGAGCAGTCAGGGCTGTTCAGTATAGATTTGATATGATCGGTCTCCATGGAGAAATAGTCAGACAGGGAGATGGCAAATTTTTGTAACTCATTTATCAGAGAGGGGATATCAAAATGCCCGCTATTGCCATGACTTCTTATCACCGAGAGTGTATTCAGTAATGAATACTGCTCATCAAGAAGTTTTTGATCCATATCTATCTCCAATATCAACGGGTTACATGGCGTAGTGTTGGGATTCCTACTTCCCGTACCATCCTGTAGAAGGCCTTGAATTCTATCTTTCTGGGTATTCAAAGTCAATGAATAATACACCTCGATAGAGTGATTTGATGGCTCTCTATCCCAGAGTTGTTAATGGTTTATGGGGCAAGTAGGGTACAATGAACCATATGCAAAATAGTTACCAATCAGTTGATGTGGGGGTCAATCCCAAAATTCCACCATTTCTTGCGGCACCATTGAAGATGGTGCCAAATCTGGTCCATACGCAGCTATTGGTTGCTCTATTGAACCATCTGTTCGGGCAGCAGTTGAGTGATGGTGACCTGGATTTTCTGGATTCCCGTACTGCGGTGATTCGCCTGCTTGATGCAGGGGTAGAGTTCCGTTTTACCAAAGGGCGCAAGGGGTTGGTGGCTCACTCTGGAGAGGGGCCAATTGATCTGGCAATTAGTGGTGATCTCTATGATTTTCTGCAATTGTCATTAGGTAAGGAGGACCCTGATACCCTCTTTTTCCAGCGCCGTATTCGTCTTGAGGGTGATGTTGAACTGGGGTTGGAGACCAAGAATCTTATATACGGATTGGATGTTGAGGCTCTTTCGATTCCTGCACCACTACGCATGGCTTTTAACAAGGCCCTGAGCTTCTATCAGTCAAAATCTTAGTAACCAACCTTTTTTCTCAAGAAATTTATGCCGATTCCCTACTGATTCGATGGGGGATCCGATATACTTTTGATTCATGGCGCTGACTGACTATATCCACACTTTTGGAAGCACAATGCAGGACCGTTTTGGTAAACGGGTCCATAAGGTGTCGATCGATGCCGGTTTTACCTGCCCAAATATTGATGGCTCCAAGGGGCGTGGCGGCTGTACCTTTTGTAACAATGTCTCTTTTAGTCCGCATGGCAGGAATCCACGAACTGTTGCCGAGCAGATAGAGTCTGGTAGACAGGTAATTCGTAAACGGACTGGTGCACAGAGCTATATTGCCTATTTTCAGGCCTATACCAATACCTATGCAGATCCAGCTGTTCTCGACAGGATGTATCGAGAGGCGTTGGCTGAGCCAGATGTGGTTGGTCTCTCGATTGGTACACGTCCTGATTGTGTTCCTGATCCGGTACTGGATCTATTGTCGGGCTACCGCAACGAGGGTTATGAGATCTGGCTGGAACTTGGTCTCCAGTCTGCCTTTGATGAGACTCTTGATCGGGTCAATCGACTCCACTACTTTTCAGAGTATCGTCAGGCAGTACGGGCTGCACAACTGCGGGGAATCCAGCTTTGCACCCATCTGATTGCCGGTCTTCCAGGAGAGGGTGAGAGCCACTATAGGGAGAGCATGGAACGGGTGCTGGAGTTGGGGACGGATGGCTTTAAATTTCATCCTCTGCATGTGGTCAAGGGTACGAGGTTGGCCAATGAGTGGCGCAGTGGTGATTTTGTCTCACTGACCCAAGAGGAGTATGTGAATGTTGTGGTCGACTGGATCGAGCAGGCTCCTGACAACATGGTCTACCATCGCCTCACTGCCACCGCATCTGAGGATATTCTTCTGGACCCTGCGTGGTGCAGTAAAAAATGGTTGGTGCTCAATGCTATTGAGGATGAGATGGCACGTCGGCGGGCAGATAGCGATAGTTTGGTGTCGCAGGTAAAAGCGGTATGAGTACCATGCAGTACGATGTTGTCGTGATTGGCGGTGGTTCTGCCGGTCTCAGTTTTGGCTGCTCACTGGCTGATAGTGATCTTAGAGTACTGATCCTGGAGCGACAGGAGTTGGAGTCATTGCAGAATCCAACAATGGATGGCAGAGATTTTGCCAATACCCACCTGTCGAAGAAGGTTATGAAGGAGCTTGGGGTTTGGCAACGAATCCCGGAACAGGAGATAGCTCCATTAAAGGCAGCCAGAGTAGTGGATGGGGAGTCTGATTATGCACTACGTTTTGATACCAGTGGGCGCTCGATAGATGAGCTTGGATACCTCATATCAAACCATGTGATTCGCAAGGCACTTTATGAGCAGGTCAGAGGGGCGAGTAACGTAGAGATTCGTTGTGGTGTTGAGGTGACAGCCCTGAATACAACCAGTGGTTCTGCCTCAGTATCTCTCTCCACTGGAGAGCAGATAGAGACAGAGATGGTGGTCTCCGCTGATAGTAGATTCTCCAGTACACGCAGAATGGTGGGGATATCGGCAGATATGTTCGACTTTGGTCGAACCGCAATCGTCTGTCGTGTCACTCACGAAACACCACACCATCAAACTGCCTATGAGTGTTTCCGTTACGGCCGTACTCTTGCGCTGCTTCCATTAAACGGTAATCGTGCATCAGTGGTAATTACCGTCCCCTCCAACCAGGCTAACAGATATTTGGAGATGGGAATTGCCGAGTTCAATGCAACCATTGAGGAGGGGCTGGGTGGAGAATTTGGCAGCATGGAGCTGGATGGCGAGCGTTTCTCATACCCTCTGGTGGCGGTTCATGCCAACCACTTTACGGGAACCCGTTACGCCCTACTGGGAGATGCGGCAGTGGGCATGCATCCGGTAACTGCACATGGATTTAACCTTGGTCTGCGTGGACAGAATACCCTTGCCACAGCGATGAAGAGTGCAATTAGTCGAGGTGAGCCGTTCTATGGCAAGGCTGTACTGGATCACTATGAGCGCCAACAGATGGTTGCCAGTCGTCCCATCTATCATGGAACAAATGCCATTGTTCGTCTCTTCACCAACGACAGTGCCCCGGCACGACTATTGAGGAAGGCCGCACTCCGTTTTGGCAACAACTTTCCCCCTGTGCAGTGGGGCATTATCCACAAGTTGACAGAGGTTGGCGGTATCAGTGGTATAGATCTCCCTTCACTGGATGGAATCACAGATCGGATCCCGAAGAAGTTCCCCAAATACTCAACACGTTAGTGGGGTTTATTAGGGAGTTTCTGAAAACCACCAATATTCGTCATTCCCGCCTCTGCAGGGGGTGACTTATTAAGGTCTCCCTTAGGTTCTCATAGAGATGATCTGAATCAAACCTGTCTATTTTAGCATTCGATTATGCATAGTTAATCAACTACAATTCCCCGATGGAATTGGTATGCCCAGCAGGTAATCTACCCTCGCTTAAAGCAGCTGTCGATAATGGCGCTGATGCGGTATATATGGGGTTTAAGGATGACACTAACGCCCGTAATTTTGCTGGTCTCAATTTTAATGAGAAGAATATAGGTCAGGGGATTGAGTATGCCCATAGTCACGGTGCCCGCATGTTTGCTGCCATCAACACCTTCCCGCAGCCAAGTGGGTGGAAACGGTGGATTGGTGCAGTAGATCGTGCTGCAGAGGCTGGGATAGATGCGGTTATTCTGGCGGATATGGGGATACTTGATTATGCAGCTAACCGCTGGCCTGATCTTAAGCTTCACCTCTCAGTGCAGGGCTCTGCTACCAACTATGAGGCTATCAGCTTTATGCAGAGAACCTTTGGCATCAGAAGAGTGGTTATCCCCCGGGTACTCTCTGCCCCACAGGTGCGCCACCTTGCCGAGCACACCCCGGTACCACTTGAACTGTTTGGTTTTGGTAGCCTCTGTGTAATGGTGGAGGGACGTTGTCTGCTATCTTCGTATGCAACAGGAAGATCTCCAAATACCTATGGGGCCTGTTCTCCAGGTAGCCATGTGGAGTGGATTGATCGTGATGATGGCGGCATGGAGACCAGGTTGGGAGGTATTCTGGTAGACAGTTATAACGCTGGAGAGAATGCCGGATACCCAACCATATGCAAGGGGCGTTTTGAGGTACAGGGCAAGGAGGGGTATGCAATTGAGGAGCCCACCAGTCTGAATACTCTGGAGCTATTGCCGGAGATGATGGATATGGGGATTGCTGCAATCAAGATTGAGGGACGTCAGCGTAGCCCGGCCTATGTGGCTCAGGTAACCAGGGTCTGGCGTGAGGCTATTGATGCCTGTAAACGTGATCCAGAGGCATTCCAGGTAAAAGATGCATGGAATGCGGAGTTGAGCAAGGTGGCGGAGGGGGCACAGACAACTCTTGGTGCCTACCACCGTTCATGGCAATAATATGAAGATCTCACTAGGCCCAATTCTCTACTTCTGGTCTGAGGACGATATTAGATCGTTCTACGACAAGGTGGCAGATTCTCCGGTAGATATTGTCTATCTGGGGGAGACCATCTGTTCCAAGCGACGCTCCCTGAATACTGAGCAGTGGATTGATATTGCAGAGCAGCTCAAGGCTGCAGGTAAAGAGGTTGTACTCTCTACACTGGCGCTTCTGGAGGCTGAATCAGAACTGAAGACCCTGAGAAGAATATGTGGCAATGGCGAATTCATGGTGGAGGCAAATGACCTTGCCGCTGTTAATCTGCTCTCGGAACAGGGTTCTGGTTTTGTAGTCGGACACTCGGTAAATATCTATAACCAGGGCACCATGAAAGTGTTAACAGAGGCTGGAATGAGTCGCTGGGTTCTTCCGGTTGAGCTCTCCCGTGATACCTTGCGTGAGCTGCAGGCAGAGCGCCCAGATGGATTGGAGACAGAGGTCTTTGCATGGGGAAGAATCCCCTTGGCCTATGCTGCCCGTTGCTATACGGCTCGCCACTATGAGCTCCCAAAAGATGATTGCCAGTATAAATGTCTTGGTGATCCTGATGGGATGTTGATGAATACAAAGGAGGGGGAGCCATTTCTCACCATCAACGGCATCCAGACCCAGTCGGCACAGACCTGTAATCTGTTGGGTGCAATGGAGGAGATGCGTGAACTTGGGGTGGATGTGGTCAGAATCAGTCCACAGTCACACTTTACTCCAGAGATAATCACTCTGTTTGATCAACTTCAGCGTGGTGACATCTCTACCAGAGATGCAATGGAGCAGGCTGCACCTTATCTACTTAACGGCGGGGTGGATGGCTACTGGCGTGGTGAGGCTGGGATAGTACAGACAGAACCTGTCTGATCTTATCTGTTCTGAGTTACAGGATGGCACTCGCCATCTTGCGTCGCCATGGTCCTGCCACTGCTGGGTCTGTGATGGATTCAAGTATTGCCAGCATCCCCTTGCGTGCACCATCATCACCATATTCTCGGTCTCGCATCATCAGGTTTAAGAGCTCACCAAGTGCACTCTCTGTCTCACCATCAACCACCATTCTGGCAGCAAGACGGTAGCGTGATTCACTATCATTCGGATCTTTCTCAACAAGCACCTTTAGCTCATCTGTTGCTGGGGCATCTGCGGCCGCTTTCACAAATAGAAGTCTGTTCTCAAGCTCCTTGATCTCTGGTGCCTCCCTTTCGTTTATTGGGAGAGCAGCAACAGCCTGTTCAACACTCTCATAATCACCCTTGGCAAATAATGCTCCAATCAGATCCATTCGTACCCCCGGGTTTTCAGGATCCTCCTGGTTGGCCTGTTGTAGCAGTGTGACTGCCTCGTCCACCTCACCCTCTTTTACCAGTTCACCAGCCTTGGCTCTTAATTTGTCAGATTCACTTTCGATATGGTTGCCCAGAACCTTGCGTACATTACTCTCTGGCTGTGCACCCATAAATTCATCAACCACCTCACCGTTACGGAATATTTTTACTGTTGGAACACTGCGTGCATTGTATTTTCCAGCTAGTGGCTGGTTATCGTCCACATTGACCTTTGCCAGAATGAATTTTCCACCAAACTCCTCAGCCAGCTTGGTGACCACCGGCATTAACGTTTTACATGGGTTACACCAGGGAGCCCAGAAATCCACCATCACCGGAACGTTAAAAGATTTTTTTACCACCTCATCTTCGAAGTTGCCCTCATTTACGTCAACGATATATTCCGAATTCTGGTTCTCTTCACTCATTTTTATGTTCCTGAAGCTGTCTGCGTAGTGTGCGGCGAGTATACCGATATCCGTTTATTTGTCCCACCGCGAGAAGCGCTTTCTGCAGTATTCCAGAAGCTTGTCATAACTGGTGAAGTGGCGCTTGAAATGTTTCTCTGCCGGTTCATCATATTCACACCACTCATTATCATATTCTCTGCAGATGGTAGGGCGCCGGTCATAAATGGTGCAGCTGCCGCCCTTGCCGATAAATTGACAGCGGTTGTTGATTATCAGAAACCAACCATCCTCATCCTGATAAATCTCGATGTCCCGATGGGCAATCTGCCAGAGTAGGGTCTGGAAGTCATCTTTACTGCGTGGAGTATCAATCTGTTGCGTAAAGTAACTACAACATTTGGTGCCACTGCAGAAGCTGCATTTGTTTTCCGTGGTGATTTTTGTCATCGGTTTAGAAAATATGTTTTGGTGAAGTTGCCCCAGCCAATTATGCCAGCCACGCATATTTAGAGGTAGAGGCCAACGAGTTTTGATGTAGAATAAAATTTCAGTCACTCAGGTGTTCTCTCTCCAGATCTGGAGAGGGAAAGAATCGGGAAAGCGGTGTAAATCCGCTACGTGCCCAGCGCTGTGATGGGGATCTCTCAACCAGTACCCACTGATCTTGTAATCGGGAAGGGGGTTGAGAGAGTTGAACCAGAGTCAGAAGACCGGCCTGAGAGAGTAACAGGAGATGCCGTGGAGTGGCCTCTCCGAATGTTTTTCATAAGGGGAATAGAGTGGAAAAACATGCCTTTTCAGATAGTGAACGTGCAGCTGTATACAAGGCGATTTTCAATCGTCGTGATGTCAGAGGTGAATTTTTAGCAGATCCGGTTCCGGATGATGTTCTTGGTCGTGTGCTTAATGCGGCGCACCATGCCCCTTCGGTTGGCTTTATGCAACCGTGGGATTTTATGGTGATTCGTTCCACTGAGGTACGAGAGAGGGTTCATAAACTCTTCAATAAGGCTCATGCCGAGGCGACAGAGATGTTTCCTGAGGAGAAGCAGGATACTTATCGTAACCTCAAGCTTGAGGGTATTCTGGAGTCACCATTAAACCTGGTTATCACCTGTGACCGTTCTCGTACCGGTCCTGTAGTAATAGGTCGGACCCATATGGAGTGGATGGATCTCTATAGTAGCGTATGTGCAGTGCAGAATTTCTGGCTGGCTGCCCGTAGCGAGGGGTTGGGGGTTGGTTGGGTAAGTATTATGGACCCTGACACATTGACAGAGACCCTGGGGTTGCCAGAATCTGTGGTGCCGGTAGCATATCTGTGCGTTGGTTATGTCTCGCAGTTTCATGAGAAACCGGAGCTGGAAAAGGCGGGATGGCTACCCAGAATGCCACTGGATGAGGTGATCCATTTTGATCAATGGGGAGAGCATGATAAGGATGCCGGATTTCTTGAGGTTATACGGCAACTGTAGCAAAAACATGCGTTATATCAATGTGTTACGTTGCTTCAATATGGTAGAATTTCGCGCTTTGAAATTGCGTATGGAGTAGATTGATGAGTGACAGCAACCCCTTTGATATGAGTGATGATTCAGCCTATAAGGCTTGGCGTGATCGCAAGCTGAGAGAGGCTCCTACGGAGGTTGGTGATCTGATTGTTGAGGTTGATGATCCTAGAACAATAACTAACTCTGAACATGATGCAATGCTTGATCGTGTGCGTCGCTTCAATATGGCTGTCTATGTCAGCAATATTGGGGATATGGAGGGTACCCATATTCCACGTGCTGTAGGGATGCGCTTTGGCTGTAACAACATAAACCATAATCGTGGTGCAGAAAGTGATTCTGTAACTGCATTAACAGTACAGGACGACCAGCTCCACTCCCCCTATATTCCTTACTCAAATAAGGAGATCCACTGGCATACAGATGGTTATTACAACCGACTTGATTTGCAAAATTACTCTCTGCTTTTGCATTGTGTGCGTCCAGCAATGGAAGGTGGGGAAAATGCCTTGATGGATCATGAGATGGCCTATCTGCTTATGCGTGAGGAGAATCCCGATTATGTGCGTGCGTTGATGCAGGAAGATGCAATGCTAATCCCAAGCCATGTAGTTGATGACAAGGAGTTGCGTCCAGAGAGGATAGGCCCTGTTTTTATGGTTACTGCCGCCGGAAACCTTCATATGCGTTATACCATGCGTAAGCGCAATATTGTTTGGAGTGATGACATGTTGGTACAGGAGGCTTCAGGTTGGCTTGAGAGACTGTTAAAGGGAAGTTCTGAGCATATTTTCCGTGCGACACTTCAGTCAGGGTGGGGGCTTATTGGTAACAATATATTGCATGACAGGACCGGTTTTACTGATGGTGATGACCCTGAAAAGAAACGTCTACTATATAGGGCTCGTTACTACGATCGTATCCACTGTACTTGATCAGAAACCTGATACCATGGTCTGAGCATAAGTTGATAGCTGCTTCAGTATCCTAAGTTTCTCAGGGTTGTTGGCGTGAGTCTCTGCTAGAGTGGAGAGCTGTCTCATGTACTCCTCATAATAGATTGTGCCTCCGCCATCGGCATCCATGATTCTGTGTTGGCAGAATCGCTGCCACCTTTGCTGCTCCTGTTCACTCAGTGACTCTGGCCAGTTGCGAGCACGATAGCGGAACAGCATATCTCCAAGCCTGCGGTCCTGAAAAACAATATTCTCAGTTGCAAGCTCATTGGGTGAGAGAGAGTGAACCTTGGCCATAAGTTCTCTATCAATATCACCAAAAAATCCGCTGTATATCATTCTGTCTGGATCTGACTCCTCGGGGAATGAGTGGAGTTGATGAACCCTGATCACCTTCTCTGACAGGTATGGATCGTTCTGTAATGGCGCAACATGGCTCAATTGCTGTTGCAGATCTATCCCAAGTCGCTCTTCTGCCTCTCTATTCATGGTGTTTAGGGGTGCCAAGACCGGACACTTGTTCAGATGGATGGTTTTCAGGGGGATTCTCTCAGCCCCCTCTGGTAGGTCGGCACTACGGGTAAAGAGACGCTGATGAATCTCCTCCACAGATAGTGTAAGCAGTGGTGTTGGATCCTGTTGCAGATCATAGACAATAACGCCGTTACTATTGGTGGGGTGACGGGCAATTGGTAGAACGACGGCAATATTTCCCCTCTCAGAGTGAAACATTGAGGAGATATGGAGTAGGGGTGATGGGTTTTTAAGGTTTAGCAGTTTGCCGGCGCTACCCTTGTCCTTGTTGGAGAGGACAAAATCATAGAGTCTTGGCTGCCTCTCCTTGACCAGCTTGGCCATTGCAATAGTGGCATGTACATCGGCCAGGGCATCATGTGCCATGCCGTGGTCAATACCATTTGCTACAGTCAGATGCTCAAGTTTCATGCTTGGTTTGCCATCATCATAGAATGGCCACTCAATACCGTTCGGACGGAGTGCTCTGGTCAGACGCAGTAGATCAATAATATCCCAGCGCGAGTTACCGTTCTTGTACTCCCTTTCATATGGGTCGTATAGGTTTCGATAGAGGGTGTTGCGGGTTACCTCGTCATCAAAGCGCAGGCTATTGTAACCAACCCCGCAGGTGCCGGGTTGAGATAGCTCGTCACGAATCTGCTGAATAAACTCAACCTCTGGTACCCCCTTTTCAAGCGCCTCCTGAGGGGTGATACCGGTAACCATGCAGGCCTCTGGTTGGGGCAGCAGGTCTGCGGATGGCATACTGTAGACCATCAAGGGGTCACCAACTATATTCAGATCATAATCGGTACGGATTCCTGCGAATTGAACAGGTCTATCACTACGGGTATCGGCACCAAAGGTTTCGTAGTCGTGCCAGTAGAAAGTTTGTAAAGACATTGTTGGTGAGAGTAGCAGAAGCCCGCTTGCTGAACCATAGTGGTTGAGTATGGGTAATCAGATATATATTTGTTGCTCATTAAGGCAGCCGAAAAAAATACCTCACTATGGGTACGGTTTTTTCTTGCGGTAATCGCTCAGGTTGTGTAAACTCCTCTGCGAATTGTAAAAAGTTAATATATTTGCGAGAATTTGCAAGTAAATTGATTAACAGCGATTTATTAAGTTTTTGGTGGTGTGAAAACACCTTTTGTTTCTAATTTTTCATGATCCCTTAGGGAGGTTATTCGTGGAAGCAGCAGAAAAATATGACTTTGGTGCCGTCCGATGGTTTTCCATCGCTGCGGTTATCTATCTGGTTGTAGGAACCCTGGTTGGTTTCTATATCGCAGCGGAATTGGCATGGCCGGCATTAAACCTGGACCTGCCTTATACGACTTTTGGTCGTCTCCGTCCTCTTCATACCAATGCAGTGATCTTCGCATTTGGTGGTTGTACCTTGATGGCAACAGCTTTCTATAGTGTGCAGCGTACCTGTGGCACCAGAATCTGGAGTCCAGGGATGGCATGGTTCACCTTCTGGGGTTGGAATCTGATCATCGTTGCAGCAGTTATTACTCTGCCACTGGGTATCACTCAGGGTAAGGAGTATGCAGAGCTGGAATGGCCTATCGATCTGGCAATTGCCGTGGTCTGGTTGAGCTTCTTCCTTAACTTTGTGATGACTCTGGTCAACAAGAAGAGCTCCCACATATATGTATCCAACTGGTTCTTCCTCGGAATGCTGGTAATGATCACCTATCTTCATGTGGTCAACAGCCTGGCAATCCCTGTAAGTCTATTCAAATCCTACTCACTGTTCTCAGGGGTACAGGATGCGATGATTCAGTGGTGGTGGGGTCATAATGCTGTAGGTTTCTACCTGACTGCAGGTTTCCTCGGGATCATGTACTACTTTGTACCAAAGCAGGCTAACCGTCCGATCTACTCATACCGTCTCTCTGTGATCCACTTCTGGGCACTGATGTTTGGTTATGTATGGCTGGGCGCACATCACCTGCAGTATACGGCACTACCTGACTGGACTGGTTCACTCGGTGCAGCAGTATCGCTGGCGATGATTATCCCTTCATGGGGTGGTGCGGTTAACGGAATGATGACTCTCTCTGGGGCCTGGGACAAGTTGCGTGATGATTATATCCTTCGCTTCATGATTGTCTCGTTGGCATTCTATGCAATGTCTACCTTTGAGGGGCCTGTAATGTCTGTGAAGACAGTGAACGCACTCTCTCACTACACGGACTGGACTGTTGGTCACGTACATTCCGGTGCGCTGGGATGGGTTGCCATGGTTGCAGCCGGTGCTCTCTACCATCTGGTAGAGAGACTCTGGAATGTGAAGATGTACTCACCAAAACTGGTGAATACTCACTTCTGGCTGGCTACTATCGGTACAGTGGTATACATCACTGCGATGTGGGTATCCGGAATCATGCAGGGTCTGATGTGGCGTGATTATGATGAGTTCGGAACACTGAGCTATACCTTTGCAGAGTCTGTAGCGGCTATGGTGCCTTACTACAAGATGCGTGCAGTTGGTGGCTTGATATTCTGGCTTGGGGGCGTTGTGATGCTTTACAACGTGGTTATGACAATTCGCAAGGCTCCGGCCCGCGCAGTCTAAGGATAGGAGAAGAATTATGTCTGATAAGATTTATTCAACCAAGCTTCAAGACAAGATTGAGCGTAGCGGAATCTTGATGATGGTTTTTATCATGGTTGTTGTCTCTATTGCTGGGTTGGTGGAGATTGTTCCACTGTTCACCATTGACGAGACCATGGAGCACAATGCCAATCCTGAGATTGTTTGGCAGCGTAAGGATGGGGATACCCTGGAGAGCTGGAAGGCGGGTGATGGCATACGTCCATATACTGCTCTAGAGTTGGCAGGACGTGATATCTACATTCGTGAGGGATGCTATTTGTGTCACTCTCAGATGATCCGTCCATTCCGTGATGAGAAGGAGCGTTATGGTCACTACTCACTTGCTTCTGAGTCGATGTATGACCACCCATTCCAGTGGGGATCAAAGCGTACCGGACCTGACCTTGCTCGTCTTGGCGGCAAGTACTCTGATGAGTGGCAGCGTCAGCATCTTATGGCTCCACGCTCAGTGGTTCCTGAGTCTGTTATGCCGAATTACCCTTGGCTGGCAGAAAATAAGGTGGATGCTGATGGAATCGAGGCCCGCATGAAGGTGATGCAGATGATGCCGGGTGTGGGAAATGTTCCCTATCTTGACTCTGACATCGAAGGTGCAGGCGAGAAGATTCGTGGCAAGAGTGAGATGGATGCAATGATTGCATACCTTCAGGTGCTCGGAACCATGGCCAAGCTCGACTACAACAAGACCTATCGCAAATAACGGACGTTATTAACATGAGCAAGGATACAAGCTATTTCTATACCGACTGGGCCGCAATGACAGTTAACGATTGGGCAGGTTTGATCGTTACCGTCGCAGTTACAGTTGCCATGGTTGTAGCTTATATCCTGGTCTTTCATCCAAAAAACAAAGAGCATTTAGAATCTCAACGCTATCTCGTTGACGGGATAGACGGAGAAGGAGAAAACAAATGAGTGAGAATAATCCGTTTCCAAACGAAAATAATACAGGTCACTTCTGGGATGACAACCTGCGTGAGCTGAGTAATGATCCTCCAGGCTGGTGGCGAATCGGCTTCCATGCAAGCTGGATCTGGTGCATCGTCTATTTTGTGCTGTACCCAGCACTGCCAACTCTGAGTAGCTACACGGAGGGCACCATGGGGTGGACCGCAGTAGGTGAGTACAAGCAGGATCTGAGTGCAATTGATAAGGTTCGTGAGAAGTGGGAGAAGCAGATCAACGATCCAGAGATGACTCCTGCAATGATTATTGCTGATGATGAACTACGTAACTACACTGTACGTTCCGCAAAAGTACTGTTCGGTGATTACTGTGCAGCCTGTCATGGTGCTGGTGGTTCAGGTAATGCTGCAATGTCAGTATCTGAGTCAGGTTATCCGGTATTGGCTGATGATGACTGGCTCTATGGAGGTACTGTAGAGCAGATTCAGACTACCATTACCAATGGTCGCAAGGGTATCATGACTCCTTACGGAGCACGTCTGAGTAGTGATGAGATCGATGATCTTGCCAAGCATGTTGTTGCTCTCAGTGAGGGTAGCGAGCATGAGGCTGGTAAGGCTCTCTTTATGGAGCCAACCAAGGGCGGATGTTTTGCCTGTCACGGTATGGATGCTAAAGGTTTGGCACCACTCGGTTCTGCCAATCTAACAGATGCAGTATGGCGTTTTGATGTGCAGGGTGGTGGTGATAACCGCTTGGCCAGTGCGCGTCATACAATTGCGCATGGTGTGAATGGTGAGCTGATGGATCCTGCATCACGTAATGCTGTAATGCCCGCATTTGGATCTCTGGGTAAGAGTCTGAGTGAGGGTAGCATCAAGAAGCTTGCTGTCTATGTTCACCAGTTGGGTGGCGGAAAATAAGGAGAAGAGAAAGATGATTGATATCATAAAGAATACATTCTCTGGAGCAGATGTTGATCTGGTAGTAGTTGGTTCAATTGTTTCGATTGCAATTGCTGCTGTTATTGCCATCTATCTGGGGTTCAAGATTCGAACTCTAATGAACTCAACACACTCTGAAGATTGATTCATAGCTGAAGAGAGTGTCTGCAGAATAAGGGGGAGTAGTGTGAGCTGCTCCCCCTTTTTATATATGTAATAGTGGTAAAATCAGTTCGCTGGAAATATTGTTGAAATATTCTGTTAGTACGATCAGCTTCTGATAACAATAAAATGTAATAGACAGGAAATCCCTTAGATGTCAGAGAGAGAACAAGACCAATGTTGTCAGGCAGCCGATGATCTCTATGCTGAGGCTGGCGAGTGGAAAATCAATACTGGTGAAGAGACCATTCATGCCAAGCGCATGGCGGGTAAGTTCCGTACCCTGAAATGGCTGGCAGCATCAACCTGGCTAATCTTCTTTTTTGGCCCATATATGCGCTGGAATGGAAGTCAGGCCATTCTATTTGATATCCCAGGACGCCAGTACCACATCTTTGGGATCACAATCCTACCGCAGGATGTGTGGATGCTATCTCTGGTTCTACTTTTTTTGGCAATTTTGCTTGCAGTTGTAACAACCCTTTTTGGCAGGGTCTACTGTGGTTTTTTCTGTTTCCAGACAATCTGGGTAGACGCCTTTACCTGGATTGAGGATAAGCTGGAGGGGGCTCCTGGTAAACGCAAGAAGCTGGATAAGGCAGCATGGGGTGTTGATAAAATATGGATAAAGATACGTAAACATCTTGCCTGGTTTGCCATCTCTGTTTTGACTGGTGTCAGTTTTGTGGCCTGGTTCACTGATGTATTTCAGCTTTGGGCAGACTATCTAACTCTCTCTGCATCATCAACTGAATGGGGAACCCTGGCACTGTTTACGGTAGGTACTTATGTTCTGGCAGGATTTCTGCGGGAGCAGGCCTGTCTCTGGCTCTGTCCATATGCCCGTATTCAGGCGGTTATGCTTGATCGTGAATCACTGGTTCCAACCTATGATTTTAATCGTGGTGAGCCGCGTGGTCGCCTCAAGAAGGGGGAGACGGTAGAGGGAAATGGAGACTGCATTGACTGTAATCAGTGTGTGGCAGTCTGCCCGACTGGTGTTGATATTAGAGGTGGACTTGATGAGGGATGTATTACCTGTGCACTATGTATTGATGCCTGTGATTCGGTTATGGACAAGATTAACAAGCCTCATGGCTTGATCCGTTATGAGTCAATTGATGCGTTGGAGGGCAAGGATGTAGCGCCGCTGATGAAGCGTCCTCGTGTGTTGGTCTATATTACGATAATGACCCTCGCATTTGGCGGCATAATCTACGGCCTGCTGAATATCTCGGGGCTTGATATCAAGGTGTTGCATGAACGTCAGCCACTTTATGTGTTGCTTAGTAATGGCTCCATTCAGAACAAGTATGAGCTGAAGATTCTAAACAAAACCCATGACGAGATGCATGTGATGGTAACAACCGATGGTCTGGATGGGGTTGAGTTGGTAGGTGCAGATGACTCCTTCCTGGTGAGACCAGGAAAAGTAACCCCATATACTGTCTATCTGAGACTTCCCCGCAGAGCAATGAGTGGACAATCCACTCCAGTCTACTTCAACCTCAAAGGTGTGGAGAAACCGGAACTTACATCAAGATATGAGAGTATGTTTCTGGGGCCACGTTAGCAATAAATCAGGAAAAGAGTTATGAGTTTTTTGTCTCAATCAAATAAGCGGGCCTTTCGTAATCCATGGGTTGTAGGGTGGATTGCCCTGCTGTTACTGGTTCTGGTAGTTAATGGCGGAATGATTATTACTGCATTCAAGACCACTCCTGGTCTGGTAAAGGATGATTACTATGAGCAGGGCAGGGATTACGAGAGACGAGTAATCCAGTTGACTGAGGCCCGCAAAAGGTTGGGCTGGGATGTCTCCATGGATTCAGGTGAGGTAGTTGTTGCCAGACCTGCAACCCTGAAGGTGGTGGTTACCAACAGGGATGGTGAGGCAGTCAGAGGGCTGAGTGGCCACCTCCAGCTCTATCGCCCATCAGATAGAGATCAGGATTCTATTGTATCCCTGAGTGAGATTTCACCAGGTCTATATGAGGCACGTTATACCTTGTTGTTGAAGGGTGTGTGGGATCTGTTGTTGACTCTTAGCCAGGGGGAAGATGATTATGTGGTTGAACAGAGAATTAATGTAACTGATGATGCAGTCACCCCTCAGCCGCAAGGGGGGTAACCATTTCTCTTCATGAGTGGACACTCTGAGGTAGGCGACTGTTTCCACTGCGGTCTCCCTGTTGCTGATGGAGAATTGATCTCTGCTTCTGTCAAGGGAGAGAATCAATCCTTCTGCTGTCATGGGTGCAAAAGTGTGTGCCAGGTTATTTATGACTCAGGCATGGAGGGTTTTTATGATCGTACCCCAGAAGGATCCCTGCTTGCTCCTCCACCAGAACTCTCTGAAGATGCAGCACTGTTTGATCTTGAAGAGATACAGCAGGAGTATGTCAGTAGTGACGGCAATATTAGTGAGATCAATCTGCTGGTGGAAGGGATCCACTGTGCCGCCTGTGTCTGGTTGATAGAGCGAACTCTGACACCAATTTCCGGGGTCATTTCTGCGCAGGTTAACCTGACGGGGAAACGTCTGCACCTGCGTTGGGATCAATCACAGGTTAAGTTATCAGAGCTGATTCAACGCCTCTCACATATTGGGTATGTTGCAGTTCCGTTTGACCCTGAGACCGCTGAGGGCAGACTAAGAAAGAGAGATCGTTCACTCTTGTACCGTCTGGTATTTGCCGGTTTTGCGATGATGAATCTGCTCTGGATATCGATTGCGCTCTATAGTGGAGCGGATCAGGGAGAGTTCAGAAGCTGGTTTCACTGGCTTGGGTTTGCTCTGGCAACCCCGACACTGCTCTATTCAGGGTATCCATTCTTAAGGGGGGCATGGACCGGACTGGTGGCGCGCCATCTGACCATGGATCTCCCCATAGCGATTGGGGCAGTTACTACATATCTATATTCAACCTATATAACAGTTAACGGCAGTCAGGTTGGAGAGGTCTATTTTGATACTGTTGTTAACTTTATCTTTGTGATTCTTATCGGGCGCTATCTGGAGTCTGCAGCAAAACGCAAGGCGGTCTCATCAACCCAGCGCTTAATGGATCTGCAGCCTCGTGTAGCAACTGTGATAAGGGACAGTATGGAAGAGGTGGTTCCAGTACGTTCCCTGGTGGTTGGGGATATGGTGCTGGTGAAGCCAGGTCAACGAATTCCGGTAGATGGTGAGCTGGTTGATGGGAGGAGTGAGGTTGATGAGGCAATGTTGAGTGGTGAATCACTGCCTGTTTCCAAAAGTGTAGGTGATCTGCTCTATGCCGGCACAGTCAATGGGCATGGAGCGATAAAGCTCAGAGTGACTGCTGTGCTGAAAAATAGTGCACTTGGCAAGATTATTAATTTGGTTGAGGATGCACAGAGTTCCAGAGCCCCAATTCAATGTACGGCAGACAAGATTGTGCCCTGGTTTATTTCGGCAACCCTATTTCTTGGAACGGTAACTTTTCTCTTTTGGGTGGGGACAGATTTTGAGAAAGCCCTAATGGCGGCAACCTCAGTACTGATTATTACATGTCCATGTGCATTTGGTCTGGCAACCCCAATGGCAATTGCGGTCGCATCAGGGGTTGGTGCCAGACATGGGGTCTTGATAAAGAATGGAGGGGTGCTGGAGATGCTCTCATCCATCAGACATATCGTATTTGACAAGACAGGTACCTTAACAGAGGGCAGGTTGAGTGTTAGAGAGATTCATCTTGAAGATGGGTGGGATAGTGAGCAATTTTATCGTGTTGCCTATGCCCTGGAGCGTTATTCTGAACATCCAGTAGCCAAGGCTGTCATCCAGAGGGCAACACAAGAGTTGGGAGGTGCGGCTGGAAGAGAGAGTGTGGTCAGCAACTTTACCTATAGTCCAGGCTCAGGTGTCGCTGGTGTTGTTGAGGGTAGAGAGTCTCTGTTGGGTACCGCATTATGGATGGAAAGAAACGGGGTCTCCTGTCGGGCTGATATTATAAGGTTTGCCTCTGAATGTGAGTCACGGGCAGAAAGCGTGCTATTTTTATCGGTTGCAGGGGGTTGTGTGGGGGCAATATCTCTGGCTGACAAGCCACGCCCTGGGGCAACATCACTATTGAGACGGTTGCATCAACAGGGTATGAGATTGTCACTCTTGACAGGAGATCGCCGCAAGGTTGCAGAGTCGATAGTTGCAGATTTGGGGGAGGAGATGGAGGTGATTGCCGAGGTGCTTCCAGACGAGAAGGCTGCCGTAATCCGTGCCCTGCAGGATGATGGAGCACAGGTAGCCATGGTTGGTGATGGAATCAATGATGCGCCAGCCCTGGCCATGGCCGATGTTGGTATTGCCATGGGGTCTGGTACTGATGTCTCCGTTGAGAGTGCAGATATAGTGCTGTTAAGTAGTGAGCTGGAGCAGGTGGAGCTGGCTAACCGCTTGTCACAACGAACCCTGCGAACCATTCGTCAGAATATTGGAATCTCCATTGCCTACAATATAATAATGGTGCCACTAGCTATGATGGCTCTGATAACACCACTGGTAGCTGCGGTCTCGATGCCGGTAAGTTCGCTGTTGGTTATTGGTAATGCAGCCAGAATTCGTACAGAGATAAAGTCTGGTAGAGGAAAAGATTAGTAATGGAAGTTATTTACGTATTGATACCAGGGATGATTCTGATGGGAGTTATCCTGGTCGCCGTACTGGTGATTGCAATTCGCAAGGGGCAGTATGATGATCTTGAGGGAGATGGTGCAAGGATCTTGATGGATGATGACATGATGCCAGATGCTCCAGAACCTGAAGCAGAACAGCCCTCCAGTAATGACGGTGATAGTACAAATAAAAAAGGATCATCTACGTGAGCCCACAGCATAAAGAAAAAAGTGGGGAAGAGAACAGTGCAGGTAAACGTCCTCACGAACTGTTTGTCCTCAACCTTATCTTCTTCCACCTATTGGCAGTGCCAGGCGGGCTTGCATTTGGTCTTGGATATTGGGGTATGGTGGTGCCGATAATCTCCAGTACGATGTTGGTTATCTATTATAGAAAAACTGTATCAGTCTTGAGTAGCAATAGAGATGACTGGGTGAGAGGGCACTGGGAACAGGCGTTGAAGAGATTTCGCTGGCTCTATATTGGGTATCTAACTGTTGCAATATTGATTGGGCTGGTTCGCCTCTTTGTGGATGCAGACTCCATAGCATTTGTTGCCTTGACCAGAGTAGCCGTGATGCCGGCAATTGTATTGGTACTGGTAACCTTTGTAATGTCTACTGCTGCCATCGGCAGAGCAGGAAACGGAGAAGCATAAAGTTTTAGGAAAGCTCTGAATAAGTCATCCCCGCGCAGGCGGGGATCCAGTAACTATTTGATAACTAGATTCCCACTTTCGTGGGAATGACGAATGTTGGAGTTTTTCAGAGGTTCCATAGCTGTATAGCCGGTTAAAACTCACCAGTTGCAGCAGCTGACATGATAGTCAGCATATTACTGTTGGTTTTGATAGCCAGAGTGTAGATATCATCTGGAAGTACCATATCCTCAATCAGCATATCCAGATTTAAAGTGATAAGCCAGATACGACCATTGGTATCCTCAACCATTGCAATACGGCAAGGCATATAGGCGGCATACACAACATTAAAGTCAGCCATGATGCGTGCATCTGCAGGGCGACAGAACTGGAAGATCTCCAGGTGACGTGCATTGCTGCCACGTGCGTTTAGCTCAGCAGATACATTCTGTCTTCCCACGCTCTTCATATTCAGAGCGTTTGCCTTTGACATCATTGCATCGATAGCATCCTGTGTTGATACTCCGTCACGCAGGGCAATCTTGATAACAGATTGCTCAACATTGAAAATACCAACACTTGACTCCTCTGCGATTGATACAGTTGAGAAGAATAGGGCTAGTACTGCAGTAAATAAAATATTTTTGATTTTCATTGTTTGTATCCTCCTTGTTAGTCATCCATGGTTGAGAAGTAGGCGACAAGATCACGCAGCATCATATCACTCATATTAACAAAGCTGCTGTCCTCCTTTTCATCTTCCCCATCATGGATGCGGGCGATCTCCTTGAAGTCCTTCATCTGCTTGAACAGGTAGTCCGTATGTTGACCTTTCAGAGGAGGGATTCCCTTCTTTGCCTTGCCTGATCCATCCTTGCGGTGACAGCTGTCACACTCTTCATTGACATAGACATTCTTGCCTGCAGATGCATTTCCCTTTGAATTTGGGATTCCACGTCTATGGGCAGTAGGAACCGGCATATGCTCAAGGTATGCACTGATATCAGACATGTCACCTTCACTCAGTGTATCAACCATACTGGTGATCAACATAGGGAGGTGAGCCTCACGGCGGCCATCCTTTAGTCGGTGTAGTTCATTCTCGATATATCCGCTTGGTAGTCCAGCTAGACGTGGATATAGGTCACCAGCAACGCCCTGCATATATTTTCCGTGGCAGAGTGCACAGCTACGGCTGAGCTTCTCTCCGTTTTCAAGATCTGCGGCATGCATGGTAAATGGGAGCAGCAGGATTGTTGCTGCAACCAGAGTCTTCTTCAAATTCATGGATCCTCCCTAGATTAGAAGTTAAATTGTTTTATGTGTTTTTGATAAATATCAAAAGTCTATGATACTATAAAGAGGAGTAAAAATGAACTGTTTAACGTAGTTACACAAGAGGTTTGAGCCATGAGAGACAGGTTTTCCGGGGTGGTAAGGGTTGGTGACAGTATTGTAGAGATTTTTCATCTCCTAGGACTCTTTGTTGTTGGTGGCACAATTGCCTGGTCAGCTATTACAGAGTACATCTCCATTATGGAGCAGGGTTATGCCTCACTGAGTGATATCCTGTTGCTTTTCATCTATCTCGAATTGGGGGCGATGATTGGTGTTTTTTTCCGTACCCACCGAATTCCGGTTATTTTTCTTCTCTTTATAACCATTACCGCCATGACCCGTTATCTGGCAATCGATATCAAGACCATGGCACTAGACCATATTATGGTGATATCAGGATCGATCTTCATTCTGAGTGTCGCCGTGCTGGTTCTACAGTACAGCTCAAATCGCTACTCATCCCAGGATGAGACTGGAACATGACAGTTACAGTGGAAAATTTCAGGTGTGCATACCATCAAAAGTACATCGTCACCTTGCATTAGATGCTGCTGAGCAGGGCGTTATTCTCAATAGGCTTGTAAGCGCCAGACTATCTGCATAATATTGCTTTTGATAGCAAAAAACCGAAAACCACTAGCTGAATAAAGACTGACTTCAGCCAAGAAGAGACCTTCGTGACAGGATTGGTAGATGGATGTTGTGAAGGGTAA
>CAYQBY010000024.1:0-27129 GCA_964415865.1 uncultured Piscirickettsiaceae bacterium | reverse complement strand
TCTCGGAAGTTGCTGCATTGCAAATATTACAAGCCATGATCATAAGTATGGCTCTGCCAACCCTCGATCCAGCAACTCTTGGTTTAACCATTTGCCTTCTCTAAGAATTATTGCAGGATCAGTCTCATCAGCCTTGTACCAGATATCTGCAAGGTAGCGCCCGTACTTTCCTGCCTTTTGGGTTCGTACCAGTATTGTTTTGCAGTCTGTCAGCACCTCTTCCACAAAATGCTTGGATCTCAATCCTGCCTCTCGTTCACTTCCTCTAATCTCTGGGGTGTTAATACCCAATAATCGAAGACGAATCTTTTGGTGGAGTTGAAAGCCAAAGTCGATCAGCACATCAATGGTATCACCGTCAATAATACGAACTGGCTTGGCACGATAGAGATATAGGTCTGGATCGGATTGCATGGAAGTTAGAGCAGCACCTGCTCCATGCCGCCCTCATTTACCTTATCCAGGAACTGCTGTTGCCACTGTTCGCCTTGCACCTTCTTAACCATTTCTACCACCAGATAGTCCACCTCAAGTCCGGTACTCTCCTGATATCGAATCAGCCCCTGCTGGCATGAGGGGCAGGAGGTGAGAATCTTCGCCACACTACCAAGCTCACCGATACCCTTTTTCAGCTCCTGTTCTTTTCTGAACTTCACCTGGGTTGCAATGTCGGGACGGGTAACTGCAAAGGTTCCGGACTCGCCACAACATCTGTCAGATAGCTGCACCTCAGAACCGGTAAGCCCTGATGCCACCTTGATAGGGTCAAGCTGTTTCATTGGGCTATGGCACGGATCATGGAAGAGGTATTTTTCACTGTTTGCTTCTATCTTGACCCCTTTCTCTAACAGGTACTCATGGATGTCGAGCAGACGACATCCGGGGAAGATCTTCTCAAACTCATACTGCATAAGTTGATCCATACAGGTGCCACAGGAGACCAGTACGGTCTTGATATCGAGGTAGTTGAGGGTGTTGGCTATACGGTGGAAGAGGATACGGTTGCCCATCGAAATCTGATGTCCCTTCTCCTCATCACCTGATGCCCGCTGCGGATAGCCACAACAGAGGTATCCAGGTGGAAGAACGGTCTGTACATCCAGGGAATAGAGCATACTCAGCGAGGCCATCTCTACCTCTCCAAAGAGGCGTTCGGAGCCACAGCCCGGGAAGTAGAAAACCGCCTCAGACTCTGTTGAGGTGGTCTCTGGGTTTCTCAAAACTGAAATATATCTTCGATCCTCAATGCCAAGTAGCGCCCTAGGGCTCTTCTGGGCCATACTTCCCGGCATTGGGCGATGGAAGAATTGGACCACCTGCCCTCTGATCTCCGGCTTGCCAGTTGTGGCAGAGGGGCGCTTCTGTCGTTTCAGCACTCCTGCTCCGCGCATAAGCTGATGACCCAACCGCTGCAGCGCATAGCTCCAGGTTACCAGTCCGGTACGCATCACCTTGATCAGGCGGGGATCGGTTACATTCAGGAACTGCATGGAGATCCAACCAACAGGCTTGAACCAACGCTTGCGCTGACGTTTGAGGATGGTACGCATCTGCACAGTAACATCACCGAAGTCGATATTGACTGGACAGGGTGTCAGACAGCGATGGCAGATAGTACAGTGGTCTGCCACATCGTTCATCTCCTCAAAGTGGCGCAGTGATATACCGCGACGAGTCTGCTCCTCATAGAGCACTGCCTCAATCATCAGACCTGTTGCAAGAATCTTATTGCGTGGAGAGTAGAGTAGATTGGCTGCTGGAACATGGGTGGTACAAACTGGTTTGCACTTACCGCAGCGCAGACAGTCCTTTATGGACTGATTAAGATCACCCAGATCATTGGCCTCCAGGATCAACGCCTCCTGCGCCAATAGCTGCAGTGATGGGGTGTAAGCATTATCCAGACCGGAACCTGCCAGCAACTTGCCACGATTAAAGTGCCCCTCTGGATCCACCTTCTCCTTGTAAGCCTTGAATGCATCAACCTCTTTCCGGTCCAGATAGTGCATCTTGGTCAGACCGATTCCATGCTCTCCTGAGATTACCCCTCCCAGTGACTGGGCCAGCTCCATGATGCGGTCAACAATTCGCTCTGCCTCCTGAAGCATCTCATAGTTGTTGGAGTGGACAGGGATATTGGTATGGACGTTTCCATCACCTGCATGCATATGGGTGGCGACAAAGAGACGATGTGATTTTATCTTTGAGTGCAGGATGTCAAACTCATCTCTGAGCTTAGCCATCTCCTGACCAGAGAATATCTCTTTGAGTGGTCGCTCTATCTCTCTCTTCCATGAGACCCTTAGATCCCGACGCTGCAGCAGCCTAAACAGTGTGCGTGATTTGGAGAGATCTGGATCGTGCTCAATTGGAGTTGACCCATAACTACTATCCAAATTCTGCAGTAACAGGCTCCAATGGTCCCTTATCTGTTCTATAAGATCATTTGCAGCATCCTGTTTCGAGGCCAGAATCTGCTGATGCTCCTCACTATTGTCACCCTGTGCTGTATGTCTGTTTACCGTTTTGATTAGCTTCTGAAGCTCATCAAGGCCACTCAATTTATTCTGGATAGATTGCTCAATATTTATCCGCTCTATTCCATCCCCATAGTCAGCCAGACGATCCAACGGGATCACCACATCCTCATTGATCTTAAATGCATTGGTATGGGCGGCAATTGCTGCTGTTCTGGATCTATCAAGCCAGAAGTTCCTGCGTGCCTCGGGACTGATGGCAACAAACCCCTCTGCTCCACGTTTCTTGGCAGCCTCTATTACTGAGTTTATTACATCTGTGAGCAGCTCATTACTCTCACCACCAATATCTGCAAGCAGAACCATCTTTGGTAGATCTGGTCTTGCTGCCTTGGTGCTATATTGGACGGCCTTTACATAACGCTCATCAAGGTGCTCAAGCCCGGTCAGAACCACACCTCTACTCTGCTCAATGATATCTATGGTTTCAACAATCGCCGGTACTGCCCTGTGCAGATCTGGATCAAAGAATTCCAGACAGAGAGTTCGTAGCTGTGGTGATTGTTGATGCAGAACAAATCGGGCTGATGTTATAAGCCCATCACACCCCTCTTTTTGTGCCCCCGGCAGGCCTGCGAGGAATTTGTTTGTTACATCCTTACCAAGCCCAGGCTTGCGCATCTGCTCTGATGGAATTTGCAGGATCTGTCGATCACCCTTCTCTGTTGTCCCATCTTTTTCAAAGAGCTGAACAGTGAATTCTGCATATTGCTGATCATGAAGCTTCCCCATATTATGGTTGACTCTATCCACCACAAGCCATTCTGCTTGAGGTGTAACCATCTTCCATGAAACAAGGTTATCCAGTGTTGTGCCCCAGCGCACAGCTTTTTTGCCACCGGCATTCATTGCTATATTGCCACCAATGGTTGAGGCATCCTGTGAGGTTGGATCAACCGCAAAGGCAACCCCTGCAGCCTCGGCCACTTCACTTACTCTGCGGGTAACCACTCCTGCCTCTACCTCAATGGTCGCGACAGGTTTATCTACACCCTGGATACTGCGCTCAACAATCTGCCCCAACTTCTCAAGTCGCTCAACATTGATAACAACGCTGTTGGCTTCAAGGGGTACGGCACTACCTGTATATCCAGTACCTCCGCCTCGAGGGATTATGGTAAGACCAAGATCAATGCAGGCCTCAACAACGTCCCTTACTTCTTGCTCACTATCTGGTGTAACAACCAGGAACGGGAATTCTACACGCCAGTCTGATGCGTCAGTGGCATGAGAAACGCGGGCAAGCCCATCAAACTGAATATTGTCTTTTCTGGTTATGCGAGAGAGCATCTTGAGGGCACCCTTTCGCATCTCAGCCTGGCAGCCTACCCAGGACTTGAACTCATCAACTGCCTCTCTGCTCTTCTCTGCCAATTGAAGAGCAAGCTTATTACCATCAGCACGGCTTACAATCTGGTCCAGACGGTGGTTAAGCGCATCAATAAGCGCATTGCGTCGTCCAACATTCTCTATCAGGTCATCCTGAATGTATGGGTTACGACGGACAACCCAGATATCTCCCAGCACCTCAAACAGCATGCGGGCAGATCGTCCTGTCTGACGTTGTCCCCTCAACTCATCGAGCACATTCCACATCTCCTCTCCCAGAAAGCGAATAATGATCTCTCTATCTGAAAACGATGTGTAGTTGTATGGAATCTCACGAATTCTGTGAGCTTGATGGGTGGTACCAGTCATAGATGCATATGATACCGCAGGGAGAGGATGTCAAAAAATAAAAACGGCTTCTGAAATTTCTTTCGGAAGCCGCAATATTGCCCTTTAATTATTATTATTGTATTTAGTCTTATTTTTTTTATTTTACCGATACTGTCAGGTTTTCCTCCAATATGCGGACGGTTAATATAATCATTAAAAAAACAGTTGTCAACTTATTGTTTTTATTATCGTTCTATAAGAATATCCTGATATTCCGGTTAATCAGATGGCAAGCTGCGTCCAATCTTCTGTAAATCTTTTCTCGCTGTCAGGATTGAATAAACCGCCCTCTCTAACAAGCAAAATATGAAACAGAAGATCTCCATTCTCATTTAAAAAATATAATCCACGCTGATTCTCTCCTCTTGCAGAGAACCAAACCTGAGAGACCTCGCCCCAATTAATGTGGAGATGAAAATTATCATGCTCTAGATTTAACCAGTCACCACGCTGTTCCAGTTCAAGATTATTAACCAACAACTCTGAGACTGCACCAGCATCAGATCTAACTACAACACGTAGCTTCCCCCACTGTGCTGAACTTTGAATTGCCTTAAGGTGATTTGAAGCGTCAACCATTGCCACCTCAAACAGGCCAGCTCTATCACCATCTGTCTGCTTCTGTATGGCATCAAGGATCTCTCCTACTGGTCGACTAAAGTAGGTGGCTGCTGCCCGTAAGGTAGATTTTGGGTTTTCACTCAACCACTCTCGTACTACAGCACCCCAGCCATCAAGCCCCATACTCAGTGAGTGGCCAGCTTTCTCTCCATCCTTTACATCACCAGTAAGAGAGTCATATTTATTTGAGTAACCACGCGGTGTCACCATCAGACCATGATCAACAGTGGTTGTATGGTTACCAACAAGCACAGTGGTCAACATGCCAATTTTGTAGTCGGCCATTTTGTCGAGCGTAGTTATCTGAATATCTTCCAGTGCACGATATGCCGACTTGACTATGGCGACAGGGGTTTCAGGGGAGCGATAACGGAGAAGTATATTCTGTGCCTCAACAATCTGTTGGGTACGACGCCCGCTCTTTGGATTGTAGAGTGCAACCACGAAATCACTGGATGCTGCCGCCTCTACTCGGTTGGCAATGGTTGGCCACGGGGTGAGCAGGTCAGAGAGTGATATTGAACAGAAGTCATGGGTCAGTGGTGCCCCAACCAGAGAGGCGCAGGCGGATAGTGCTGTTACTCCTGGAACCACCTCAACCTTGATATCACCACCCGGCATCCATCCAGACTGAAACAGAACCTCATAGGTTGGCCCTGCCATTCCATAAACACCTATATCACCTGATGAGATTAGAGCAACCGTCTTTCCCATCTTTGCATGCTCATAGGCCTCGATGCTGCGGTCCACCTCCTCGGTCATCCCCTTCTTGATAACCTCCTTGTCATCGAGCATCCCTTTTACCAATTTGATGTAGGTGGAGTACCCAATCACAACATCAGCCTCTTCAATAGCCTGACGTGCCCTGAGCGTCATGTTCGCCTGGTCTCCAGGACCAAACCCAACCATCAATATCTTTCCCTTGCTCATCCCTGTTCCTTTATCTCAACAACAGATATCGTGGCATTTTTTCCATCTCTGCCACGGTACTTATATTTCTCTATCAAAAGGGCATCCATCGTGGCCCCTGCTGCCAGTATTGCCGCGGCCTCCGCCACTGCCGGGGTACCCATATATTTCATCACCACATCCGAGGGGTTTGGAACCTCAACCTTGGCAAGCTGCTCCGCAGAGAAGTAGTGACACTTCCAGCCGTGCGCTTCTGCCAACTGCAGGAGTGCTGCCTCATCACTTTTTTTATCAATTGTTGCCATACCATCAACCTGATTGCAGTTGGCCTTTATCTGCTCCAGAGCATTCGACAGTGCCGTCTCAACAGTCTCAAGCGGGGTGTTACGGTCACATCCCACACCCAACATCAACCTCTTGGAGGGGCGATAGACAACCAGTTTCTCACCCATCTGATCCCAGATATCCTCTGGAATATCCCTACTTGTTACCCACAACAGTGACTTTATCTTGTTGAGATCGACATCATTAAAACTGTCAAAGAGATGGATATTGGAGGGGAGAGGATTCGATCTTGTCCACCACTCCCTGCTCCCTGTCTCTTGCACAAAAGCAACTGGCTCTTCGTTCACCACATCAGCAGAGACTCGGGTTATGTTTATTTTTGGTGCCTCTATCTTCCATCCCAACTCGCGACCCAGAATATCAACCGGAATGGTTTTTCCTACATCCGATGCTGTAGTTACAACTGCTGTTGCCTGCAGTATGGATGCAATCTTTTCTGCATACTCATTGGCCCCTCCAACATGACCAGAGAGTACCGGAATTACGAATTGACCGGCATCATCAACCACCACAACACCTGGATCCTCATCCTTTGATTTAAGGTGAGGTGCAGCAAGACGAACCACCGCGCCAAGGGAGACGAAAAATATCAATTGATCAAAAGATTTCATCAAACCAGCCATCTGCGCACGCATGGCCCCCTGGTAGATAATCTTATTACAGTCAACTGACTCAACCTCTGACGCGAACTTCTCAGAGGTGACAACAGTTAACTCCTCCATACCTAAGGTGCTCATCTTCCTGGCCAGATCAACCATCTGAGCAACACCGTGCTTGGTGATTGCAACCAGTGCTACTCTCGGTAAAGAGATACTCATCTCTTTCTGCACCCTCTTTTGATCTCACCCTTGACCCTTCCAGGATTTTTGACCAACAGAAGAGAGAGGTAATTAACCTTTTCTCCACGCAAGGCAAGAAGATCACGTACAACCCTCTCATCTGGTGCCCCTACACGCTCTATAAAGATAGAGCTGTCCAGTAACTCTCTTCTATCAAGCATATCTATCAGATCATCCATCAGGGGTTTAACCTTCATCAGAACCAGACTGTCGAAATCATCCAGCAGCTTCTCTACCGTGGATATTCCATATCCTGCCGGCAGGATAGCCATGGTGTCATCAACCTCCGCAATCGGCATCTGTACCGAGGCGGCTGCAGCATTAAATGATGAGACCCCGGCAATAGTCTCAATCTCTACACCCTCATCAAGCCCCTTAACACTCTTTGCCAGATGGCCGAAGGTGGAATATGTGGATGCATCACCCTCAACCAGAAATATCACATCCTTGCCTCTATTGAGGATATCCAGAACCGTCTCAGCAGCACGTAGCCACGCCTTGGACAACTTCTCGAGATCATGAGTCATTGGAAATATGAGTTTGGTATGCTCTTCTGGCATCTCCAGTCCAGAGCGTTGCACAATCCCTAGAGCAAAACTGTCACTCTTTTCATTACGTGCGGGGTAGGTCCACACCATCTCCGGATGACTCAATAACTCCCACCCCCTTCTGGTAATCAATCCTGGATCACCCGGACCCACAGACACCCCTATCAGCTTTCCCTGCTTGCTCATTGCACTAATCTCTACTGTTTTATTATTTACTGTCTTGTTGTTTTCGGGCAGAGACAATCCATACTGGATTCTCCGCCTCCATTCGATGCATCTCCAGAATAGGAGAGCTGCGTGATGCCTGAAGTTGGGTGACATCCCACTCTGCATCCTCCTGTTTCAACACCTCTGTGGCCTCTGCAAGATTCTCCATGGTGACGAAGTTCATTACCAGCCACCCTCCAGGCCTCATCCTCTGTAAAATTTCCCTGACCAGAAGACCGAGATTTCCACCACTACCACCAATAAATACTGCGTTCGGATCTGGCCACCCGCTGATTCCAGATGGTGCCTTGTCAACTACAAGAGTGTAATTGGTAATCTGCAGACGCTTTCTGTTTTCTCGCACATTATCTGCATCCGCCTCATTCTTCTCAATGGCATAAACATGCCCACTGGATGCAACTCTTGCAGCCTCAAGACCAACAGACCCCGATCCAGCACCAATATCCCAGACCACACTATCTGCAGAGAGCTGCATTCTGGCCAGCGCAAGAGCCCTTACCTCACGCTTGGTGATTAGTCCTCTACCAGGTTTTCTCTGGGAATATGCACTATCTTCCAATCCAAACGTCGGATACTTAACACTATCACCAGCCACAGACGCATCCCGCCACAACAGCATGATATTCATATCAGAGAACTTCTGTTCTGCACCATCTACAACAGGGGCTGGCCCTACCAGATTCTCACCGCCCTGCAGCAGATTCTCGGCAACTGCCATCTGCCAGCCGTCAGTAAATCCCTCCATCAACATCATGCGTGCAACTCTGTCCGGACTATTTGCTGAACTGGTAAAGATAATCAACAACTGCTCGGCTCTTATCTTTTGCAGCAACTTGTAGAGACCATGGTCAGGACCTGACTCCTCTATCCACTCCCCTGTATCAGCACCATGGATCGAACATATTGATGCAGACTGCCAGGCAAGTCCAAAACGTGAACATGCAACCTGTAGAGTAGATATGTTGGGAATAATTTCACACTTTTCCAGACCAAGTTTTGATACCAGATAGCTCCCTATTCCATGACAGAGCGGATCCCCAGTTGCCAACACCACAACAGATCTAGAACTATCAATAGCATCATCTATCCACTGGGGAAGTTGACTGAACTTACCTGTCATATCCCGCCGTTCCGTTTCATCCTTTAGATTTCCGGATAGAAGAGTAAGCAAACGACTGCCAGCAATTACCAGATCTGCGTTTACAATCAACTGTTGTTGATGCTCGGCAAGCCCGCTAAAGCCATTGTCCAGAACCCCTATAACGCTACACCTGCCCATTAACTATTCCCTTTGAAGGCCTGGGCCAGTGGATTTCCATCAAAGTCACACACCAAAACCTTTATGGAAAATTTTCCCGGATAGCGTCCTGACAGGGTTTCAATAACCTTCTCTGCCAGTGCATGATGGAACTGCTCTGTACGCCCAATCTCTTCCATACGCTCACTCGCAAAACGTGCAGTATCTGCACTGCGAATCTCATCACATATATTTTTCTCTACTCCAAGACCTGCAACCAGATCCGCCAACAGCCCTGTGTTTACTGCATTTCTGTTTGCGTGGGTAATAGTCTCACCCTGCGCCATCTTGGTTAACTTTCCAACCATTCCTCCGATGACCACGTGCTCTATGCCCTGATCAACAACCGTATCAAGTGCATAGCTCAGAAAGTCCCCCATCTGCACAAAGCAGGCCTCAGCCAACTCAGGCAGCGATCTGATAACAAATTTTTCAGTACGACCTCCAGTGGTCAGCACAACTGTATCCTGTCCCTGCCTTGCGGCAACCTCAATACCCTGAATAACACTGGCCCGGAATGCTGCAGTTGAATATGGGTGCACAATTCCTGTGGTGCCAAGAATTGAGATACCACCAAGAATACCAAGACGGTGATTTAGGGTACGCTTGGCACGCTCCTCGCCATCCGGCACTGAGACTATTATCTCCAGGCCATCATTCTCAAGCAGAGCTGAACCAACCTCACGAACATTCTCTTCAATGTTTTTTCTGGGGGTTGGATTAATTGCAGCCTTGCCAACCTCAAGACCTAGTCCAGGACGAGTTACGGTACCCACCCCAACTCCTCCCAACAGCTCTACAATCCCGGGGCTGCCATCAAGCACCCTGACATCTACTGTCATATGGGCCTTGTCTGTAACATCAGGATCATCACCAGCATCTTTTATCACCACAGCATGGGCACTATCTGCGGTTACTGCCCCATCGATAACAGCAAAGTGGACACGCTCACCATTTGGCAGAAGCGACTCCACCGTCTCAGGCACCTCACCACTGACCAACCCCATTACCGCAGCACGTGCTGCAGCAGCAGAGTTTGCTCCTGTGGTATATCCCTTGCGAGACCCCTTTTTCTTGTTACGCTGCATCTTTCCTCTGTGCTGCCTCAGCCAAGGCAAGGAGTGCATGGAGTGCGGAAACAACCAAGGTTGAACCACCCTTTCTGCCTCTGGTTATAATCCATGGCACCTCTGAGATCTGGCTCAGATCCTCCTTTGACTCCTCTGCAGACACAAACCCTACAGGCATACCAACAATAAGTGCAGGACGCACACCATCCTCACGGATCATGCGATTAACCTCAAGCAGTGCGGTTGGGGCATTGCCAATAGCCACAATGCCGCCATCAATCAGGCCAAGTCGATTGGCCTTGCGCATGGATTGCACTGCACGGGTTGTATTCTCCTCACGTGCCTGCTCAATCACATCATCATCGGATATGAACTGCTGCACTGTTACCCCAAAATGGCCCAGTCGCGGCTTGGAGAGACCAACACATATCATCTCCACATCAGCTACCACTGCCCCACCGGAGAGAATTGCATTTAAACCGGCCTTTACTGCATCTGGATGAAATCCAGTCAGACCATTAAACTCAAAATCTGCAGTGGCGTGGATCATACGGCGCACAACCTGCCACTGCTCACTGCTGTAGTCTCGAGGCCCAGCCTCCTGATCTACAATCGAAAATGAGTCATGCTCAATCTTTTGACCAGCCTTGGTCAGCTGTTCGGTTACAACGTTTTTTGTCTCTTTACTCATCCCTGCACCTCAATCACTCTCTGATCCAGCAGATCAAAGATCTCATCTTCAAATCCAAAATAGTTACCCAGCCCAAACTCCACCTCTGGAAACTCTCCTCTTAACTTCTCAACCTGCCCACGAATACGCTCTATCAAAGTTCCGGTAAACAGGTAGTAAGGGAGTATAGCAACATGGGTCATCCCACTGTTTATCTGTCGCTGAACAGCGCTCTCCAGTTTGGGGGAGGTGATTCCGGTAAATGCCAACTCAACCTGATCGACATCACTCTCCTCATATAGCCAGCGCGCCATCATTGCCATCTCCCCATTGGCATGACGATCAGAAGAGCCTCGAGCCAATAGCACCACCCCTGTCTTTGTCGGATCTGATAATCCCATGCTAGCTAATACATTGTGCAGAGAGCGTTTTAGAATATCCAGAATATTCTCATTCACCCCCAGATGTTTTGCATAACGGAACTCCCTGTCCCGAAATTTATCCGCTGCCTCATCGATAAACTCCGGTATCTCCTCTTTTACATGACCAGCTGCATTAAGAATTAGTGGCACCACAATAATCCTATCTGCTGATTGTGCTGCTCTCTCCAACCCTTCTGCAATCAGAACATCAGCCAGCTCAATAAAACATAGATCAATATCCCACTCTCTATTTCGATTACGCCACTGCCCGGCAAACTTCTCTATCTCCTGGTTACCGGCCACATTCCTTGAGCCATGACCAACCAGCAATATCTTCTCTCTCATGCGTCCATGCCTCTTCTACTGATCCTTGACTTTACGAAAGCGGTGGTGAAATTCCGGATCATACAGTTTTGATTTCTTGAGCTCTGGCCACTCCCTGGCTCCCAATACGGGACTTACAACAATCATTGCCTGACTGGCAATCTTCTCTGCTCTGCACAGATCACGTATTTCACTTAATGGGCCACGAATAATCTTCTCCTCTCCTGGCCAACTCGCCTTCTGCACAACCATAACCGGGCTATCTTCTGACCAACCAGCCTCAATCAATTCGCTCTGCACTTTCTTCAACAGAGTAATGGAGAGAAAGATACAGATGGTAGTGTGGTGCGCTGCCAGCTCTGCAAGAGATTCTCCTTCCGGCATCGGGGTACGCCCCTCAACCCTGGTAAGGATTACTGTCTGCGTAACCTCTGGCAGGGTTAATGTTTCCACCCCTGCTGCAACTGATGCCATAGCTGATGAGACCCCGGGAATAACTGCAACCTCAATCCCAGCCTTATCAAGCGGTTGCACCATCTCAATCAGTGCACCATAAAGTCCGGGATCACCAGTCTGCAAACGGACTACTGTCTCACCACTATCTGCTTGCTGGATAAGCCAGTCAGTAATCTCCTCCAGAGTCATCCCCTTGGAGTCCTGAACCTGACAACCATCCTTGGCCCAGCGCATGGCCGCCTCAGAAACCAGAGAACCAGCATAGAGAATTGCATCCGCTCTCTCCACGAGGTTGCGCCCCTTAACGGTGATTAAGTCTGGATCTCCAGGACCTGCGCCAACAAACCATACCTTGCCACTCAAAATTCCACCCCCTGCTGAGCCTTGATGCCCTTTTCTGAATAGGCATGCTTGACCTTCTTCATCTCTGTCACCGTATCTGCCACCTCAATTACCTCTTTGGCTGCGTTTCTGCCTGTCAAAATAAGATGCATCCATTCTGGCCTCTCCTCCCGAATAAACTGCGCAATCTCCTCACCACTTATCCATTCATACCCCGTGCAGTAGTTGATCTCATCAAAGATGACCAAATCAAACTCATGGGACCGCACCTTCTCCTTGCACAGCTCCCATATCTCTCTACTGGTCGCTATATCCTGTTCAGGATTTTTTGTATCCCAGGTGAAACCATCCCCCAGAGCGTGCCACTCGATATTCTCAAATTTCTTTGCCGCCTCCTGCTCACCTGTCCTCCATTTGCCCTTGATGAACTGGATTACACAGACCTTCATCCCCCAACCTACAGCACGAAACATCACCCCAAATGCACTCGATGACTTTCCTTTACCCTCTCCGGTATGAACCAGTACAACACCTTCCCTCTTATCTCTGGATTTCATACAGCACCAAACCAGCTGGCAACCTGTTCTGGCGCACTGGGAAAGTACCAGTGAACATAGGATGCCCGTGTATTCCTGAAGTGAATTCCTCCATCACCACGGTCCAACATAAATGCCTTTTCCACAGCCCCACTCTCTTCTCTGGTTGAGTGGTGAAATTCATGCCCTCTTGCACCTCGCTGCTCATCACGATATCCAAGTGAGGCCAGACGGTCCTGCATGGTTGTTGTAAATGGAAGAATCCCTGCCATTGGCCAGCTCCTGCCACCATGATCTGTTATTGACTCCCCCAGCAGCATCATTCCCCCACACTCTGCCAACAGATACCCTCCTTCATCCACAAATTCTCTTATCGAATCCATACTACTCGATTCTGACAGCTCCTCGGCAAAGAGCTCAGGATAACCACCTGGTATCCATGCTGCATCTACCCTCTGTGGAATTTTGTCACCTGCCACTGGTGAGAAGTAGCTCAGTTTTGCCCCCTGTTTCTCAAGCCACTTTAGGTTGGCTGGATATATAAAACAGCAGGCGCCATCACTCGCTACTGCAATTTTCATATCCTTGAGTAATTTCTCAGAGCCTTGCCTCACTGTCTCAACAGCGCTCCTCTTATCCATGCCGTCATTAAGCAGATCTGACTCCTCCCAATAAAAAGAGGAGGAGAGATCAGGCAGAACCACCTCATCCGGAGTGACCAGACCCAAGTGACGTTCCGGCAACTCTGGGGCACCCTTTTTCATCCACCCTATCAGTGGTGGCAGTTGGTACTCCCCAAGCGCACTCTTCAACAATCCAGCATGATGTGAAGAGCCCACTCTGTTGGCTATAATTCCACCAATAGTGACGTTATGTTTATTGGCAAAACTGACAAAACCTGAGACCAGCGGAACGATTGATCCACTCATCCCTTTTGCATCCACAACAAGCCATACCTCTAGCCCAAGCTGTGACGCAAGATGAAGTGATGACCCATCCTCACCCACACCCTTGCGACCATCGAACAACCCCATCACCCCCTCAACCAAAATAAGATCCTTGTCGTTTTGTTCTGCGACAAGACGTGCTGACTCGTCTGAGCCAACCATATGGGTATCCAGATTGTATGATGTAAGATCGGTAACTGCCTTATGCCAAAGTGGGTCAAGAAAATCAGGTCCCGCCTTGAAGGGGGCCACAGAGACTCCCTGCTGTTTTAGTGACTGCAGGAGTGCCAAGGTCACGGAGGTCTTTCCGCAACCAGACTGCACCCCTGCAACCAGAATTTTTTTAGCCAACTGGAACTGTGAACTAGCTCTCGGAGCCGGACATCTTTTGCAAGAAGAGCCCTGTCAGACCACCCAACACAACCCAGAAGAGCCCGTTGGCAATAGCAGTTGCCTGAACAAATGCATGGGTAAGTGACTCAGGCGCAAGGCTGGAGTGCTCTGCAGGATGTGGGGCGCCGACCAGGTGCGGGACAACCAACAGAATTGCGCCGATACCCTTCATCAGAACACTCTCTGCAAAGACCAACATACCAAGTCCGGCAATAGTAGCAACTACCGTTGCACCCCACCATATCTGTCGGGATGCCAGTTCATCGGCAACAGTCCCTGGAATCTCAGGCAACAACCCTAAAGATGGAGCAACAAAAAAGGCAACGTATCCACCCAACCCCCAGAGCAGGCCATTCTTCAGACCGGAACGGTTTTTGAACATAATGGCTGCAGCCAGCAGTAGAGAGAAACCTATCCCAGCCAGAATATTTGCCAACACCGTATAGCTGGTACGCTCTGCTCCATCCTCTGGAGCCCACCCCTCTTCCCCGGCAGCCTCATGTGAATGGCTATGGCCGTGTCCATCTGCTGATGCTACAGCAGCTGACTCTTCTGTTACCTCATAGGTCTCAGCTTCAAAGATAATAGGCACAACCTGAAGACGCTGTACGGCAGAAAGCAGCAGGCCAGCGAGAACCCCCGCAATCACTGCGGAAAAAATCATATTTCGAAACATGGTGAACTCCTATAATCAGTGGCAGGGGAAAGCAAATGAGTGGCGAGTATCGTGTGCTGCATTGTGTGCCACGTCCGCCTGACCTTGCATAAACCCAACCGTAAAGAGAATGGTAAGACCCAAAAGGGCTGCACCAATCACTGATGGAAGTTGACTGTTTTCTGAAACTGCACCATGTGTGGATGCAATATGTGATGAACTACTCATAATAATAAAACTCCTTGTTACCGTACTCTCCCGTACGAGTGAAAAGACTCAATCCCTGGCCGGTCTCCGGACTTGTGACTTCACATTACACCTTCCCATCACCATACTCATGACAGTGGTATTTTGTAATGTTTCAACATCACCTACCGTTGCGGGGGCAGTATCGGATTTGCAGTAGTTACGCACCGATTTCCCGTTTCACTCCTGATTTGTTTGATCAAGAGAACCAACAATTGAGGTCTATTTTGTAGTCTCATCAAAAGATTGTCAATTTAGACAGTTTTTAGTAGATGATTTTATGAGCAATGTCATGATAAATATGGAACTATCATTTAGAATCCTGAATATATGAGCATCACCAGCTACCCACAGGCGCGACGTGCCACTCTGATTGGCGGAGTTATCAATCTTTTATTAAGCATCATCAAGGTGGTTATTGGAATCATTGGTAATTCCCAGGCACTAGTGGCCGATGGAGTTCACTCACTATCTGACCTTATATCTGATGTAATGGTTCTCTATGCAACAAAACATGGAGGCAAGGATGCAGATGATGATCACCCTTATGGACACGGTAGAATCGAGACAATAATTACAGTTGCTGTAGGCATGCTTCTTATCGCTGTAGCCATAGGAATTGCAGCAGATGCAATTGACCGCCTATTCCACCCTGAACAACTGTCCAGTCCGGGGATGATCGTACTATTTGCTGCATTGGTATCAATACTTTCCAAAGAGGGGTTGTATCACTACACACTAAGGGTCGCCACCCAGATTCGTTCCAACCTATTACGAGCCAACGCATGGCACCATCGCAGTGATGCACTATCATCAATTGTGGTACTTGTTGGTGTCATGGGCACTATGGCTGGTCTCGAGTATCTGGATGCAATTGCTGCCGTTGGCGTCTCTATGATGGTTGCCAAAGCTGGAGTAGAGCTCTCCTGGGAGAGCATCGAAGAGCTGATTGATACCGGTCTCAAGCAGGAGGAGATTGATACAATCAAACAGACGATACAAGATGTTGAGGGTGTACGTGCAATGCACCGTCTGCGCACCAGAAAGATGGGGGCAAATGCCATCGTTGATGTGCATATACTTGTGGACCCTCGACTAAGTGTCTCTGAGGGGCACCATATTGCCGACAGGGTAGAGTCCAGGCTTTATGAACAGATGGAGGATATATCTGATGTAACCATCCATATCGATCCTGAGAACGATGAGAAAGTTACCCCATGTCGATCACTTCCTATGCGCAGTGAGCTAATGGAGAGGATGGAAGAGTGCTGGAAAGATGTACCTGAGAGCAGGTTAATCGAGGATGTCACCCTCCACTACCTGAATGGGGAACTGGAGCTGGAGGCATGGATTCCACTTGGCAAGATAGAGTCTATGACACGAGCACAACAACTCTCCGAGATACTAAATAGCTGTATTGTCGATGACCCCGAGGTCAAACAGGTAAGAGCCGTATATTTCTAGCACTGTAACCGTATGCTGAACATCCTTCTCCCAATGGCCATTTTGCTACTGGCCGGAACTCTCTGGCGCCCCCTGAAGCCAATGGGCCTGGATGCTGACACTACACGCAAAGCCCTTACTGGGTTGGTTTATGTTCTGCTACTCCCGGCACTGGTGCTGGATGTGCTGTGGAAAGCACCACTTGGAATCGACTCATTCAAGATTGTACTGATGGCTGCAGTCGGGGTTGTAACTGGCGTTGCTCTTGCTTCAATCATATACCGCAAAGGTCGGATGAACTCACCGGCAAGAGGGGCAATGATACTTGCTGCATCATGGGCAAATGTAACCTACCTTGGACTACCTGTACTGGAGCAGACGTTTGGCAGTGAGTACCGTAGTGTGGCCCTGCAGTATGATCTGTTCTCAAATACCCCACTTCTGCTCACGCTTGGGATATGGATTGCACAGCGTCATGGTTCAGGACCAAACAACAGCACCATTGTTGAGATATTCAGTGTTCCAGCTCTTTGGGCTGCCATTGCCGCAATTGCCCTAAATCTATATCAGGTACCTGTCCCTACAGGCCTCGGCACTGTTCTCAATATGCTTGGTACTGCCGTGCCACCATTAATGCTACTAGCATTGGGAATGGGGTTGCGTTGGGATATTCTGCGTTGGAATCGTCTCCCCCTTCTGCTCCCTGCAATAATCATCCAACTTATGGCTGTGCCTCTGATGGTCTATCTTATGAGCCAGACAATAGGGCTATCTGGAGACCTACAGGTGGCGGTAATTTTGGAGGCAGCGATGCCAACCATGGTTCTTGGTATGGTTATCTGTGATCGTTACAAGCTGGACAGTGCACTTTTTGCAGGGGCAACCACCCTCTCTACAGGGCTGGCTCTTTTTACCCTGCCAATGTGGTACAGCTGGGTAAGTTAAGGCAAAATTCATCCACACAACAAAACAACAAAGGAGAAAACAGTGAAAGGAATCTTTAGCAGATCAGTATCTGCAGCAATAGTGCTGGTCAGTTCCATTGCACTTACAGGGTGTAGTGAGGAGCAAAAGAGTGAGGCAATATCCTCTGCTGAACCGGTAAAAACATACAACCTGAGGTTGGCTCACACCTGGCCAACCAAATTCCCGATCTTTGGGGATGCGATCCACAGCATGGCCACAATGGCCAACAAGATGTCCAATGGACGGATCAATATCACTATCGACTCCAAGAACAAGCACAAGGCACCACTTGGTATATTCGATATGGTGAAGTCTGGCCAGTATGATATGGGGCACTCTGGCTCCTACTACTGGAAAGGAAAGGTTCCAAACACCCTCTATTTCACCTCAATGCCTTTCGGAATGACTGCAGAGGAGCAGTATGCCTGGTTCTACTATGGTGGTGGTTTTGAGCTTACCCAGAAAGTCTACGCTCCACATAATCTGGTCTCATTCCCTGGCGGAAACACCGGAAACCAGATGGGTGGATGGTTCCAGAAGGAGATCAACTCCATCGAGGATCTGCAGGGGCTGAAGATGCGTATCCCTGGATTCGCCGGTGAGGTTCTTGCAAAGGTTGGAGCAAAACCAACCAATATCCCTGCTGGCGAACTTTATACCGCACTGGAGCGTGGCACTATTGATGCGCTTGAGTGGGTTGGCCCATCTCTTGACCTGCGTATGGGATTCCACAAGATTGCCCCCTACTACTACACAGGATGGCATGAGCCTGGCTCAGAGCTGCAGTTCATGTTCAATAAGGAGAAATGGGACTCGCTCCCTGCAGATATCCAGGAGATTCTCCGCGTCGCAATGCGGGTAGCGGCATATGACATGTACGCACACTCCTATCATGAGAGTGCAGAAAACTGGTCATCAATGAAGAGTGAGTACCCAAATATTCAGGTGAAGTCATTCCCTACCAAGGTACTGCAGGCAATGAAGAGTGCCAATGATGAGCTGATTGCCGAGCGTGCTGCAGCAGACCCTCTTGCCAAGGAGATTATCGAATCACAGGCAGCATACCTGAAGAAGGCACGAGCATGGACCAAGATATCTGACCAGAGCTACTACGAAACCATGGAACAGTTGAACTGATTCCATATCTTTCATAGTCATTAAAAAGGGGGCAGCAGTGCCCCCTTTTCTATTCTGTATAATCAGCTCACTCATGATTTCCACCCAATATATTGAAAGCAAGATTGAGCGATTCTCGGCGGCTATCGGCAAGCTCGCAGCCATCTTGCTTCTGCTATTACTGGTCAACGTCTTCTACGATGTCATCATGCGTTACCTGTTTAATGATGTCTCCATCGGGATGCAGGAGCTAGAGTGGCACCTATACGCATCTCTCTTTCTGCTAGGCATCTCCTATACCCTGAGCAGGGATGGTCATGTTCGGGTTGATCTAATCTATGACAGACTACCTGCACGACGACGAGCCCAGATAGATATCACAGGAACTCTGCTTCTCCTAATCCCCTTCTGCTCACTTATTACCTGGTATGGCATTGGATTTGTTGCAGAGTCTTATCAGCTGGGTGAGAGCAGTGGAGACCCTGGAGGACTCCCATATCGCTGGATCATCAAGTCGATGATTCCTATCTCATTCCTGTTGGTATTGATAAGCAGCATTGGCTTTATGCTACGTAGTTGGCGTCTTGGGGGGGAGGAGCAACCATGATTGGGCTTCTGATGTTTGCCACAGCGCTACTATTTCTGCTTTTCGGCTTTCCGGTCGCCTTTACCTTTGGTGGCATTGCTCTGCTCTTTGGGGCTCTCTCAGAGGGGGTTCAGATTTTTGCCTTTATGCCATTCCGGATCCAGTCCATCATGGAAAATTCCACCCTGATGGCAGTCCCGCTCTTCATCTTTATGGGGATCATGTTGCAAAAAACCGAGTTGGCTGAGCAACTACTGGAGTCAATGGCTAGACTCTTTGGCAAGGTCTCGGGCGGACTTGCAATATCAACCATCCTGGTTGGTACACTGTTGGCCGCCTCTACCGGTGTAGTTGGTGCAAGTGTTGTGGCAATGGGGGTGATATCACTGCCAGTGATGCTTAAATACCACTACAATCGTCCGCTGAGCTGTGGGGTTATCTGCGCCTCTGGAACATTGGGGCAGATCATTCCGCCATCCATAATCCTGATTATTCTGGGTGATGTGATGGGAATACCAGTTGGCGACCTATTCAAGGCTGCGGTAATGCCCGGACTGGTACTGGTTGGCTTTTACATCCTCTATGTGCTGCTTTACACCCATATTGTTGAGGGGAGCGCACCTGCAATCCCCTTTGATCAAACCTCTGAAGAGCAGACCTCAATTCGCCAGCAATACCTGGATGCCATGAGAGCAATCATTCCACCAATGGTTCTAATCATTGTGGTGTTGGGATCCATCTTTGCAGGCATTGCCACCCCAACCGAGTCCTCTGCGGTTGGAGGAGTTGGTGCAATTCTACTCTCCATCTTCTATCGAAAATTCTCATTCACCGCACTGCTGGATAGTGCAGAAGAGACCGTAAAGATTACTGCAATGGTGTTCGCCATTCTGGTTGGGGCAACCGCATTCTCTATGGCCTTCACATATACCGGGGGAGATCTTGTTGTTGAGGAGTACCTGCTACATCTTCCGGGGGAGAAATGGGGTTTCCTGATCTTCTCCATGCTCTTTATTCTGGTGCTCGGTTTCTTTATCGACTTTGTGGAGATTGCATTTATCGTAGTGCCAATCCTTCTCCCGATTGCAGAAATCTTGGGCATTCCACTACTCTGGTATGCAATCCTGATTGCAATGAATCTGCAGACCTCTTTTCTTACCCCCCCATTCGGATTCAGTCTCTTCTATCTGAAGGGGGTTGCCCCGCCGGAAATCCAAACCACGGACATCTATCGCGGAGTGACTCCATTTATTCTGATCCAGATTGCGGTACTGGTCTCGATACTACTGTTCCCGGGACTCTATAATCTGGGATAGAGAGGGAATCTCACTGAATCCACATGGCGTGGTTATTCATGGACACCATAGCTTTTAGCTATTCATTATCTCCCAGGGACGACGAATCTCTTCAATCAGTTCTGCAGGGCTGAAATTACGTGATTTACGGGCAAACTCCTTGCCGTCAAGAAACAGAATGATGGTGGGGACTGCGAAAACTGAATACTGCCCAGAGATCTCTGGAGTCTCGGTAGAATCGATATAGTAGCGGCCGATCTCGGGGTAGTGCTGCTCAAACAGATCCATCAGTTTGGGACGCAGCACCTTGCAGACATTGCATTGTGGAGTACTGAAGTAGAGCAGCACTCCTGGCTCATTTTCCAGAACCTGATCAAGCATCTCCAGGCTTTTCAGGTTCTGATCAGACACTCCTACTCGCTACCTTCCTGATTTTCCCATATCTCATTATCAGACCAGAGCCAGGCAGCACCACGCACACCACTTGAGTCGCCATGCTTGGCCTTCAGGAGTTCTGTCCTGACCTCATCTGAAAAGACGTACTCGCCCCAGAGGTTTTTTACGTTTGGGTAGAGGCGATCAATATTTGAAAGACCACCGCCAAGAACAATAACTTTTGGATCCATTAGATTAATCACAGTTGAAAGCCCTCGTGCCAGTTGATGTTCATATTTGTCCATGACCCTATCTGCATCATGCTCTCCCTGTTGCGCTCTATCAGCAATCTCATCTGCAGATAATTTAACTCCTGTTGCTCGATAATAACTCATCTGCAGAGCAGGTCCAGACAGAAATGTCTCTATACAGCCAGTTTTTCCACAATAACATTCTGGACCAGGAAGTTCCGATTTTTTTGGCCATGGAATAGGATTATGCCCCCACTCTCCGGCAACTGCATTGACCCCAGTCACAACCCTGCCATTCACAACAATTCCACCTCCCACACCAGTCCCCAATATCACTCCAAATACATTGTCAGCTCCTGCGGCAGCACCATCCACTGCCTCTGACAAAGCAAAACAGTTTGCATCATTAGCCAATCTCACTGGCCGCAACAGTGCTTCCTCGAGGTCTCTATCCAGTGGATTACCAATCAACACCGTAGAGTTGGCATTTTTTACCACTCCTGTAGCTGGCGACACCGTTCCTGGAATACCAACACCCACAGAGCCATAAAGACCACTCTGCTGTTCAACAGCAGCCACAAGATCACGGATTGCATCGACCGTTCCTTTATAGTCACCTTGAGGAGTAGAGACCCGCTGGCGAACTAATTCATCACCATTACGATCTATGACTATAGCCTCAATTTTTGTACCTCCGAGATCAATCCCGATTCTGCACTCAATCTCTCTCACCAAAAAGTCTCCATGCTGTACAGAAATGACTTATACGACCCCCCCTAAGCAACATTACGTAACTGCTCAACTCTTGATAGCGCACTATCAAAACGCTCCCACTCCTCCCTGCTACCAGGAAGACCAAAGCGGATAGAGGAACTCTCCTTAAAGAAGCGTATCAGCACCCCCTGTTTAGCCAGGCTGTGTGTGATAGCTGCCGCCTGAGGTGTTGTCAGCCATTGAAAAAGTGAGCAACCTCCTTCTGGAGTGAGGCCAACCACATCAAGTAATTCTGACAAACGCCCACTCTCAGTAACTAGCCTATCTCTCATCTCGCTATGCCAGGAGCGATCACAAAACACCTGTTTTGTAATCCATTGAGAAGGATGGCTAAGTGACCATGGCCCCAACAACCTCTCAATCCTCTCCATAAGAGCTGGTGTAGCAAACATAAAGCCGGAACGAATACCGGCAAGACCAAAAAACTTTCCAAGTGAACGCAGAACAATCAGCCCCGTTCTTGGTTCACCGAGTAAACAGAGACTATGTTCGGGGGTGGTATCCATAAATGCCTCATCAACTACCAGCCATCCCCCACGCTCTGCCAACTGCTGATGCCATCTCAGCAAGTTCTCTCGTGAAAACAACTCACCTGTAGGGTTATTTGGATTTACCAATACAAGCACGTCAAGATCTTGTAGGGATGACTCAATTTGGTCGCCACCTATTGTTGATACCTCATGACCAGCTGCCTCCCACCCTCTCATATGCTCCGAATATGATGGATCCAAAACAGCAACTCGACTAAATGTTCTCAACCTTGGAAGTGTCTGGATAGCTGCCTGAGAACCTGCAATTGGCAGCAGTGAATCTGTTCCATAGTAGCTTGCTGCAGCTTCCAGCAGAGCTGAATCCGGTTCAGGTAGACGTTGCCATACCTCAGATGGAATCTCTGGAACAGTCCAGCCATGAGGATTGATGCCTGTAGAGAGGTCCACCATCTCCTCCTCCCGAAACCCATAATGTTCAGCCCAGTAGCGTCTGTTACCACCGTGCTGAGGATGACCGTTTCTATCCATAGAGCCTAAAAATCTCTGTAAAGGTAGCTATGGTCCACAAAACTGCAAGCCACAATATTGCACTTCTATTTACCAGAGAGAGTGTACGACAGATATCTTCTCGCTCTGCCACCCTACCAGCCCCAAGCATGGGCTTCTCCTCGATCTCTCCATGATAGGTAGATTTGCCCCCAAGCTGTAGTTTCAATGCACCAGCGCCGGAAGACATTACCGCACCTGCATTAGGACTTTTGCAGAGTGCCGCCTGATCTCTCCAGCTTGATAGTGCAGTGGATCTGTCCCCCAACAGCGCATAGCTCAAAGCTGTAAGACGTGATGGAATCCAGTTCATCAAATCATCAACTCTTGCCGAGAACCATCCAAAATCGAGAAACCTCTCACTCTTGTAACCCCACATTGCATCCAGAGTATTGACCGCTCGAAACAAAAGGGCTCCTGGCAGACCCGCAACTACAAACCAGAAAATAGCACCAAAAATCGCATCATTACCATTCTCCAGAACCGATTCCACAGTTGCAGTTACCACACCACTCTCATCAAGTTGATCTGTATCCCTACTTACAATCCATCCTACACGCTCTTGAGCTACCGGCAGATTCTGGTTATCCAAGGCATTGCCGACCAACATGGCGTGAGAAATCAGGCTTCGGCTTCCCATCACAATATAGAGCCCAGCTATCTGTACAGCCATACTCCAGTAGCCTTCCAGGTATTGTGACAGCAGCGCCAAAAAGATAACCGGCATTACCATTGCAATCCATCCGACCACACCACAAACCCTGGTTGAGCTCTCTTCACCTCTGAACAAGATCTTCTCCACTCTACTGGCAATCCACCCAAACCCTACGAGGGGATGAAATTTCTTTGCCTCCCCAAGCAACATATCAAGCAGGAATGCGATTGTGACAATGATGGCAATCTCTAACATTTGGCTATCGTATAATGAGCAGAGATGAATTTCACCATAATGATTCAGGGCACAACATCAGATGCTGGAAAAAGCATCATAACTGCCGGCCTCTGTCGCCTGCTTCATCGCAGGGGGCAATCCGTTGCCCCATTCAAACCACAGAATATGGCCCTCAACAGCGCAGTAACTGTTGATGGTGGTGAAATTGGTCGTGCCCAGGCGCTTCAGGCAGTTGCGGCTGGCATACCTGCAACAACAGACATGAATCCCATTCTTCTTAAGCCGACCACAGATATGGGTGCACAGGTCATACTTCACGGTAAGGCTATTGGAAATCGTGATGCCCGTAGCTACCATCAGCTGAAACCAGAGTTGCTGAATGAGGTTATAGAGGCTCACAAAAGACTCGCCGATAAATTTCAGACCATTATTGTCGAAGGGGCCGGTAGCCCAGCAGAAATCAATCTCAGAGAAAATGATATCGCCAATATGGGTTTTGCGGAGGCAATTGACTGCCCTGTTCTGCTGGTAGCCGACATAGACCGTGGTGGGGTATTCGCCCATTTAGTCGGCACGCTTGAACTTCTATCAAAAAGTGAACAGGATCGAATCCAGGGATTCATCATCAACCGTTTTCGTGGTGATATCTCTTTGCTACAGCCAGGTATAGAGTGGCTGGAAGAGCGGACAGGAAAACCGGTGATCGGGGTACTGCCATACCTTCATGGCCTTCACCTTGATGCAGAAGACGCACTACAGAGAGAACAGACCACAAGCGATGCAACCAAACTTAAGGTGATCATTCCCGCTCTACCAAGAATCAGCAACCATACAGACCTCGATCCTCTGCGCCACCACCCTGAGATAGACCTGCAAATCATTCCTCCCAATAGCGCACCTCCTCCAGCTGATCTTATTATCCTGCCAGGTAGCAAAAGTGTACGTTCTGATCTGCAGTGGCTTCGTGAGCAGGGTTGGGAGTCCGCCATCCAGAAACATATACGATACGGCGGCAAGGTGATCGGGATCTGTGGTGGATTCCAGATGCTAGGAGAAAATATCAACGACCCTGATGGTATAGAGGGTGAAGCAGGAAATACAATAGGGCTAGGGCTCCTGCAGATGGAGACAGAGCTGAGACCAGAAAAACAGCTAAAAAATATAATTGGTACTTTGATGCTCTCAGATAAGGAGATCAAATCAACGGCTACTGTTGAGGGATATGAGATCCATGCAGGGATAACAGCCGGAGAGGCCATTAAACGACCACTAATAAAGCTACAGAATGGTGAGTCTGATGGCGCCATATCTGATGATAATCAGATTGCAGGATGTTACATCCATGGACTATTTGACCACCCTGTTGCTGCTGAGGCGCTGCTTAAATGGGCTGGATTGGACAATAACTCTTATTCACTAAGCATTGAGCAGCTTAGAGAAGAGAGCCTGGATAGGCTTGCTGATGAGATGGAGAAACACCTAAAGCTGGATGAGCTATTAGAGCTGTAACTTCCGAGACCGGGCAAAAACAAACGGACATTCTAATTGCTTGGTTGGTTTGTTTTGGCACGATAGTTTTGTCGGTACTCATTGATGATTAAATCCTGTTTCTCTTCTTCTACACCAATTTTATTGAGAGCCATCTTGGCAAGTTCAAGGCTAGCCTCTATATTTTCTGAAACAACATCCGAAGCACCAATCCTACGAAGCTCAATACACTGTTCAAGGTTGTGGCTCCTAGCATAGATAGGAATCGTTGGAAATGAAGTACGTATAAATTCCACAAACTCTTCGGTGTTTTTTGGGTTGTTTAGGGTAATAACAACAGCTTCCATTTGATGAATTCCACTCATTTTCAGCAGCCCTAAATTGTGGATGTCACCAAAATAGACTGGAAGCCCATTGGCTCGACCATTTTTGACAATGGATGGATCATTATCCAATGCTATGAAAGAATGTCCTGCGGTGTGCAATATTTCCCCAATTCTGCGCCCAACACGTCCGAACCCTACTAATATGATTGATGCGCCTGATGGTATCTCCATATCAGTTGTTGCACCCTCTGATTTAGGAGACTCTTTTCTAGCAAATCTATGAGCCCAGTGTGCAAGCAAAGGGGTTGCTAGCATACTGAGTAAAACTATGATCAATAACTGCTCAAATAATGCATTATCAAAAAGCTGCGATTGATGAGCCAATGAAAAGAGCACAAGAGCAAACTCTCCACTTTGCGCTAGAAGAAGTGAAACAGCAATACCGTGGTTCTTCCTGAGCCCAAAGAAACGGGTTATAGGGTATAGAGCTATTACTTTGATTGAGATCAACAGGAGTACAAGACTAAATGAAAGAACTGGAACTTCTAGTAGAAGATCAAGGTTGAGCGACATTCCCATCGACATGAAAAAGATTCCGAGAAATATCCCTCGGAGCGGATGAATCTCTCCCATTACCTGATGTTTGTAGGAGGAGCCTGAAAGTAGCAGCCCGGCTAGAAATGCTCCCATTGCCATAGACAGTCCGACATACTCTGTGACCAGTGCTGCGCTCAAAACTATTAATAGTGCGGTGGCAGAAAAAATCTCAGAGTTTCTGGTTAGTGCAATCTGGTGAAGAATGGGGTGGAGCAGGTAATGGCCAACTGCAACAACAGCAGCCATTATTAGAAGAGACTCCAGAATAGCCAGCCCAATATCTGCACCAATACTCAGCTCTGGCATTGTGAGTAGTGGCACCAGTACCAACAGTGGCACAACAGCTAGATCTTGTAATAGCAGAATGGAGAAAGAGCTACGACCATATTTTGATGTGAGGCTCCCTTTTTCTGTCAGCAACTGTAAGACAAACGCAGTTGAGGAGAGAGCCAATGCTAACCCTATTAGAATCGACGCCTTTAAATTGATAGAGAACAGTAGATGGCTAGCCAGAATAAGCAAGAGACCTGTAAATATGACCTGCACACTACCCAACCCAAAAACTAAGCGGCGTATTCTCCATAGCAGCGATGGCTTGAGTTCAATACCAATGACAAACAGAAGAAATACCACGCCAATCTCTGCAAAATTGTGAATCTCTTCTGTGTTAGTGATTAGACCAAACCCGGAAGGTCCAACAATCCCGCCTGCAATCAGGAAACCTGGAACAGCACCAAGTCGTAACCACTGTGCTAGAGGGACAATAACAACAGCCGCCACTAGCAAGCTTAATAAATCAAAAATATATCCGTAGAGCATTGATATTAGAGAGTGTTATTGTCATGTTTGTATTGTACATATTTGGATTATTGGTGCGAC
>CAYQBY010000023.1:0-28065 GCA_964415865.1 uncultured Piscirickettsiaceae bacterium | reverse complement strand
ATACTCTTATACTCCCTTGAATAACAAGGGATTGGTTGGTATCATCTGCCGCCACTCCAGCAAGCTCATCTGCTTCGTATTGCCTGATATGCGTTTTTGTTGTTATACGAGTGCTTTATAACTCTTTGAATGGTAATAGTTTTATGGAAATGATCCAACGCTTTCTCCCTTTTCTGAAATGGTTTCCAATGGATGGAGAGACCATTCGTGCTGATCTTATAGCAGGTATTACTGTTGCTCTGGTTCTGATACCTCAGTCAATGGCTTATGCTCAGCTTGCTGGCCTTCCTGCCTACTTTGGACTTTACGCATCATTTCTACCGGTTATGGTGGCTGCACTTTGGGGCTCCTCCAAACAGTTGGGGACCGGACCAGTTGCAGTGGTCTCCTTGTTGACAGCTGTAGCTGTGGGCAGTGCACTACAATCCAATCTGCCTGAGGGGGTGAGCAGTATTGATGCCATGACCCAGGAGCAGTTGATTCAATTCTATGTGCCACTGGCGGTTCTGTTGGCACTTCTGGTTGGTCTATTCCAGTTGACGCTTGGTGCCCTGAAACTTGGGGTTGTGGTCAACTTCCTTTCACACCCAGTAATTGTTGGTTTTACCAATGCGGCTGCGATGGTCATCGGCCTATCTCAGTTGAACAAGATCTTTGGGGTGACCAAGGATCGCAGTGACTTCTTTATTGGTGATATCTGGGGTGTACTGCAGCAGGTTGGTGACACACACTTGATGACCCTGTTTATGGGTGTTCTGGCCTTTGCCATAATGATGGGGGCCAAGCAATTTATGCCCAAACTGCCAGGCGTTCTGCTTGCCGTAGTAATTACCACTGTATTGAGCTACATGATCGGTTTCCAGGGTATGGGAGGTGCAGTTGTTGGGGAGATTCCTGAAGGTCTTCCAGCCATGAAGGTTCCAACCATCAATTTTGAGGTGCTTGGTATTCTATTCACCAGCGCTATTGTTATCTCCATGGTTGGCTTTATGGAGGCAATCTCCATTGCCAAGGCGATGGCGGCCAAGACCAAGGACAGGGTTGATCCTAATCAGGAGCTGATCGGTCAGGGGCTTGCCAATATTGTGGGTAGTTTCTCCCAGGCATATCCTGCGAGTGGATCTTTCTCACGTTCTGCGGTGAACCTTAATGCTGGTGCTAAAACAGGAATGTCATCAGTCTTTACTGCGGTACTTGTACTGATCACCCTGCTGTTCCTGACTCCACTTCTATATCACCTGCCAAAGGCTGTATTGGCGGCGGTAATCATGATGGCAGTAATCGGCCTGATCAATTTCAAGGCATTCAAGCATGCATGGGTTGCCAATAAGCATGATGGTACGGCATCAGTAGTTACATTTGTCGCCACCTTGGGGTTTGCCCCTCATCTTGATCAAGGCATCATGATTGGTGCCCTGTTGGCACTTGGTCTTTACCTCTATACAACCATGAAGCCTCGTGTAGCAATTCTTGGACGCTATGCCGATGGAACCCTGCGTGATATCAGTGTGCATAATCTGCCACAGGACAAGCGTATCGTGGTGCTTCGTTTTGATGGCTCTCTCTACTTTGCGAATGTCTCTTATTTTGAGGAGGCGATTCTTGAGGCACTTTGTGCACGTCCAGATGTGAAGTATGTTCTGGTGGTTGGCGATGCAATTAATCAGCTTGATGCATCTGGAGAGGAGATGATTCATCAGTTGGTTAACCGTCTACAGGACAATGATATCACTCTGGTATTTAGTGGTCTCAAGGCGCAGATCCACAAAGTAATGCAGCGTACTGGCCTGTTTGGCCATATTGGTGCAGAGAATATTCATCCAAATGAGGATATGGCCATCGACTATATCTACCGTCGCCTCGATGGAGAGGATTTTGGTAGTAATTATTGTGCACTTATCACCCCTGAAGGTGAGGATGAAGAGGAGAAAAATGCACGCCGAGATTCCCTGGAGAAGACCTTCTGATTCAGGTTGATGTCGACAATTTCGATCAGGCAGTTATTGAGGAGTCTTCAAAGCGCCTGGTAGTATTGGATATCAGTGCTGAGTGGTGTGGTCCTTGCAGAGTGCTGGAGCCGATTCTTGATAGGCTGGATCAGGAGTATGGTGGAGCATTCATGCTTGCCAAGCTGGAGGCAGAGGATGAGAACATGAAGATTGCCGGGCGCTTTGGTGCTCGTGGTTTTCCAACAGTACTAGCCTTTGTCAACGGAGAGGAGGTAGAGCGGTTTCAGAGTGCTCAACCAGAATCTTTTGTCCGGGACTTTATAGAGCGTAACCTGCCGTAAAGGCGCCCCTTCTTAGCGGATGCCTCGTAGATAGATCTTCTCAAATAGAAGTTTGGCCCAGTGGAATAGACGGGTCTTGAAGATGATTGCACGCTTCATATCCCTATATACCAGTACCCCGGAATTTATCGAATCAACTATGCAGACCAGTTCAACTTTGAACTGATTATTCTCTGGGTTTCCAGAGATATCCGAAAGCATGTTTTTAACTGCTGCTGCAGCCTGTAGATCAGCCATATGGGCCTGTTTTGGCATCCACTCAGGGCCAGGAAAGCTTCCGCTGTCACCCGCAACATAGATGTTGTTAAAACCGGGGACTCTGCCACTCTTGTCAGCTACAACAAAGCCACCTGGAGATAGCGGAAGAGCACTTTCAGCAAGCCATGCAGGACCCGTTAGTCCGGGCATGAATAGGGTGAGATTACTCTCGACCTCACCACCCTCAGTCATGACAGAATTTTCTGTAAAGCCCTTCATTTTATGTCCGAGGTGAGTCTCAATGCCCCGTTTTTTCATCTCACGCAACAGCCCACCAACAGCTTTTGGCCCAAGTTTTTTACCTGGCTCTGGGGCAGGACTGAAGAAGGTGATTTTGAACTTGTCACGTCGCCCCTGCTTGCGTAGCAAAGTATCTATGCCGTAGAGGAACTCAAAAACTGGTCCGCCACGCATTCCTGCAGGTTCTTTAGGGTTGCCAGCAAACCCCATTGCGATTGCTCCACTATCCATTGCTGCGATGCGGTCACGAATCTGTTCGCCAGCATGAATACCATCACAGGGGATGATTGCATGCTCCTTGATGCCGGGTAGCTTCTGGATGAAGCGGGCACCACTCGCGATCAAGAGACGATCATAGGGGAGTTTGCCCTGATCTGTAGTTATCTGATGGGTCTCCGGATCGAGAGCGGTAACGCTACCCTTAAAGAATCGTACATTAAAGCGGGCAAAGAAATTTCCTAGTGAGATCTCAAGATCCTCGCGTGAGCGCAGGCCTGATGGTATCCAGATGGTGCTTGGTAGATAGGAGAATATTGGGCGCGGGGCAACTATAGTAATGGGGCCGTTGAAACGTTTTTTGCGTAACGTCTTGACTGCGGTTAGGGTAGCAAACCCAGCACCGAGAATAACGATTTTTTCATCGGATCTCATAATCAACTCCTACTCTAAAATAATTGGCTTTATCTCACTATCGAATGAGAGTTTGCTAAGTTGCCCCCGGTGAATGTAGCGAATACTTCCGTCTCTATCAATGACCACAGAGTATGGGAGAACCTGATCACTATTGCCCCAGTCAGCCATGATTGCACTGCTGGTAGCCAGCAGGACTGGATAGTTGATCTCCAGGGTTCGGGCAAAGTTTTTTATCTTGTTTGGGTCATCAATTCCAATGCCTATTATCTGAAAACCGTCATTGCCATACTGATCCTGATACTCAATAAATTCAGGAATCTCATATTTGCATGGTGGACACCAGGTAGCCCAGAAATTAACCATTATTACCTTGCCCTTCCAGTCACTCAGGCTATGGGTTTTGCCATTGGTATCCTCCAGAGAGAAAGCCGGAATATCCCAGGCGCTGTTTATATTCCCCTCAAGCTGAAAATCAATGGTGCGGGGCGGTGTAGTGATTGCCTGTTGCCTGGCATGGGAGGCGGACACACTGTTATCTCCCTGTACCCATAGAGCGCCCAGTTTGTAGGCGACCACAACTCCTACAGCTAGTGCAATCAGATATAGTGCGGTAGTGAATCGGTTTCTCTCCATGGTTAGCATGATCTTCCCTGAAAGTTTGAGCGAGTATATCCTACTCTTAAACCTTCTCGAAGAGCAGATCCCAAACCCCATGACCCAGCCGTAGCCCACGTTTTTCGAACTTGGTAATTGGACGTGATGCAGGCCGTGTTGAGAAATTGCCAGCTCCAGCCACATTTACAAAACCGGGGGCATTGCTAATGATATCCATCATCCACTCTGAATACTCCTCCCAGTCGGTTGCCAGATGGAACACCCCTCCTGGCTTGAGGATGTTGTGAATTTTTCTGACAAAGTCAGGCTGAACGATACGGCGTTTGTTGTGCCGTTTTTTATGCCATGGATCGGGGAAAAAGAGCATTACTGAGTCAAGCGAGATTTCCGGAATCTGTTCACTGATGACCTCAATGGCATCATGTTTTAACAGACGGATATTTTTTATACCTTTCTTGTCGATCTCATCCAGTAGTCGTCCAACTCCAGGACGGTGTACCTCTATCCCAAGATAGTCTGATTCAGGATTTGCCAGGGCAAGCTCCAGTAGAGCATGCCCCATACCAAAGCCGATCTCGAGATGGAGTGGTGCATTACGTTGGAACAGGGCTGGAGGATCTATTGTAGTACCAGGATCAATACCAAACCTGGGCCATAGCTCATCAAGTGCCCGCTGCTGGCTACCTGTCATACGCCCCTCACGGCGCACAAAAGAGCGAATGTGGCGCATCTTTTCTGGAGATACCACGGGTGTGTATAGCCTGTTAGATAAAGTGCCCGTCTATTGGAGAAGAGGCGCTGGCATAGGCTTTCTTGGGCATGCGTCCGGCAAGGAATGCCTCACGCCCTGCCTCAATTCCCTTCTTCATCGCAGATGCCATCAGAACAGGATCTTTGGCTGCTGCAATTGCGGTGTTCATCAGTACTCCATCACAGCCCAGCTCCATGGCAATGGCTGCATCTGATGCCGTCCCAACTCCTGCATCCACCAGAATGGGTACATTGGCATTTTCTACAATCAGACGAATATTGTGAGGATTTCGAACACCAAGGCCAGATCCAATAGGTGCTGCCAGAGGCATAACGGCTACACATCCCATATCTTCCAGACGTTTGGCAATCAGTGGATCATCGGTTGTATATACCATGACCTTGAAGCCATCCTTGATCAGAATCTCTGCTGCCTCAAGAGTGGCGGTGACGTCTGGGTATAGAGTTTTCTCATCACCAAGAACCTCAAGTTTTACCAGATCATGGCCACCTAGCAGTTCACGTGCCAGACGACAGGTACGAATGGCATCATCTGCAGTAAAACAGCCTGCTGTATTGGGAAGAATTGTGTATTTTTCTGGCGGGATGGCATCAAGCAGATTGGGCTCATCAGGATTCTGTCCAATATTTGAGCGGCGAATGGCAACAGTTACAATCTCTGCGCCACTAGCCTCTGTAGCCAACCTGGTCTCCTCCAGATCCTTGTACTTTCCTGATCCAACCAGCAGGCGGGAGTTGTAGGTTTTGCCGGCAATTACGAAGCTGTCATTTGTAGCCATAACATTATGTTCCTGATATTCCTGTTGTATCTATGTGCTCTCTAGCCACCACCAATGGCGTGGACAATCTCAACCCTGTCTTTCTCATTCAGCAGATGCGTCTCGTAGTTGCTCCTTGAGACAATCTCCATATTGATCTCCATTGCAATCCGTCGCCCCGCTAATTGCAGCTCCTCAACAAGGTCTGCAGCTGTAGAGTTGTCTGGAATGGTGTGGTTTTCACCGTTAAGAAGAATAACCATGGTATGTGTAGAGATAGTGTGAGTCTGTTGTAGAGTCGCGGATTGTCGTTGGATCTACCTGTGGTGTCAATGGATAGCTGTCCACTTAAATTGACGACGCCCGCAAAGAGGCAGACAATTAAGCTTCCAGCTTCTTCTGGAGGGGGCAGCATGAACAGTAGTGATATTGTAGATTCTCTTATAGTCAGCAGTGAACCTATTATCTATTTCAAGGATATGGAGGGGCGGTTTGTGTGGGTTAATCAGGGGTGGCAGAATCTGTTTGGGGCCAGTACAGAAGACATTGTTGGGAAAACTCATGCAGGAGCCTATACCGAACAGCATGCCGCAGGACATCGTAAGCATGAAATATCTGTGATCGATAAAAGAGAGGAGGTGCTCTTTGAGGAGGATATTGTGCTGACAACTGGAGGGTATACCTACCAGACAACCAGCTTCCCTCTGCTTGATGACCAAGAGCGCCTGGTTGGTGTTGGAGCTATCTCTGTGGACATTACAAGCCAGAGAGAAGAGCTAAATCAACTAAAGAAATCCCAGGTTGATTTGCAGGATCTTGTGGTACATGACAATTTAACGGGTGCCCTGAATCGAAACGCTCTACAGGATAGAGCCAACCACGAGATTATGAGGCATCGTAGATATCACCATCCATTCTCATTGATGCTACTGGATCTGGATTACTTCAAGGAGGTGAATGATCGATATGGCCATGCAGCAGGGGATAACATACTGATTGATATCGTCAAGGTTATAAGTGGATTATTGCGGGATACGGACAGCCTCTACCGAATTGGGGGAGAGGAGTTTGTGGTTTTGGCACCAGATACGGGGATTGATGGAGCCATGCAGCTTGCAGAACGGATCCGTTCAACGATTGAGTACACAGATTTTTCTCCTGTGGAGGCGTTGACAATAAGTATCGGTGTCTCTGCAATGGTTAAGGGATCAGATCTTGATGCACTGCTCAAGAGGGCTGACGAGGCACTATACCGAGCAAAAAATGAGGGAAGAAATCGATCCATAACAGAGTGGAAGTATAATGTAGCCTCCAACAGCTTGACCGGAGCCTCATGATGCGCTTCAATACGCATCCTTCAGCTGTTGTGGAGGCAGGATATATTTTGGCCGGATAGCTCAGTTGGTAGAGCAGAGGATTGAAAATCCTCGTGTCGGTGGTTCGATTCCACCTCCGGCCACCATACAAAGTAACGGTTTATCGGTTATCCGGTAGACCGTTTTTTTTTGGGTCAATTAGGGCATGGTAGCCGATCGCCTGGATTGACGATATGATTGTGGTGATATGAATTCTGTCCATACCGATCCTGTAGCCCCGGTCCTGCTTGGACTTACTGCTATTACCCTGTTAGCCCTGTTGGGGCGACATATGGCAAAACGCCTTAATCAGCCATCCGTCTTGGGCGAACTTGCCTTTGGAATGTTGATTGGAAACGTGGGTTACTGGGTGGGCAGTGATCTGATTTCGGTTTTGCGTGAATCTGGTGGTGTATTTAATGCGGTAAATCTATCTCTTGAGGCAGGGGTGACTCTTGAGCAGGCCCTGCAGATCAGTCTTGGAGATGAGTTGGCGAGGGAGATGTTGCCCATTCTATCTAGTCCACAAGGTGGAAAGCTCACTGATGTAATTCAGATTATTGATAGTTTTTCCCGGGTTGGTCTGCTCTTTCTTCTCTTTGCGGTGGGGCTTAACTCATCCACAATTGAGTTGCAGGAATCAGCAAAGTCGGCTTTTCGGGTTGCAATGATAGGGGTTATTGCACCATTCGTTTTGGGTCTTGGGGTGATGCAGTTACTTGCTCCGCAGGCTCACTGGACTACTAATTTAGTGGTTGCAATTGCGCTTTGTGCTACCAGTATCGGAATTTCTGCGCGAGTTTTTCATGACCTTAACCAGGACAGTACAGAGGTTGCACGTGTTGTCTTGAGTGCTGCTGTTATTGATGATGTGCTCGGATTGGTTCTGATGGCCATTGGTATTGATGCCATCTCTCGGGGCAGTCTGGATATAGCAAGTATTGGATATTCGGTCATTCAGGCAGCAATGTTCCTGGCATCTATATATCTGCTGGTTCCCAGAATCATCCGTGCTGTAATTAAGCATCTTCATCATCTCGACCTGTGGGAGGCAGAGCTGTTTATTGCTTTCCTGCTCCTTACCAGTCTCTCATGGTTAGCTGATTTCGTAGGGCTCTCAGCAATTGTTGGTGCCTTTGCTGCAGGGCTGATTTTGAGCAACCATGAGTTTAGTTATTGGATGAAAGATTGTGATGTGGACCAGCAAGAGTGTCGACTTGACCATGAGATCCGGGAACAGATTCGTCCCTTTGAGGCTGTCTTTGCACCGATCTTCTTTGTATTGATGGGGATGCAGGTCAAGCTGGAGGTATTTTTGAATCAGGAGATTGTATTGTTGGCATCAGCCCTGACTATTGTTGCGATTGTCGGGAAGATGGTAAGTGGTATCGGAGCAGAGCGCCATCTGCCAAAAGCAGCGATTGGGGCGGGAATGGTTCCTCGAGGCGAGGTGGCGCTGATTATGGCGGCTATAGGAAAAGGACTGGGGGTTCTTGATCCTTCGCTATTTTCTGCTGTGGTAATCATGACAGTAGTCACTACCATGGTAGGTCCAGTCCTGTTGAAATGGAGACTGACATCGGTTGATGTTTCTCATTGAGAGAGTTACTCCGTTGAGTTGATGGGTGTTTTTATCGCAGTATTTATGTAATGATTCGCTTATATTGGATTTACGGAGCTGCTTGTAAGCAGGATCAGATCAGTTATGGATCAGAAGAAGGTTGATCGAGCGCTGGAAATTGTCGGTCAGATGGGGTGTGAAAAGACACGCGAGATCATCCGTCAGCTTGAGGCTGGAGAGGAGGTCCATCCCTGTAACACTCTATCGATTGATGAGTGCAAATCAATGCTGGAAGAGCTGAAAGAGGTGATGGCGGTCTATGGTGATGACTGTTGCCCAATACCTGCGGTCCACTCCTAGTCTCACCGTTTAGTATTGCTAAAGATAGCGTGACCAGTCGCGTTGCCCCTTTCCGAAAACAAAGAAGTGCGGGTTCAGCAGGGACTCCTTGGTGTTGTAGCGTAGTGGATTCATAGCAGTATCGGTAATCTGTCCGCCAGCCTCTTCAACTATGCACTGCGCAGCTGCAGTATCCCATTCTGATGTTGGCCCAAGACGTGGATAGAGGTCGGCTTTGCCTTCGGCAATCAGACAGGATTTGAGAGAGCTACCCATGGGAAAAATGCGGTGTGAACCAATCTTGTCGAGAAATTTGGTGATGACCTCATTGTGGTGAGATCGGCTACCGGCAACTATTAGTTGTTCCGCAGATGGCGTACGTGCATGAATTTGTTTAGGGGACTCATTCGGTAGCTGCTTCCATGCCCCTCCATTACGCCACCCATAGTAGAGGATTTCATTGACGGGTACCTGGATGACCCCAATTATTGGGCGTTGCTCCTCAATAAGTGCGATGTTGACAGTAAACTCACCATTGCGTTTGATAAATTCCCTGGTTCCATCCAGAGGGTCAATCAGCCAGTAGCGTTGCCACTGTTTTCTCTCCTCAAATGGGATTGAGTCAGACTCCTCTGAGAGCACTGGAATATCAGGTGTAAGTTGTGCCAGCCCCTCGGTAATGATGTTGTGGGCAGCCAGGTCAGCCTCAGTAAGCGGGGTATCATCCTTCTTGTCTGTGACCGAGAAGCCGGAATCGTATATCTTCAGGATACCCTCACCCGCGCGCTGTGCCAGTGAAATAACCGGTTTAATCAGTGGCTCTAGCTCTAGAGTATTCATCGTTGCATCTCTCTAACCATGAACAGGGCGGCGATAGTGCGTGCCTCGGTCATCTCGTCTTGTTGGATTAATTTATTCAGCTGGCTAAGTTTCCAGGGAATAACCTCTATCTCCTCTGGCTCATCTCCCGGCAACCGTTTCTTGTACAGATCTTTGCCAACTACGATATGGGTGGTATGGCCAAGGTAGCCCGGTGCAATTGTTAGGGAATCAATATGCTCTAACTGGTTGGCGCCATAACCGACCTCTTCCATCATCTCGCGATTTGCTGCTTCCAGAATCGATTCGTCCGCATCTATTTTGCCTTTTGGCAGTGCCAGTTCATAACGGCCTACACCAACGGCATACTCCCTAATCATCAAGACAGTGTCCTTATCAACCATTGGCACCATGAGAACAGCCCCTCGCGAAGAACTTTTTAGGCGCTCCCATTGCGCCTCTACTCCGTTGGAGAAGCGAAGATCGACCGACTCTATAGTGAAGAGCCGGCTTTTTGCACAGATCTCGGTATTCAGAATCTCTGGAGGGGTTCGATTTTGAGACATATGGAGTATCCTACCCCACTATGGTTGATTGGTCACAAATCGAAACAGTTCTTCTTGATATGGACGGCACTCTGCTGGATCTCCATTTTGATAACTATTTTTGGCTGGAGCACGTTCCGATACGTTACGCAGAGAAAAACAATCTTTCGCTGGATGCGGCGAAGCAGGAAGTTTACCAGCGTTGTCAGGCGATTGAGGGGACATTGGAATGGTACTGTGTGGATCACTGGAGCCGAGAGTTTGATTTGAATATTCTCCAACTTAAAGAGGAGGTGCACCATCTGATTGCAGAGCACCCCCATGTGCGAAACTTTCTTACAGCGGTACGTGACTCTGGGCGGCGTGCTGTATTGGTAACAAATGCCCACAGCAAAAGCCTTGACCTCAAGATGCGAAAAACAGAACTTGGCCCATATCTGGATTTAACAGTTTGTTCGCATGACTTGGGATTACCAAAGGAGCAGTCGGCATTTTGGGAGCGATTGCAGGAGTATGAGCAGTTTGACCCACAGCAGACACTACTGGTAGATGATAGCCTGAATGTTTTGCGTTCTGCGCAACAGTATGGAATTTGTCATCTGTTGGCAGTTCACCAGCCAGACACAAAAAATCCTCCGAAAGATGTGGAGGATTTTGAGGCAATTAATGGTTTCCGTGAGTTAATACCGATACCACTACTATAGCTTTTCTCTGTTGGTGCTGGGTCAGCGATTACGGGGGCGTCTGCGTTGTCCGTCTCTGTGTCCTGAATGAGATTTACCATGACGTCCCTTGTTGGAGGAACGATTGCCTGGTTTTCCGCCCCGATTTCTTGATGGACGTTTAACAGGTGGTTTTAATTCAGCAAGCATATTGCCAGAAATTGCCCCAACAGGAATCTTGTGGTCGATATAGCCCTCGATGTCAGGTAGTGAAAAGGAGTATTTTTCACAGGCAAAACTGATGGCATCACCACTGGCACCTGCGCGAGCTGTTCTTCCAATGCGATGTACGTAATCTTCCTGATCCTGGGGTAGATCATAATTGAATACGTGGCTCACCTCAGGAATATGCAGTCCACGTGCAGCAACATCTGTAGCTACCAGCACGGGTACCTCTCCCTTCTGAAACTTCTCTAGAAGTTGTTGGCGTTTTTTCTGTGGCACATCCCCAGAAAGTACCGCAGCAGGAAAGTCGTTGCCCTCTAGAAAACTCCAGACTTTATCTGCCTCAAATTTGGTGTTAACGAACACAATGCTGCGATGTGGCGCCATATCTTTCATCAGCCCGATCAGTAGTGGAATCTTCTCGTTGTTGGCTGGATAGTAGACTACCTCGTTGACGTTGGCAGCAGTCACCTGTTCAGGCTCAATCTTGATCTGCTCAGGACTATTCATATGGTCGTAGGCCAGCTCCATTACCCGGAAAGAGAGAGTAGCCGAGAAGAGCATACTCTGGCGCTTTTCCGGTTTGGGTGCACGGTTCATCAGAAAACGAATATCCTTGATGAAGCCGAGATCAAACATGCGATCAGCCTCATCCATCACCACAACCTCAGCAGCCTTTAGATCAAATACGCGTTGTTTGAAGTAGTCAATTATGCGTCCCGGGGTACCAATCAGAATATCGACTCCATCCTCGATAACCTTGCGTTGCTGCTCATATCCGGTACCGCCGTAAGCCAGACCCAGTTTAAGTTCGGTGAATTTACCGAGCTGTTCTGCATCATTGTGAATCTGTATTGCCAGTTCACGTGTAGGTGCCAGAATCAGTGCACGGGGTTGATTTACATTTTTCCAGTGTGGGGGGTGTTTTCTTAGCAATCGATCCATAATTGCCAAGAGAAAGGCAGCAGTTTTTCCAGTGCCCGTCTGCGCCTGTCCAGCTATATCTTGCCCCTCTAGTGCCAAGGGTAGTGTTCCTGCCTGGATTGGTGTGCAATATTCAAATCCTATAGCCTCTATCCCTTTGATAAGCTCCGGGGAGAGCTTCAGAGAGGAGAATAGGGTATCGGACAGGTGCGATTTTTCATCGTTCTGGCTGTTGTTTGGTTCATTCTGTGAGTTCATGGGGGCGGAGAATAGCAGAAACTGTAATAGAACCTTAAATAATGTGAAAATTAAGGCTTGCATTGTCTGGGTGATTAAGCTGAAATAGAGAAAATTAATTCTGCTGCTGGGTAGCAGAAGAGTAAAAACAAGATTCAAAACTTCAGTTATAGGGGCTCATCAAGCATGATGTCAGACCCAAAATTTCCCTTCTAAGGAGCGACAAACCAATGAGTGACGATATTGTCCATATTACCGACGACAGCTTTGATGATGAGGTGCTGGCTGCAGAGCTTCCAGTGCTGGTGGATTTCTGGGCAGAGTGGTGTGGTCCATGCAAGATGATCGGTCCGGTGTTGGAGGAGATTGCTGGTGAGTACGCTGGTCGAGTCAAGGTGACAAAGCTTAATATTGATGACAATCCCAATACTCCACCCAAATTTGGAATTCGTGGAATTCCAACACTAATGCTCTACAAGGATGGTGCAGTTGAGGCGACCAAGGTGGGCGCAGTTAACAAGTCACAGCTATCTGCATTTATTGAGGAAAATATTTAACCATTTTTTGTCACGGCCTGACTCTTTCGGGACGTGACTGTTGTTTACAATTCCGGCTGTTTCGCTTCGTCTCTGAGGCCATCTGGCACAGCCAAATAATCTTAATCCAAACTTTTCAAACCACTCTTAAATTTACCCCTATACAGGCGAACCAACCATAATGAATCTAGCAGAACTCAAGCTCAAGACTGTCCCAGAGCTTCATGAAATCGCTCAAGCAAGCGAGATTAATGTCCAAAATCGTCAAAGAAAACAGGATCTGGTGTTCACTATCCTGAAAGGGTTGGCAAAGCGTGGAGATAGCATTGAGGCTGGTGGTGTGCTTGAGGTTTTGCAGGATGGCTTCGGTTTTCTGCGTTCCAGTGATGGATCTTATCTGGCAGGACCAGATGATGTGTATGTATCACCCAATCAGATTCGTCGTTTTGGGATGCGTACCGGGGATACGGTGACCGGTACGGTTAGACCGCCGAAAAAGGGAGAACGTTATTTTGCCCTCCAGAGAGTGGATAATATCAACGGTGAGTCACCTGAAAAGGGCAAGAACAAGACCCTGTTCGAGAATCTGACACCGTTGCATGCCAATGATCGTCTCACTATGGAGCGAGGTAACGGAAGTACTGAGGATCTTACAGCCAGACTGATAGATCTGGCTTCTCCAATAGGTAGGGGTCAGCGTGGCTTGATTGTCTCTCCTCCAAAGGCTGGTAAGACAGTAATAATTCAGAATATCGCCAAGGCGATTGAGTATAACCATCCAGAAGTGCAGTTAATTGTGTTGCTGATTGATGAGCGCCCGGAGGAGGTTACCGAGATGCAGCGCTCTGTAAAGGGAGAGGTTGTCTCCAGTACCTTTGATGAGCCGGCCTCTCGCCATGTGCAGGTTGCAGAGATGGTTATTGAAAAAGCAAAACGGATGGTAGAACACAAGAAGGATGTAGTTATTCTGCTCGATTCAATTACCCGTCTGGCACGTGCCTACAATACGGTGGCTCCATCGTCAGGCAAGGTGCTGACAGGCGGTGTTGATGCCAATGCGCTACACCGTCCAAAACGGTTCTTTGGTGCCGCACGTAATGTGGAGGAGGGCGGTAGTCTGACCATCATTGCAACTGCGCTGGTTGAGACTGGATCGAGGATGGATGATGTTATTTATGAGGAGTTCAAGGGGACCGGTAATATGGAGCTCCACTTGGATCGTCGTATTGCAGAGAAGCGAGTATTCCCTGCTATTAATATCAACCGTTCTGGTACTCGCCGTGAGGAGTTGTTGACCAATCCTGATGAGATGCAGAAGATCTGGCTGTTACGTAAGGTGTTGCATCCAATGGATGAGTTGGCAGCAATGGAGTTTGTGCTTGAGCGCCTGCGTGCCACCAAGAGTAATGCTGATTTCTTCGATGCGATGAAGCGATAGTTGTTGTCAAAACACCTGTTTTAGGTATAATTCGCGTCCGGATTTGGCTCCTTGAGGCCAATACAATGAATTTGAATAGTTGAGATAATGTGATGAAGAGCGGAATTCACCCAGAGTACACTGAAGTAGACGTAACCTGTAGTTGTGGTCACGCGTTTACAACTAAGTCCACCATGGCGGACGATACGTTACATCTTGATGTATGTTCTCAGTGTCACCCTTTCTTTACTGGAAAGCAGAAGATTGTGGATACAGCTGGTCGTGTTGACAAGTTCCGTCAGAAATACGGAGAGATGTAACTCTTCTGTTGAAATATATTGTGAAAAAAGGCATCTCTTCGAGATGCCTTTTTTTATGCGCTATCTTTATCCACTGTGTGCAAAGTAGAGTAAAATCGCCATCAAAATCAAGGAAGAGAAAAGTTATAGCTTAAGGAGGATATATGTCAGAACTGAAAAATGATCGTTTTCTTCGTGCGTTAATGCATGAGCCTGTAGATGTTACCCCGGTCTGGATGATGCGCCAGGCAGGACGTTATCTGCCTGAGTACAAGGCAACTCGTGCCCAAGCCGGTAGTTTTATGGATCTCTGCAAGAACCCTGAATTGGCCTGTGAGGTCACTATTCAGCCGCTGGATCGTTTCCCTTTGGATGCTGCTATTCTCTTTTCTGATATCCTTACCGTGCCTGATGCAATGGGTCTGGGACTCTACTTTGCCGAGGGTGAGGGGCCAAATTTTGAGCGCCCCGTTCGTACGGCAGCTGATGTCGACAAGCTCTTTGTACCAGACCCAGAGGGAGAGCTAAAGTATGTGATGGACGCTGTTCGTACCATTCGCAGAGAGCTGGATGGGCGAGTGCCACTTATCGGTTTTGCCGGAAGTCCATGGACACTGGCAACCTATATGGTGGAGGGCAAATCCAGCAAGGAGTACGCCATCACCAAGGCGATGATGTATTCGGATCCAGCTATGTTGCACAAGGTTCTTGATGTAACCGCTAGGTCGGTGACCAATTATCTGAATGCTCAGATTGCTGCAGGAGCACAGGCGGTGATGGTCTTTGATAGCTGGGGTGGCGCATTATCACATGATGCCTATCAAGAGTTCTCGCTACAGTATATGCAGCAGATTGTAGATGGGCTGACTCGTGAAAACGGTGGGCGCAAGGTTCCGGTGATTCTCTTTACCAAGGGTGGAGGACTCTGGCTTGACTCAATGGCAGAGACAGGCTGTGATGGATTGGGACTGGATTGGACAGTCGATATTGGTCAGGCTCGTACCCAGGTTGGTGATCGTGTTGCTCTGCAAGGAAATATGGATCCATCCGTACTTTACGGTACACCAGAGCGTATACGTGAAGAGGTAGCTACAATACTTGGTAGATATGGTAGTGGTTCAGGTCATGTATTTAATCTTGGTCACGGTATTCATCAGCATGTGGATCCTGAAAATGCGGGAGTCTTTGTAGAGGCTGTGCATGAACTAAGCGCTCAATACCATCAGTAGGTTTGGAAATTACTCCACAGAATACGTATTTCTACGTATATAGATCTGCCCCCTGTTAATAGTAAAATATTTACACCCCACCACTGGAGGAGGCACGAAACTTTGGTGGAGAGGGGTACCAAACAGTTGAAATAACGATGGGTGCTACAGCGGCTTTCGTTATGAAATAGCAGATAAGGGGATGTTATTTTGCAGGATATATCAGATCTTCAGACCGGGCAGAAATGTGACGTGTTTGACAACAAGGAAGAGTTAACTCAAACGGCATCTACACTGCAGGCACTCAGCCATCCAATGAGGTTGAAAATTCTGTGTCTTCTGGGGGATGAAGAGATGATTGTGAATGAGATTCTTGATCATGTTGGATCAACTCAGAGTAACGTTTCCCAACATGTTGAGGTTCTAAGAAAGGCTGGCATAGTTAAATCCAGACGAGTCCACAACAAGATATATTGCTCTGTAAAAACTGATGAGATGATGCCGCTTATCTCTCAAATCAAGAAGATATTCTGTACAGAAGAGGAAAAAAGCAGTCTGATCTTCACGTAAAAGTCATTAAGGAGAAGGGTGAGCCGGTATCTTGTTAATTCAGGGTGCCGGTTTTTATTTGGACGCTCTTAATGTGGTGATGTGATTTGCTTCAGAGGAAAACAGAGTGCAATCGAGTCAAAATCCCTATCTTTGCTAAGCAATTTTAGGTTATCGCGTAGACAGGTAACTGCAATTAAGCAGTCTATTGTTGAGCGAATAGTTTTTCCTTTGTTGCGACAGACGCGATAAATATTGGCGGCTTGTCTGTATTCAGCTTGTGATAGCTCTTCTGGCTGTCTAAACGCAGTTAGTAATCCAGCTATTTTGTCAGCATCTTTTTGATTAGATAGCCCAAGCAAAATCTCTGTCAGAATAATGCCTGGCAACTCTATGGGCTCGTTCTCCTCAATGGCCTTGCTAAGTCTGTCGGCCTGCCATGAAGAATGGTTGTTGAAATAGTCAATCCAGACGCTGGTATCTACAACCATTCAGTTATCCGCGAGTCTGACGCAGTTGATCCAGATTGGCATCCCATGAGATGTTTCCTCTCATTCCCAACAGTTCTCTTCTTTTCAACAGAGCTGCGTATTCGTACAGCGCACTATTAACAGCATCTTTCTTGGTTCTGAAGTGTCCAAGCGTTAATACCTGATCAAGCAGGTCATCCTGTAGTTCAATATGGGTTCGCATGGTTACTCCTTGCTCTAAGTCACATAAACGTATTAGTATTATGTGACTAATCGTAACATAAATATGTGAATAAATGGCCTATTTAAATATTTTTTGCAATTAATGCTTTTTCAAAACGTCTCACAAAAGATTGAAGATCAACTCCGCAAGCGTGACACCATTCCTGAAGCTCAACTAAATCCATTCGTTGCTCACTAGATTCAATTTTGCTGACATAACTTTGTGGCTTTTGTAAGCGTTCTGCGAGTACAGTCTGTATGATGCCATGCTCCTTACGTACCAGTCGTAATAGCTCTCTTAGTGGTGTAACAGTATCATCTGATAGCTCTCAAGTTGAGTTGTATGCAGGCCTAAATTATAAATTCTGAAAATATACGTAGTAGTAAAAACAAAAAAGCCGCTCAGTGAGCGGCTTTTTTGTTTTAAGGGGGATATGTATTATCCGCCCAAACCATCAAAAATCTGGTTTTTGATCTCATCAACACTACCAACTCCGTTAACCTTAACGTAGTTGCACTCTTCGTTGTTGTAGAAGCTGATCAGGGGTTCAGTCTGCTCATGATAGATGTTGAGGCGAGCCTTTACAGTATCCTCCTGGTCATCTTCACGCTGAATCAGATCCTCGCCAGTTACATCATCCTTACCTTCCTCTTTGGGTGGATTAAAGACAACATGGTAGGTGCGGCCAGATGCAAGATGTACACGACGGCCAGACATACGCTTGATGATCTCATCATCAGGAACATCGATTTCAACAACCGCATCAATCGGAACACCAGCCTCTTTCAGAGACTCGGCCTGTGGAATTGTGCGTGGGAAGCCATCAAATAGGTAGCCGTTTGCACAGTCGTCCTCAGTGATACGCTCTTTTACCATCCCCATGATGATGTCATCAGAGACCAAGCCACCTTCATCCATGATCTTCTTTGCTGCAACACCAAGCTCTGTGCCGGCCTTTACGTGTGCACGAAGCATGTCACCAGTAGAGATCTGTGGAATGTTGTATTTATCTTTAATGTAGTTAGCCTGTGTACCTTTACCGGCACCTGGGCCACCTAGAAGAATAATGCGCATGTTGTTTGACTCCTTGTCAATCCTGGAACCGGGCAGGGTATCATCGAGATGATTTTATCTGTTCCGATTCTCAAATAAAAAAACAGGGTCTTGTGAGTTTCACAAGAGTTGGGTAATTATCGGATTAACAAGGGGTTGATTGCTAGTTGAGGTTTTCAATGGGCGGATAAGGAATTACTGATATCGGTTTTGTAAAACCCTCTCTATTATCACCTCTGCCTGTCGAATATACCCTCCTCCAAATAGATTGAAATGGTTGAGTATGTGGTAGAGATTGTAGAGCTCTTTTCTAGATGAGTATCCTGGATTCAGAGGCCAGCTCTCATTATAGGCATCGTAAAAACTGTTGGAGAAACCGCCAAACAGCTCTGTCATTGCCAAATCAGTCTCACGATCTCCATAATACAGTGCGGGATCATAAATAATGGGGCCCCCGGTTGTTGTGGTTGACCAGTTTCCACCCCAGAGATCACCATGAAGCATTGATGGAGAGGGAGCATAATCATGAAATATAGAGTCTATTTTCTCGAGTAGCCGCTCGCCTTTTCCTCTCATGGATGAAGGGGCTCCTTTTTCGATAGCCCACTGAAGTTGAGGAGCAATACGGTGTTCTCTCCAGAATTTACCCCAAGAGCTCTCCTGCTGATTGATCTGCCGAGTAGAGCCTATGGTGTTATCACGATACCAGCCAAATGTTGGCCGCGTTATTTTGTGCATATCTGCAAGAGCGTGCCCAAGCATCTCCTCGGATGTTGCTGAGGATCCTCTCATCTCAATAAATTCCATAACCAGAAATGCATGACTTCCAGCACTTCCGGTGAGTAGTGGTGATGGTGCTCGTATGGTGTTGCTCTCCCTTATCTCTTCCAGAGCAGCGAACTCTGCCAGAAACATATCCAGCCGGTCAGATCTATTTACCTTAACAAAAAGTGGTTCCAGGCTGGATGTGTTCAGAATGAAGGTCTGGTTGATGTCGCCTCCAGAGACTGAGTTGTGTGATCTGTATTCCACTTTAGTTTGCAGGTGTTTTGCAAGCTGTGCGGTAACTCTCCTCAGTAACTCATTCATTGTTCGTACTGTTATTCACAATATTGTAGAGCGCTTTAGGCAAGAAAAAACTAATGGAGCAATTAATTCTACATCTATTAGAAAAGTAGCATAATATGTAATTCATTGTTACATATCGATTTATTTTGTGATTGGGTTGTCAGCAAGTTATTATCTGTTTTTCATACATGATTGTGGAAATAGAGTGAATCTGTTCTATTCACAGAGTTATCCACAGGCTGTCAGAGTGATAGAGGGTTTTTTTTGTGCCAGGTTAATACCTTGCGAAAAGTGCCAGGATCCTTGGTGTGTGTCATCTCTCCGGGACGTGGAAAATGGAGATCCTGTAGTCTAGAGAGCCAGAACCGTAGAGCTGCTGCACGTAACATTGCAGGCCACTGCTCATGCTCGTTATCGGTAACAGGGCGCTGTTTTCTGTAACTGGTTAAAAAAGAGTCATATCTGATACTGTCGATGGATCCGTCAGCCTCTCTACACCAGTCATTTACAGTGATTGCAACATCATAGAGCAGGGCATCATTGCAGGCGTAATAAAAGTCGATAATTCCAGTCAGCTGATCATCAATGAAGAGTGCGTTGTCCCTGAACAGGTCGGCATGAATAATACCTTGAGGCAGCTCTCTACGCCTGGAGGCAGATTGAAACTGCAGCTCCTCATCAAGAAGGCTCTGCTCTTCTGTCTCCATCTTTGCGGCGATGGCCTTGATTGTCTCTCGGCACCAGCTGATACCACGAGGGTTTTCCCGGTGCCCATTAAAATTATGGGCCATGGCATGCATGCGCCCCAGAGCCTGGCCAAGTTCAGCACATTGCGCCTGGTTGGGCTGATCTACACTGCGACCATTAAGACGCTGGACCAGTGCAGCCGGCTTGTTAAGAAGTTTACGCAGATAATTGCCACCCTGGTCAGCAACAGGATGGGCGCTGGGAACCTCGTGTTCTGCGAGAAAGGCCATAATGTCGAGAAAGTATGGAAGCTCCTCCCACTCTAGCTGTTCGAATATGGTCAGAACAAACTCGCCATTTGTGGTTGAGACAAAATAGTTGGTATTCTCGATACCTGCCTGAATTCCTTCATGAGCAGTCAGCTCTCCCACACTATACTGCCCCAAGAACTCAATGAGCTCCTCTTGTGAGATCGTGGTGTAGACAGACATTAGTGGTTATCCGTTGATGATTCCCAGCGAAACAACTCCCACTGCGGGGTCTGGAGGTTGGGAGATGAGTTATCTTGTTTGAACTCCAGATAAGCCGCCTCATCCGGGCTACTCATGAAGTATGAGTGTCTGCTGGTTGCTGGTTTGGGGGCGGAATCTCTCTTTAACTCTTCTTTAAGGGAGGTTGACTTTGGTAGTTCCGGCGGCTCTATGGTGATCATGGCAGGAGGAGTCATAGATGCAGATCCCGACTCCGCATGGCTTATCTGGAGCGGTAGAAGTAGAAATAGACTGAAAAATAGTCGGGCCATGAGTACTCTGTGATTCTTGAAATTGTTTGATCTATTTCATGCTATTAACATGAAATGGTATGCCCATATGACTTATTCAATGAGCTCTTTATTGTTATGATGATACGACAAATCGGCTTAGACTTCCCGCAGTAACTCATATTTACAGACCCTATGACACAAGCTCCTCAACTGATTCTGGTGGATGGATCCTCTTATCTCTACAGAGCTTTCCATGCTCTGCCTCCACTGACCAATTCTAAAGGTCAGCCAACGGGTGCGGTCTATGGCGTCATCAATATGCTGAGAAGTCTGTTGGATGAGTATCAACCAGAGCAGGTTGCAGTGGTATTTGATGCCAAAGGGAAGACTTTTCGCAATGATCTTTATCCACAGTACAAGGCGAATAGGCCACCGATGCCAGATGACCTGAGAGGTCAGATAGCCCCGCTGCATGCAATCATAAAGGCGCTTGGAATCCCCTTGATTGTTCATGAAGGAGTAGAGGCTGATGATGTTATTGGTACGCTCTCGCGTCAGGCAGAGGCAGAAAGTGTTTCGGTGCTTATATCAACCGGTGATAAGGATATGGCTCAGCTGGTTGGGGATGACGTCACTCTGATAAATACAATGAGTCACACCCTGATGGGGCCGTCTGGAGTAGTTGAGAAGTTTGGGGTGCGGCCAGATCAGATAATTGATTACCTGACTCTGGTTGGAGACACCTCGGATAATGTGCCTGGGGTTCCAAAGGTCGGACCAAAGACTGCGGTAAAGTGGCTCGACAAATTTGGTTCACTGGATGCGATTATTGCCAGGGCTGACGAGGTTGGGGGAAAAGTGGGAGAAAATCTGCGGGCAACCCTTGAGCAGCTTCCACTATCTCGTGAGCTGGTAACCATTCGTTGTGATGTCGATCTGGGTATTTCGTTTCCTGCTCTGGTCCAGCAAGACCCTGACAACTCCATGTTGCAGGAGTTGTACAGTGATATGGAGTTTAAAAGATGGTTATCAGATCTGGTTGGTGAAGAGTTGCAGGACGACTCTAGAGATAGGGGCTCACAAAATACTCCCGCGCTTGTGGTGGATACTATCTTTACTGAGCAGCAGCTGGAGGAGTGGCTACAACGGCTTAAACAGTCAGAACTTTTTGCAATTGATACGGAGACGACCAGCATTCGTTCCATGGAGGCAGATCTGGTAGGGATATCGTTTGCGGTAGAGTCCGGACATGCTGCCTATCTACCACTGGCGCATCGGGATCTTGAGGCGCCTGTACAGCTAAACAGAGAGGTGGTGTTGGAGAAATTACGTGCGTTGCTGGAGGATCCGTCTCAGTTCAAGGTTGGACAAAACCTGAAATATGATGCCACGGTATTTTTCAACCATGGCATTCAGCTACGTGGAATAGCCTTTGACACAATGTTGGAATCATACGTCATTGATAGCAGCGCCACTCGCCATGATATGGATTCACTGGCGCTAAAATATCTTGGTCACAAGGCAATCTCCTACGAAGATGTGGCGGGAAAGGGCAAGAAGCAACTCCGTTTTGATGATGTGCCAATTGAGCAGGCAGCCCCCTATGCGGCAGAGGATGCAGAAGTAACGCTGCGTCTGCATCAGGAGCTGTGGCCAAGGCTGGAGGGTGAACAGCAGCAGGAGAAGCTATTCAGGGAGATTGAGATGCCTCTGCTGGAGGTACTATCTCGTGTAGAGCGTAATGGAGTAGCCATTGATGTTGCCATGCTGCAACAGCAGGGCCAAGAGCTTGCAAAAAGCATTATGGATATTGAGCAGGAGGCCTTTAGGGAGGCTGGTGATCAGTTCAATCTCTCTTCACCCAAACAGATACAGGCAATTCTCTATGAGCAACAGGGGTTGCCGGTACTGAAAAAGACTCCGAAGGGGCAGCCCTCCACAGCAGAGGGAGTACTGCAGGAGCTGGCCCAGGACTATCGACTGCCTCAGCTGATTTTGCAGCATCGGAGCATGAGCAAGCTGAAATCAACATACACAGATAAGCTACCACAACAGATAAATTCACGAACCGGCCGGGTGCATACCTCATATCATCAGGCGGTTGCAGTCACAGGCAGACTCTCTTCATCTGATCCGAATCTGCAGAATATCCCGATTAGAACTAAGGAGGGACGAAGAATCCGTCAGGCCTTTGTTGCAGGGGATGGCAATATTCTAGTGGCAGCAGACTATTCGCAGATAGAGCTACGTATTATGGCCCACCTCTCTGGAGATTCTGGTCTGTTGACGGCATTTCGTGAAGGGATGGATGTGCACAGTGCTACTGCCGCAGAGGTTTTTGCAGTTAATCCAGAGCAGGTCTCTATAGAACAGCGACGTAGTGCCAAGGCAATCAACTTTGGATTAATCTATGGGATGTCGGCATTTGGTCTGGCAAAGCAGTTGGGTATTAGTCGTGGTGCGGCCCAAAATTATGTTGATCTCTATTTTGATCGCTATCCTGGTGTTAAGCAATACATGGACAAGACCCAGGAGAAGGCTAGGGAGCAGGGTTATGTAGAGACACTGTTTGGACGTAGGTTATATCTGCCTGAAATAAACTCGAAAAATGGGCAGCGCAGACAATATGCAGAGAGAACAGCAATTAATGCGCCGATGCAGGGAACTGCAGCAGACATAATCAAGCGGGCGATGATCTCCGTGGATAATGTACTGTTGGAACAGGATCTCTCGGCAAAAATGATTATGCAGGTTCATGATGAGCTGGTTTTTGAGGTGGAGACAGACAAGCTGGGCCAGCTGGTATCAATGGTACGAAAGAAAATGGAGTCGGCAGCTGTATTGGATGTGCCACTAATTGTTGATGTTGATAGTGGGCCCAATTGGGACGATGCTCACTGAAATTTTTTCATCTCCAGTGAACTTGTCCTGATGCTTGGTGTCCTACTGAGTAACTGTTAACAATCATGGTGTTTGTCTCCTTCTCCCAACGATCGAAAATGGGATGGCAGGAGAAAACAGAGGGTCGTGATTTAAGCGGTACCCTGTTCGGTCTTCCTCCCTTCCCGAACAGGGTTTTTTTTGCCTTTTCTATTCGGTTAACCACTCCATAATAATCTTGCGTGCATCATCTACCCCCGTCCCTTTGGTGGCAGAAAAGATCTGTGCGGTAACGCCAGGAAACTCTGCAGCAACGATTTTCTGTACCTTCAACAGAGAGTTCATTGCGGCACCACGTTTCAATTTATCAGCTTTGGTGAGAAGAATATGGAGCGGAAATCCACTCCAGCGACTCCATTCCACCATCTTACGGTCGTTATCTGTCATTGGGTGACGAATATCCATCAGGACAATTACCCCGCGTAGCGCATCTCGTTTCCGCAGATACTCTCCAAGATCTCTCTCCCACTGCTGGCGCACCTTTAGAGGAACCTTGGCAAATCCGTAGCCTGGTAGATCTACCAGATGGTGGCTCTCATCCAGTGAGAAAAAGTTAATCAACTGTGTTCGCCCTGGAGTTTTACTGGTTCTGGCTAGTCCATTAATACCAGTTAATCGATTGAGGGCACTGGACTTTCCAGCATTGGAGCGTCCAGCAAATGCGACCTCGGCAACACTATCTTTTGGGCAACGAGAGAGGTTTGGAGCGCTGGTCAGAAAAGTGGCCTGATTGAGGTTCATACGGGGATTATACTGGTTGAATCGTTATCTGTTCTGGTTGCTGAAAAGAGAGATATTGCGAGAATAGTTTGAAGTTGAGGTGATTGCGAATATAATTGCGAATTCTATGTGGATTTGTACGGATATTCCGCAGACCAGTAACATAAATTTTATGATGTTATTGGCGTGGATCCTGGCAGGTTTGGGTTTGGTAAGTACAGGGTGACCTGTTGTTAACGAGAAGGAAAGAATCAATGAAGAAGGCCGTTTTGACACAAACTTTGGTTGCAGCAGCTGTGCTTGCAATGTCTGGAACAGTGATAGCTGCTGGTGATGTTGATGCCGGCAAGGCAAAGGCAGCTGTTTGTGGGGCATGTCACGGAGCAACTGGCCAGGGTAATCCAGCCTTTCCTGACCCCATGAATCCTGGAAAAACAAAAGCAGTTCCTGCGCTGGCTGGACAGAATGCCGGTTATCTTGCAAAGCAGATGCAGGATTTCAAGTTGGGCACACGCAAGGATATACTGATGACAGGGCAGGCACTTGGTTTGAGTGATGCAGATATCGCAAATCTGGCGGCCTACTATGCGACAGCTGCTGGTGCTAAGGGCGGATCTGTAGATGCAGGCCTGGCAGCCAAGGGCAAGAGTCTATATCAGGGTGGAGATATGGCGCGTGGTGTTACAGCATGTATGGCATGTCATGGACCAGACGCAGCCGGAAATGACTCCGCAGGATGGCCTGGATTGACCGGTCAGCTGGCTGACTATACAACGGCCCAGCTTAAGGCATTTGGCTCTGGAGCTCGTTATAACGATCCAAACAGAATGATGCAGGATGTTGCAGGTCGCCTTACAGATGGTGATATCTCTGCAGTAACCGCCTATATTCAATCAATGGATGGAGCAGTTGCTTCCGCTCCAGTAGCTGCACCAGAGGCTCCGGCAGTAGCTGAAGCTCCAGTAGCTGCCCCTGCAGTAACAACACCTGCTCCTGCGGCTGCTCCAGCCCCTGTAGCGGCATCAAGTGGTTCTGCAGATGGTGCGGCACTGTTCCAGGCCAGCTGTTTTGCCTGTCACGGTCCAATGGCTCCAGCACTAAATGCGCCTCAGGTTGGGGTAAAGGATAACTGGGCTCCAAGACTTGAAAAAGTCGGTGGTCGCGATGGTCTGGTTACTAGCGCAATAGCTGGTGTGGCTGGAACTGCGATGACGCCGAAGGGTGGATCAGCACTGAGTGATGCAGAGATCGGTACGGTAGTTGACTATATTCTTGCGCAGGCTGGTTTATAGATTATTCTCTCTCCACACAAGAAAAAAGGCCGCATAATATGCGGCCTTTTTTGTGGATAGCGAGGGAACCCGTTATCATCTGTCTGGTCTCAGATTTAAGAATTAACAACCGAGGGAGAAGTAATGAAAAATAGATGGATCGCATGGGTAGCCATGGTAGTTATGGGGTTTGTAACCGTAACTGCGACCGCTGAAGATTACATGGAGGGTGTTGAATACAGTAGAATCAGCAAGCCTATGCGCACCGTTGCGGCACCTGGCACAATCGAGGTGCGAGAGTATTTCTGGTATGGCTGCCCTCACTGCAACAATCTGGAACCTTTTTTACAGAGGTGGATTGATACAAATCCCAACAACATAAGCCTCAAGGTGCAGCCAACTATCTTTAGAGAGAATTGGGCCCCTGCAGCACAGGCATTCTATACTGCGGGCGTGCTAGGGGTGTTAGATAAGATACATCATGCGATGTTTGATGCTATTCATAATGAGAATAGAAAAAATCTGTTGGGAGATGATCTGGCAATAGAGGTTTTTTTCGAGGAGCATGGAGTATCTCCGGAAGATTTTCGTAAAGCATGGGGCTCATTTAGCGTGCAGTCGCGGGTCAAACAGGCGGTTCGCATGACCAGAAAATCTGGTATCAAAGGGGTTCCTGCGGTAGTTGTAAATGGAAAATTCGTTACCGATCCGGGTATGGCTGGTGGGTACCAGGAGATGTTCAGAGTAATCGAATATCTGGTTGCCCAGGAGATGGCCTCCAACTCCTGAGTCCTGAATGACACCAGTTCAGGAGAGGCTTCTCAATCAGCTCTCAGACGGAGAGCTGCATAGTGGTACAGCACTGGGGGATAGTCTTGCAGTTAGTCGTGCAGCGGTCTGGAAACAGATACAGGCCCTGCAATCTATTGGTGTAGAGATCCAGTCAGAAAATCGACACGGATACAGGCTTTCCGCTCCAGTAATCTTTCTTGATGGTCAAGAGATCAGCTCCAAGTTGTCTGCTGAGGCAAGACAGTGTCTGTCAGGCATTGAGAGGGTATGGAGTTGTGACTCTACCAACAGTGAACTGATGCGACGTCTACATGACGGCACTGGCAGTGGAGTCGTTCTTGTAGCAGAGCACCAAACTGCCGGTAGAGGAAGAAGGGGGAAGGAGTGGATCTCTCCATTTGGTGGAAGTCTATATCTATCGCTGCTCTGGAGTTTTTCCGGAGGGCCGATGACGTTAAGTGGACTGGGGATTGTTGCTGGAATTGCTGTAGCAAAAGCGGTAAACAACCACTGGCTTTCAGGAGTAAGGCTCAAATGGCCTAATGATATATATTTTCAGAATCGAAAACTTGGGGGTATATTGATTGATCTCGAGGGAGAGTCTGAGGGGCCGACCAATGTAGTGATCGGGATAGGGTTAAATGTTGATGTTTCACAATATGCCAGTAGCCGGATAGAACAGCCGTGGACATCACTTGCCGAACAGTTGGATGTGGTTCCATCCCGTAATGAGGTTGCAGCCTCAATACTCAATGAGATGGTTTTGTTGCTGGAACTGTTTGAGCAGAGAGGGTTGAAATCCTTGATGCCAGAGTGGGAGCAACTGGATCTGGTGCGTGACCATACAGTATTGCTGGAGATGGAGGGAAAAACAGTTACAGGAGTAGCAAAGGGAATTGATCATATGGGGGCGCTTCAGGTAGAGAGCGGTGGAGAGGTCAGACGCTACTTCAGTGGTGATCTGTCACTACGCCTTAATCGGGAACGGCCATGACACAAAATGGTTATTGGTTGTTGATTGATGCAGGGAACAGCCGGATTAAGTGGGGATGGGCGTCACAAAATAATATTGTCAGAGTTGATAGCCTGGATAATCAGTATATAGAGCGAGACCTATCCTCAATTCTGGGAGAACATGCTGCGCCAGTAATGGTGCTGCTGGCGAATAGCGCCGGAGACGATAGAGAGAGACAAATTCAAGAGATTTTGCAGAATATATGGGGTATTTCTCCACAATCAGTCTGCTCAGCCAGCCAGTTTGGTACCCTCAGGAATGGTTACTATAGGCCAGAGCAGCTTGGTGTAGACCGTTGGTTGGGGATGGTTGCAGCATGGTATAAAATTCAGGGTGAATTCTGTCTGGTGGATTGTGGAACCGCAGTGACCATTGATCTGGTTGATGGTTCCGGGCACCACCAGGGCGGGGTCATTATGCCTGGATTAGGAATGAGATCGCAGGAGTTCGCAGAAAAAGTACAGCATTTACCGTCAGATCAACGAAATTTCTCGCCACCTGTGTTTGGCAAAAGCACAGAAGAGGGGTTGCGATTAGATAAGGATGGTTCTGCAGATGCCGTGAGTACTTTGGTTGATGAGATTTTGCACCAGCATAAAGATGCTGCCTTGGTGCTTACTGGTGGTGATGCTGAACTGTTGCAAGAGGGATCTCATAGACAGTTTCAGTCAGAACCAAATCTTGTCTTGGAAGGACTGTTTATGGTTGCCAAATCCAAAATCTCCCAGTAGAATTCGCCATCTTGCCGCTATAGCTCAGCTGGTAGAGCAACGCACTTGTAATGCGTAGGTCCTCAGTTCGACTCCGAGTGGCGGCACCATA
>CAYQBY010000022.1:0-28310 GCA_964415865.1 uncultured Piscirickettsiaceae bacterium | reverse complement strand
TCTCCGCAGCCAGGTTTCGGTGGCTTCGCTGATTTTGCGTTTACGGATCATCTTGCGGGCCTGGCTCATCAGGAACTCCTCTGTGTTATCTTCCTGTTTGCGCTCCATCATCTTGATGATGTGCCAACCAAAGCGAGATTTGAAGACCGGGCTGATCTCATCAGGCTCCAGTTTGTCCATCTCCTTAACAAACTCGGGGACCAGATTCTCTGGGTTCTGCCATCCCAGATCACCCCCATCCTTGGCGGAGCCATCCTCAGAGTTGGTACGAGCCAGCTCATCAAAGGCCTCACCACTAAGGGCTCGCTCTTTAATAATCTCAAGTTTTGCCCTGAGTTTCTCATCGCTGTTAAGTTCACTCTTTTTCAGGAGGATGTGGCTGGCTCTTGTAAGGGTGACAATATGAGTTGGTTTCTGCTCTCTGGTATCAAGCAGTGACAGCAGGTGGAATCCACTGGCACTGCGTAGAGGACCGATAAATGGCTTCTCCTGTAGTTTTGGCAGTTGACTGGCAAAGAGGGTGGGGAGCTCAGCTGTGGTGCGCCAGTCGAGAATGCCACCTTCAAGCGCATGACTGCCAGCAGACTGTTCCATAGCAGTCTGTTTGAAGCTTGCACCATCAGCCAGCTGTTTGGTGATCTCAAGGGCCTTCTTTTTAGCTATCTGAATCTGCTCTGGTGATGCCGCTTCTGGAAGCGGGATCAGGATATGCCCCAATCTGTACTGACGTAGTGAGTCGGCATTCTCAGAGGCAAGTTTATCGGCGAGCCGTTTTGCCTCATCGTCGGAGACGTTTACTCTGTTATCTATCTTTTTTACCTTCAGCTTCTCTATTGCGATCTCTTTTTTCAGGTTTTCCCGGAATGAGAGGTAGTCTATACCTTGCTCAGTCAAGGCTTTCTTGAATGCGGAGAGGCTGAGCTTGTTACGTTTTGCGATGCGCTGCAGGGTGCGGTCAGCAGTTGATTCATCAATGATGATCCCGGATTTTTCGGCAGCCTGCAGTTGGAGTTGCTCGATAATCATCTTCTCCAGAATCTGCTGGCTTATGGCCTGAAGTGGTGGGAGTTTCACTTTTTTACCCTTGAGACGCTGCACAATGGTGGAGAGCTCACTCTCCAGCTCGCTCAGCATGATGACGTCATTGTTGACGAGGGCGATAATGCGGTCGACGCTGGTGACTGGAGCAGCATCTGCCGCAAGAGCCAGAAGCAGGGTGAGAGATGGAAGAAGTTTTACTGTTTTTCTCATGGTTTTGTGTGCTGAACTAATCTTCAGGTTTGTACCCCTTGATGCTATCAGAGAGCAGTTTGTTTAGTGAGTCTCTTTTGCCAAGATTCCCCAGCCCCTTAAGCTCCAGAGTCAGGAACCACTTGGTATCAAATTTGTTGCGATCTGCACCATTGAATGTCTCTGTGCCATCAAAGTAGCGGTTACGGGTAAAACGCAGGGCCCAGCAGCAGGTATCGTAGCTGATTCCTGCCAGCTCCTCGAGAGCATGGGAGTTTGGATCCATCAGCTCATAGTTGTAACGCCCAAGCATATTCCAGCTACCGCCCCAGAGTGAGCCTATCCGCCATGCAGCAGAGAGATCATACTGTCTCTTGTCGTCACGGGAGTAGCTGTGGCCAATATTAAATATATGGTCGTTATCAGGGTTGTATTGGTAGTTTGCTGTTACCACATCATCCTGGCCATCGTATGGGTCGAGGCTTAGCTCCAGATCAGTGTGGTGAGAACCGAAGTCAGTATCTAATTTGCCGACAATGTTGGATGCTGTTTTTTCTGCTGAGATAAAGTTGATGGCCTGTTCAATTGATGCGGTCAATACTTTGTCGTCACTATCCTGGTCGGTGAAGGTTGTGGATAGTTTTGCGTTAAGTTGTTTTGTATGTGTTGCCTTGTCGCTACCCACAAATGTTGTCTTCAGTAGCTCGCTCTCCTCGGCACTGATAGTAGTGCTGTCAAAATCTGAGAGCTCTGAGGTCAGGTCTGTATCTCTGCCATCCGGAATATATGTGTAGGTAAGGGTTGGGGTTAGCTCCTGAAGATAGTTTTCACTGTCACGCTCAAAGAAGATTCCACTCTCCAGTTTATAGGTGGGAATGGTACGTTGTGGACTCTTGTTGACACTGCTGTTTAGGTCATAACGGCTGTGGGCCACTGATACAGATGGGGTCAGATAGGCCGAGTCGTTGAGAAAGGTGTATTTATAGTTGGCCCCCGGGGTAATCGAAAGACGGTTACCGGTAATCTTGGTGTCATGGCTAAAATGGGTGAATTGACTTGCTACATTGTAGTTGAGCTGGTCATCATCACTCTCGCTGGACCATGCCAGGTCTAGCTGTGGGAGTTTGCGATATGGTTCGTTGTCTCCATCAATATTCACAACACTCCATGTCCCTGAATTTGCGGTACAGCTACGCTCTGATGTGTAACTGGTATTTTCGGTACCACTAATTGTACATTTACCGCGCTTCCCAATTGAATAGTGGTCAGAGAAAAGAAGACCTGCACTCCAGCGCTCCCCACTGTAGTTAACCTTTGCAGTCTGTTCCAGGGTGTCACTACTGGCTAGACCAAGGGTGTTGCCAAAATCACTCAGGTAGTTTCGGTCGGAGAGTGAGGCATAGTTGATCTCATACTTAAGAGGCTCTTCAAGGCCGCTCTGATAATCTCCCTTGTGGGCGAATTTCAGCTGCCAGCGATCATCCTTGTATAGGTCATCACTGGGAAGAAACCCTGCATCCAACTCACCATCACTCTCACTGTTAAGGTAGCGGTAGTTTCCATCCAGTAGCAGACCGCGTTTGGCGATCACCCTGGGCGTAATGGTTGCATCCCTGTTGGGGGCAATATTCCAATAATAAGGTGCGCTGATTAGACCACCACCAGTCTCCTCATATCCCCAGCTGGGAAAGAGGAACCCTGACTTTCTCCTCTCATCCATTGGAAAGGTCCACGATGGTGTATACATTATTGGTACACCCTGGAAGCGAACCACGGCATTTTTTGCGCTGCCCCACCCCTCAAGATCATCCATCCTGATCTCTTCGGCCGCCATCTCCCAGCTTTTATTGTCTGGGTCACAGGTGGTGTAGGTGGCATTGCTGTAGCGGTTGACGTAACTGCCCAGCTTTTCTGCACGCTCCGCCTCTCCACTGGAGTGGTTGGCATCAATTTTGTATTGAGCATTGTGGACTACACCGCTGTCACTCTTCTGGTTGAAGACTCCTCTATCACCAGTGAGTTCTGATCCGGTCTCTCTATATACCAGGTTGCCATCTGCCTCAAGTACAGTGCTGTCGCGATTATAGTCAATCTTATCGGCACTTAGTGTCTGGTCGGCACGGCTCATGACAACGTTGCCGCTGTAGTGAAAGAGAGTGCGCTCACGAATCTCCATCTCATCAGCGCTAATGATGGTTGCCTCACTGTTACGGCTTGGGATAACAACAGGACCACTTTTTGCGGTGCTCTTTAGAGTGCATTGTGCAGTGTTATCTGGGGCGGGACTATTCTGAGCGGCCACTATCTTCTGTTTTTTTGGTAGAGACTCTCTTTGCATGAGAACATCTTCTTCTGTCCGCTTCTTATTGCCGTCCCTGTTTTCAGTTACTGTGCTTTTCTTGGGGGCTGTTGTTGCAGAAGAGGATGTTGCGATTGCCGAAACAGATTCTTGCGACTGAGGTGTAATATGCTGTTTTGTCGTTTTTGCGGGTGCTTGAGCCCGAATAGTGGGTTGGATAGCAGATAAGGGCGTGGCCTCGGAGATCGAGAGCTCGCTTTTGGCGCCACAGAGCCAGCCACCATCACTGCCAACCACGCAACGAAAAGGAACATCCGCATGAGCCTGGGCAGAAATTACGCATGCCAGTGTGGAGAGTAGATATCCGGTTTTTTTGCAGAGCGTTTGGTTCAAGGGTCTGTATTGATAGTCTATCTTTTAAGAATGTCTGTTTGAGACAACAATTTAGCGATCGATTATACATGTCGCGTCATCCAAAGAGTACAATTCGGCTTATCAAATACAGAGGAGTTTTGGGGTAATGGATCAGCGCTTGGAGCAACTGAAACAGTGGGTTGGTAGTCAGTTGAATGGAGTGGAGTTTTCAATTATTCCGGCATCTGCTGATGCAAGTTTTCGCCGCTATTTTCGGGTCGGTTATTCTGACGGTGGAGTGGAGCAGACATCGGTTGTTATGGATGCGCCACCAGAAAAAGAGGATTCCACTACATTTATAGCTATTGCAGAGACACTTCGCGGTTGTGGAGTGAATGCACCAGAGGTGTTGGCCGTGGATCTGGAGGCCGGTTTTATGCTGCTCTCTGACCTTGGTTCAATCCCGTATCTGGAGCAGCTCACCACTAAAGCTGCCGACACCCTCTATGGGGACGCCATGGATACCTTGTTGACGATGCAGCAGAAGTGGCCAACTGATCATCAACTGCCGCCATATGATCGTGCACTGTTGATGGAGGAGATGGGGCTATTTCGGGAGTGGTATCTTGGGGTGCATCGTCAATATTCACTGCATGAAGAGCAGGACAGGGAGCTAGAGCAGCAGTTCTCACTATTGGCAGATTCCGCACTGGAGCAGCCCCGTGTTGCGGTCCATCGAGACTACCATTCACGTAACCTGATGGTACTGCCTATAGACAACCCTGGGGTGATAGATTTTCAGGATGCGGTTTGGGGGCCCATAACCTACGATCTGGTCTCTCTGTTGAGAGACTGTTATGTAAGTTGGGATGGAGCGCAGGTGGAGGAGTGGGCTCTGTTATATTTTCAGCGATTGGTAGAGCAGAAGATGGTTGATGGGGTGAATCTAGAGCAGTTTATGCGCTGGTTTGACTGGATGGGAGTGCAGCGCCACCTCAAGGCCATAGGCATCTTTTCTCGCCTCAACCACAGGGATGGCAAACCGGGTTATCTCGGTGATATTCCCCGTACCCTTAACTATGTGGCTGAAGTTACTGCACGATACAAAGAGCTGGAACCACTGTATAAGTTAGTGAGGCATCTGCTTTGAAGGCCATGATTCTGTCTGCAGGGCGTGGGGAACGAATGCGGCCATTGACTGACAAGACCCCGAAGCCACTACTGCAGGTTAGGGGGAAAGCGCTTATTGAGTACCATATTGAGTCCTTGGCATCGGCAGGCATCAAGGAGTTGGTAATTAATTATGGGTGGCTGGGTGAGCAGATTCCGCAATATCTGGGGGATGGCTCCCGCTATGGGGTGGAGATTCAGTACTCGGCAGAGCCGTCAGAGGCTCTGGAGACAGGTGGTGGGATTGTTCAGGCGCTACCACTACTGGGAGAGGAGTCATTTATTGTGGTGAATGGGGATATACTTACCGACTATCCATTTGCACAGCTGATCGAACAGAAGAGAGAAGAGCAGAGAGCAGCCACAACTGGAGAGATGAGTATCAAGGCTCATCTGGTGCTGGTCGATAATCCGTCTCACCACGACAGGGGGGATTTTGTGCTGGAGGAGGGACGGGTGACCGGATATGGTGGCAGAGACGCCAGGCCTCAGCTGACCTATAGCGGGATTGCACGTTTTCACCCCTCTTTTTTTGAGGGGGTAGGAGTAGGCCGTTTTCCATTGGCACCAATGCTGTTTGAGGCGGTGGAGAATCGACTGTTGTCTGGAGAATATTATTCTGGACACTGGTCTGATGTTGGGACACCAGAGCGACTGCAGTTGGCGTAATTTGGGTTATAGTTTCTCTTATGGGGCAGGAGATAACCACAGACCATTTTCACAAGAGGGATTTCCACCACTTCGAGCAGGCGCTCTCAAGAGAGACAAAACTGCTGGGAGAGTGGTTCTCTGATTCCCGTTTTCATGGTACAGATCCTGTGGTTGGATTTGAACTTGAGGCGTGGTTGGTGGATGGCTCCCTCCGTCCAGCCCCCTGTAACGAACTGTTTTTGCAGAAAATGGATGATCCGCTGGTGGTTCCAGAGCTGGCCCGCTTTAATGTGGAGATCAATGGTACCCCTCAACCACTTAACGGCACCCCTTTTACCAAACTGGCTGAGGAGTTGAGCCAGACCTGGAGTGATGGAGAGAGAGTGGCATCAGAGATGGGGCTGGAACTTGCGATGGTTGGGGTTTTACCAACAGTTAGTACCGATGATCTTACTCTCGGAAATATGAGTGAGTTGCAACGGTATCGGGCACTGAATGAGCAGGTGATGCGAATGCGTGGTGGAGAGCCGCTTGAGTTCCAGATAGAGGGGCGGAAGAGTCTCAATCTGACTCACCATGATGTAATGATGGAGGCTGGGGCAACATCACTGCAGATACATCTGCAGGTACCATTTCACCAATCTGTTGATGCATTTAATTTAGCAATTCAGCTATCAGCCCCAATGGTTGGGCTCTGTGCAAATTCACCATACCTCTTTGGTCATGACCTGTGGGATGACAGTCGTATTCCGCTTTTTGAGCAGGCAGTTAATGTTGATCCTCTGGCTCATAGCATGGGGGATGGGAGAGTTGGGTTTGGTACAGGATATGTTGTGGAGAGTCTGTTTGAGCTATTTCAGGAGAATCTTGACCACTATCCTGTCATGTTGCCTATTGCCCAGTCTGGGGATATTGAGAACCTGTCCAACCTGATGCTTCATAATGGCACTATCTGGCGCTGGAACAGACCGCTGGTGGGATTTGATGAGGATGGTAATCCTCACTTGAGAATTGAGCATAGGGTGGCCTCAGCCGGGCCAACAGTAGATGATGTGGTTGCAAACTCGCTCTTCTTTGTGGGGATGGTGATGGGGTTGCTGAGTGGTCATGGGGGGAGCATAGAGTTGCTCCCATTTGATCATGCCAGGGAGAATTTCTACCATGCTGCCAGAGAGGGGATGAGGAGTAAATTACAGTGGTGGGGTGGGAAAAATATTGGATTACAGCAGCTTTTGAGAGATGAGTTGATTCCTCTGGCGGAGAGTGGTTTTCAGAGTATGGGTCTTGACTCAGGTGAGTGGAGGCCGTGGCTGGAGATCATAGAGGGGAGGGTGGCTAGCGGGCAGAATGGGGCGGTTTGGCAGAGGGGATGGGTTGAGCGGTATGGGCGAGACATGGAAGGTCTGCTGCAAGCATATATGCAGGGACAGCACTCGGGAAAACCAGTTCATGAGTGGGGAGTATAGCTGAGATGAGCAAGCTGGTTACACTGGACAAGATACCTGATGGCCTGCTTGAGCTAGAGGCAGAACAGCTACACACCATACTGTCTGGACCTACCTTGATTCATCTGTCTGGACGTAGAGAGGATCCACTGTTTGTGACGGTACTGCTGCATGGTAATGAGGTGACTGGATGGCAGGCACTGCGTGGGGTTCTGAGGAAATTCCAGAATAGCGAGTTGCCACGCTCTCTCTCTTTTCTGGTTGGTAATATATCAGCAGCTGCAGAGGGGGTGAGGCATCTTCCTGATCAACTGGACTACAATCGAATATGGAGCGGCGGGGATGACCCGGAACAGCAGATGATGTCGGAGGTGGTGGAGCAGATGCGCCAGCGCAAGGTCTTCGCCAGTGTGGATATTCATAATAACACTGGACGCAATCCTCATTATGGCTGTGTGAATATATTGGAGCAGAGACATCTCCATTTGGCTACCCTGTTTAGTCGTACAGTGGTCTACTTCACCAGGCCGGCTGAGGTGCAATCAATTGCAATGTCAAAAATCTGTCCTGCAGTTACCGTGGAGTGTGGGCAGCCAGGTGAGCCTCATGGTATTGAGCATGCTCAGCAGTTTCTGGAGAGCTGTCTCCATTTGTCCGGGATTCCTGTTCATCCGATTGCCCATGGTGATATTGATCTCTTCCATACGGTGGCAACAGTCCGGATACCTAATGATGTACGTTTTGGGTTTGGTGACTTTGGTCATGAATCCAATGAGCTGGATCTCTGTTTTGTAGAGGATCTGGATCAGCTCAACTTTCAGGAGATCTCTGCAGGCACAAGTTTTGGAGATGTCTGTTCAGAACGGGTCAACCATATAGAGGTCTGGAGTGAGGTAGGAGAGGATGTGGGGGATAGATTCTTTATGGTGGAGGATGGTCAGTTGAGGACCAAAAGGGCGGTGATGCCATCAATGCTGACCAGGGATGAGGAGGTAATTAGACAAGACTGCCTCTGCTACCTGATGGAGCGTATGGATTATTGAAGGATTTCCCGAAGAGTTCCCAGTTAATCAATTTGTGTGCGGGCACAATGTTTGGTATCGTACAGAGTTATGTGGTTATATATTTTTTCAAAATTGGCGTTGTGGTAGATGAATAGATTAGTTCTGTTCTCGCTTACCATTGCCATTGGCCTGCTCTCGTCAACTGTCCATAGTGAGTCGTCACCTGGGTGGAGCAGTGTAGATGGAGAGATGTCTGATGGTGAATACGGTCAGGCAGTTAAAAATAACCAGCGTTTTATAGGAAAACTGGCAGAACAGTCAGTGGTCTATGGGCTCAGTAATATTGGTGTTGCAGAGGAGATTACAACATTTTCCCTCTCTGCCGTTGGAGCAGCTGTGAATGGTGGAGAGATCCCCCTTAATGCGGAGAGGTCTATCTATCTTGAGCTTAATGAACCAGCTGGTGATAGTCCTGATGCATCCCTGAAATTCAGGTACTCCTGGTAATAGGCTAAATATTAACAGACCGTCCCACCGGTCGCCTGTATGTCGGCATGGTACGATGAGCGCACCATCGGGCCGCTGGCTACATTATCAAACCCCATCTCCTCCCCCAAGATCCTCAGTGACTCGAACTCTTCTGGAGTAACATATCTGTCAACAGGCAGGTGATGACGGCTCGGTTGCAGGTATTGGCCAATAGTTAGCAGATTGACATTGTGCGATCTTAGATCCTCCATTACTGTTTTGACCTCATCAACACTCTCTCCCAGTCCAACCATAATCCCCGATTTGGTTGGGACAGTCTGGTTGTTCGCTCCAAAATCATTTAGCAACCTCAGTGATCCCTTATAGCTGGCACCGGGACGGCTCTGTTTGTAGAGACGTGGCACTGTCTCAAGATTGTGGTTAAAGATATCTGGTGGGTTGTGGGAGAGGGTCTTGAGTGCTTTCGCCTCGCGTCCTCTAAAATCTGGGACCAGTATCTCAATCTTGATTTCAGGGCTATTATTACGTATCTCCCGGATACAGTTGCCGTAGTGGGTAGCCCCACCATCCCGTAGGTCATCACGGTCAACCGAGGTAATGACAACGTAGCTAAGCCCCATTGTTGAGATTGTCTCTGCCAGATCTGTTGGTTCATCGATATTGACAGGGTCAGGCGTGCCATGAGCTACATCACAGAATGGACAGCGGCGGGTGCAGATATCCCCCAGAATCATGAAGGTGGCAGTGCCGTGGGAGAAGCACTCACCAAGGTTGGGGCAGGATGCCTCTTCACAGACGCTGCTAAGTTTACTCCCCCTTAACAGTTTTCTGATTTTTGCGACCCCTTCACCCTGTGGTGCCTTGGCTCTTATCCAGGATGGCTTGCGTAGAGGTGTGGTAGTTGGCTCTATCTTGATTGGGATGCGGGCAACTTTGTCTGCTCCCCGCTGGTGTGCACTGGAGTTACGTGATTTCATTGTTCCAATTGTATCCAAGCTGGTTTATCAGTTGCTGAATCAGAAGTCTATGAACCTCTATCTTATCTGGAACATTAACCAGGTCAGTTAACTGGGTAACCTTTAACCCACTATATCCACATGGGTTGATACGGGAGAATGGTTCAAGATCCATATCCAGATTGAGGCTTAGGCCGTGGAAACTTCTCCCTTTACGAATTCGCAATCCAACTGCTGCAATTTTGGATCCATCCACATATACGCCTGGCGCATCACTACGGGCGATGGCATCCACCCCAAATATTGCAAGTGTGCTGATGATAGCTTGCTCCAACAGGGTTACCAATGCACGGACCCCAAGATTTTTTCTCTGCAGGTCGATCATGGTGTATAGCACTAACTGTCCGGGGCCGTGATATGTCACCTGTCCGCCTCGGTCAATCTGGATTACCTGGATATCTCCGGTATTCAGCAGGTGCTCATGTTTTGCAGCTTTTCCCAGGGTAAAAACAGGAGGATGTTCCACCAGCCAGAGCTCATCTGTAGTCTCTGCGTTACGTTGCTCAGTGAACTCCTGCATTCTTCTCCAGGTAGGCTCATAATCTACAGTGCCAAGTTGGCGAACAATAATCTTTTCCATAGACGTGGCAGAGGTGGACTATATTAGGCTAGAGCGCCATGAGCACTCGTTCATCTGCAGTGAGATCGTAGTAGATATCATCAAGCTGCTTCTTGCTGGTTGCAGTTATGGATACAGTTACCGATATAAAGTTTCCATTCTTGCTAGGGCGGGTTTTTACTGCCCCTTCGGCCATGTCAGTTACATGTTTACGTACCAGTGTAGTGACATGAGCATCAAAATTGTCCTCATCCTTACCCATGGCCTTGATTGAGAATGAGCATGGAAACTCAAACAATGTCTCTTCACCACTATCGTGTGTTGTGTTGTCTGAATTGCTCATGATTTTCTGTTACGGAACTCTCTCTTGAACTGTTGTAGCAGATGGTTGAGTTGCAGGGTTATTAATCCGGGCTTGCCTTTACCTACAGGTGCGCCATTTAGTACGGTAACTGGAACAATCTCCTTGGTTGAGCTGGTAAGCCAGATCTCGTCGGCATCCTCGAGCATGTTTTCATCAACTGCACTCTCTGTAATGTTGATTCCATCCTGCTGTGCCAACTCCAGAACAAGATCACGAGTCACACCTGGTAGTAGATATGGACCTTTGGGTGGGGTTATAACCCTGTTGTTTTTTGCTATAAACAGGTTGCTGGCCGCCCCCTCTGTAACCTGACCATCACGCAACAAAATCGACTCCTTTGCCCCTTGGTCCATAGCATGTTGTCGGTGCAGTACGTTGGCAAGCAGATTTATGGATTTGATATTGCATCTGCTCCAGCGGCTATCAACCTCAGTAATTGCAGAGATGCCATGCTCAATAACTTCCATCGAGGACCCTACTAAGGGATTGCTCATCATGAACAGGGTTGGAGGGGTGTTGTCCGGAAAAACATGATCCCGTGGGGCACTGCCACGTGTCACCTGCAGATATATTGATTGTTCATTTCCACTATTTTTTTTAATCAGATCAGTTATCAGTTGGCACCATTCACTGCTGGAGTGCGGGTTGAGTATTCTCGTCTCTTTCAGGCTGTTCTCCAGTCGGTGAAGGTGGTCATCTAGACGAAACGGCTCTCTACCGTAAACCGGAATTACCTCATAAACCCCATCTCCAAAGAGAAAACCACGATCCAGAACCGGAATAGTGGCCTCTTCAATTGGCAGAAATATGCCATTCAGGTAGGCGATAGACATCAGTTGTACAGGTTGTTACTGGAGCCAGAGCTCTACACTATCAACCATATTGTCCCAGAGCCCACCCTCTGCCACTGATTCCAGGGCAACCAGAGGACTCTCTGCAACAGGTTTTCCATCAACAGTAAAGGTGACTACACCTAGTTGGTCACCTTGTGCGATGGGGGCCTCAAGCGTTGGATTTGTTAGCAGGATGTCTGACTGAATATACCGAAACTGGTTGCGTCCAAGGGTGATGGTGAGGGCCTCACTGATTCCCGCAGGCACACTGTCATTCTCTCCTTTCCATACCTGTGGAGAGGCTAGCACCTTGCCTGGTTCGGATATGGTTTGGGTATCATAAAAACGGAATCCAAAATTCAACAGTTTCTGGGTTTCACGAGCTCGAACTACGGTACTTTCTGTGCCAAGTACTGCCGAGATCAGACGCATATCATCACGTTGTGCGGATGAGACCAGACAGTAACCAGCAGCCTCTGTATATCCGGTCTTTAGGCCATCCACACTCTCATCACGCCACAACAGCTTGTTGCGGTTGCTCTGCTTGATCGGTTTCCCGCTCTTTAGCTCCTTACCGTAGGTAAACTCCTTTTCTGCATAGATTGGATAGTACTCAGGAAAGTCACGGATCAAGGCCTGTGCCAGAATCGCCATATCCTCGGCACTAGTATAGTGCCCTTCAGCAGGCATGCCGGTGGCATTCTTGAAATGACTATTCTTCATTCCCAGGATCTCTGCATACTGATTCATCAGTTCTGCAAAGGTCTCCTCGGCCCCACCAATATGTTCAGCCAGAGCAACACTGGCATCATTACCTGAGGAGATGATCATCCCTTTCAGCAGGGCCTCAACCGGGATCTTTTTCCCCACCTCGATAAACATCTTGGAGCCCCCTGTCTTCCACGCCTTCTGACTAATGGTGACCTCATCGCTCATCTGAATATTGCCCTGTTTCAGTTCACTGAAGATGGCATATGAGGTCATTATCTTGGTCAGACTGGCAGGGGCAAGATGCTTCTGGCTATTGCCTTTCGTAATTACCTTTCCACTATCAAAATCCATCAGGATATATCCAGTTGCAGCGACAGATGGCGCCTTAGGGATAATACGTGGTGCAGCCACTGCATTTATGCTGACAACGGCCACCACTATTGAGAGGAGGTAGGGGATAACTGTTTTGGGATTATTCATAATGTGTTCAATAGGTGGTTTTTTCTTGTGGTGACAGATGCATTAGGCAATCGTACATGACTTATTTATGGATTCCATATTCTATCAATATTTTTTGATCATCCCCTCAATACCAATTTTCTTCAATTGATCACGGATGGTTGTTATTGAGTATCTGCCGGGTTGTGAGTCAATCATGACCTGATGAAATTGTTTGCCATCTCTGGTGATGGAGTTGATCTGCACAGGGACGGTGATTTTTTCAGCTAATTGTGAACTTAGAGCCTCGGCATTTTGTCGTGCTGAAAAAATACCCAGCTGCAGGTATCTATCATTGTCTTGTAATGTGGGAGCACTCTCTCCGGGAGTCAAAACTCGAATAGAGACGGGAGCAGTACCATTTTTCACAACATTCAACTTGAGTGCTGCTGCATAGGATAGATCAATTATCCTTCCCTCATGGAATGGGCCTCTGTCATTGACCCTGACTACAATTTTTTTGTTGTTATCAAGATTTGTAACCTCAACATAACTTGGGAGCGGGAGTGTCTTGTGAGCAGCTGTCATCTTGTACATATCGTATGTCTCCATACATGATGTTGGCTTGCCATTGAAGTTGGGGCCATACCAGGATGCGATACCACGCTCACTGAAGCCAGGGGCAGAGCGCAGCGGTCTATACTCAATGCCCTTTACTTTATACGAGGACATGTTCCCGTATTTGCAGAGTGGCTCTTTTTTTGGGATTGCATCAGTAACCAGTGGCAGGCTCTTCTCGGTTGGGGTACTGCTGCATCCCCCTAGCATAGAGATAACTATTGCCACTGTTATTGAGAGGAGAGGTCCATTATGGAGAGCTGGTTGTTTCATCTGTAGTTAACTCTGTTTTGTTGTAAGCCTTACGGATCTCGTCACCAAGCTGGAACACAGCCATAGTGTATAGGGTTCTGGGGTTGTAGCGTGAGATAACATAAAAGTTGTGTCGAGCAATCCAGAACTCTCTCCCTTTAACCCCTTTCAACTCCAGCAGGAGCGCCTTGGCATCAAGCGGGTATTGTTCATCAATCGTAAAGCCTGCACTGAGGATCTCACCTACACTGTATTGGGGGCGTAGTTTCTTTAGAATGAGGTTTTGGTATGGGCGCTCGGAAGGGGCAGGCAGAGTGAGAGTGACTCCGTTGATTAATCTGTTTGGGTTTTGGTCAATAAAGGCATCGGGATTGAGGGCAGTAATCTGTTTCATCAGTGAGTCGGTAGATACACCGTTAGTGTCGTGGAGATTGTGGGCGATCTTCCATAGTGAATCACCAGATTTGACCAGACGCTCTGTTGCCGCCTGTGCTGGCTGGTTATAGCTGGCAGGTGTTGCAACTGGTTCTCCATTTTTCCATCCATGGTGGTTGAGGTAGTTTGCAATACTACCGATGGCGTCATCTGGGGTATGCCATATATCCTTGGCGCCGTCCTGATTGAAGTCAATAGCCAGCTTGCGGTAGTTGCTGGGCATAAATTGCGACATTCCCATAGCGCCGGCATAGGAGCCCAGGTAGCTGTATGGATCCCGCTTCTCCTCACGCGCCATAAGCAGAAACTCTTCCAGCTCAGAGGTAAAGAAGCGTTCCCGTTTTGGATAGTTGAAGGCAAAGGTGGCTAGTGCATTGATTACCGGGTTTTTGCCCATATAGCCGCCATAACGGGTCTCCACCCCAAGAACTCCAACAATTACATGGGCAGGAACCCCATACTCTCGCTCTGCGCGAGCCAGGGTTGCTCTGTTCTTGTCCCAGAATTTGACCCCATTTTTAATAATGGCTGGCTTGACATGTTTGCCACGATACTCTGCCCATGGCCTGGACTCAGCTGGATTGTCCATTTTTTTCTTGCGTTTGGCAGATGATGTTTTTGGGCTACTCTTTTTTTCGCGTAGAGAGAGCTGGCCTATCGTATTGGTAAGTTCATCCCGGTTGAAGCTGTGCTGGCTAACCATTTTGTCAATAAAATTCTGGACGTTTTCACGCTGCAGGAGTTGATTATCAAGTTCTGCTAGGGATTCTGATGATAGAACCAGTTGCGGATATAGTAATATGAGAGCAAGCAGGGCAGTTATATGGTTCATTTATTTAGTAGTCGTCTATGAGTCTGAATGGACATCAGAATGCCAAAAGCTGCCATCAAAGTCACCATGGAGGTTCCACCATAGCTGACCATTGGTAGTGGTAGTCCAACCACAGGCAGTAGACCGGTCACCATTCCGACATTAACAAAGAAGTAGGTGAAGAATATCATGGTAATGCCACCGGCCAGCAGACGGGTGTAGGTCTCCTGCGCCTCGATAGCAATAATCAGTCCACGCAAAATAATAAAGAGATAGATGGCGAAGATAAATAACACCCCAATAAACCCCAGCTCCTCTGCAAGCACAGCAAAGATAAAATCGGTGTGACGTTCGGGTAAAAACTCCAGTTGAGACTGGGTTCCATTAAGCCACCCCTTCCCAAATCCTCCACCTGACCCAATGGCAATTTTGGATTGAATGATATGGTAACCAGCGCCACGGGGATCACTCTCTGGATCAAGAAATGTGAGAACCCGCTGTTTCTGGTAACTCTTCATCAGGTAGTGCCAGAACAGTGGCAGGAGCGCTGCTGCAGATGCAACCAGTCCAGCAATAATTTTCCATGATATTCCTGCCATAAAGAGGACAAAAAAACCGGCACTGGCAATCAGTAGAGAGGTTCCAAGATCTGGTTGTTTGGCAATCAGCAAAACAGGGAAGATGATAATGACAGTGGCAATTAATAACCTTTTTGGTTCTGGCGGCAGGTGCTGTTCCGAGAGATATGCTGCAACCATCATCGGGATAATCAGTTTCATCATCTCGGATGGCTGAACCAGAACCACACCGAGACTCAACCAGCGCTGAGCCCCCTTGTGGCTCTCTCCAACCATGGGGACAGCAATCAGCATCACCAACCCAATCACAAAGAGCCAGAAGGTGATGATCTTAAGCCAGTGTGGCGGGGTCTGTGCAACAACGAAGAGAACTGTGAATGCAACAGCGATGCGTGTGATCTGACGCGTCAACATCTCCGGGTCTTCCCCGCTGGCACTATATAGTACAAATAGCCCCAGCATACTGAGGACAAAAAGTCCGGCTAGCAGAGGCAGATCAATGTGGAGACGAAATGCCAGTGGTATTTTTCTTTGGGTATGGTCTACCCCACGTGACTCCAGGGCGGAAAAGCTGCTCATCCTGCTGTCTCCAGCAGATATTTGTCCATTACCTGTTTAGCAATAGGGGCGGCAACAGACCCACCATGACCACCGTTCTCCACTATGACTGCAATGGCAATCTCTGGGTCCTCGTGGGGGGCAAAGGCTACAAACAGGGCGTGATCAAGCAGATGTTCTGGTAGGCTGGCCTCATCATATTTATCCCCCTGCTTGATGGTATAGACCTGGGCTGTTCCGGTTTTTCCTGCGATTTGATACGGTGATTTTCTGCCAACTTTTTTAGCTGTACCCCGACGACTATGGACCACGCGACGCATTGATTCATGGATCTGATCCCAGTTGGCCTGATTTTTGATAGGGACCTGGTTGAGTGGACGATATGGTTGTATTTGAGGATTATTAACCCCAGCCCCCTGAATGGCGTAAAGCAGATGAGGCTGCATCCGTTGCCCCTGGTTGGCAAGAGTGGCTATTGCTGACGAAAGTTGTAATGGAGTGGTAGTGAAAAATCCCTGTCCGATGCCAACACTCAAGGTCTCACCGGGATACCATGGCTGCTCAAGGTTCGCCTCTTTCCAGTGGCGTGAGGGAAGAACACCAGGCTGTTCTCCAGTAATGTCTGTACCTGTCTGTTTTCCAAACCCGAACTGTTCAAGATATTGGTGAATTGCATCAATACCCATGCGATACGCTAAAGTGTAGAAGTAAACATCGCATGACTCAACAATAGCCTTGTCCAGATCAGTGTCACCATGCCCCCGTTTTTTCCAATCACGGTACTTGTGTTTATACCCCTTGATTTGATACCAGCCTCTACAGAAGGTGGATTCATCGGCGTGGACATGTTTGGTTTCCAGTCCAGCAAGAGCCATTAGTGGTTTAACCGTGGATCCAGGAGGGTACTGTCCACGTAGAAAGCGGTTGAATAGAGGGCGCTCTTTTGAGTTGCGCAGCTCCTGATATGCATTGCGACTAATTCCGTTGATAAAGAGGTTGGCATTGAATGATGGCTTGCTCAGCATGGCAAGCACCTCTCCAGTTTTTGGATGTATGGCAACAACTGCGCCACGGTACTGACCCATGGCCTCATCGGCAATTGATTGAAGCCTGCTGTCTACGGTAAGAAACAGATCATCTCCAGGGGTTGGTTTTGTCTCCTCCAATATACGTATGGCACGTCCTAAAACGTTGCTTTCAACCTGACGAACACCAGGAGTGCCACGCAGGATATCCTCATAGTAGTGTTCAATCCCGGTTTTCCCAATATATTCAGTGCCTCTATATTGAACAGGATCAATCCGCTGTAGCTCTTCCTCGTTGATTCTCCCGATATAACCCACAAGGTGAGCGGTCAGATTATGGAGTGGATAGTGGCGCGTCTGGTGATCACGAATGGCAACCCCAGGGAATTTATGGCGATTGACCTCAAATCGTGCCACCTCCTCCTCATCCAGTGAGAAGCGCAGGGGGACCGAATCAAATTTATGGACCCGTTTTCGCTCTTTGTGAAAGCGCTCAAGATCCTCAGTGCTGTAGGATATTAGGGGGGATATGCGTTCCAGTGTCCCCTCCAGATCAGATATCTTGTTGGGGGTTAGTTCAAGACGAAATGTGGTGCGATTGTTGGCTAACAGAATACCATTGCGATCATAAATATTGCCGCGAGGTGGGGATAGAGAGACGGTGTGAACACGATTATCATTTGAGAGGGTGGTGAAGTGATCATGCTGGATAACCTGAAGGTTAAACACTCGTACAATTAGTACTAGCACCATAAACAGTACAACACCCATGGCAATAACAACCCGGTTTCGAAACATTTTGGCCTCGAAATGGTGATCTTTGAGTGTAGGGATCATCGCGTATTTAGTGACCTGGTCATGCGGTCTGCCAAAATATATACAGGAGGCCAGAAGAGAGGGGTGGTTAGCAGTGGCCCCCAGAACAGTAGTGTGTCAGGAGAGTTGTCTGTTGCAGCACGAATCAGGATCTCAATTATCAGATTGAGCAATATAAGACCAGTGATAGTAATCATCTGTTGGGCAACCACAAAGATACGAAGTTGCAGATGGAACTGGAGAGCAATGAAAGTAGTCAAGGAGAAGGTTAGTGCATGTAGCCCCATAAGAGTGCCGGTTAATACATCCACGATTATGCCTAGTAGCCAGCTTCTTATTATGCCACTCTGCAGAGGGCTGAATACTCCAAGGTAAAAAAGTACCAGAGTAAGCCAATGAGGTCGAAATGGGCGCAGAGTCTCAGGCAGGGGTATCAGGGTTAATAAGATTGCCCCCGCAACAAGAATGGCAGCCATACTCCATGCGGCATTAGACCGAGCGGCATGTCTGCTTGTACCTACTCTCACTCTGTTATCTCCGAGTGGCTGGATGGCCATATCAACAAGATTTCACGACTTTTTTCGATGGATGCTGCAGGAGTTAGTAGTGCCTCAGCGAAGGGTTCTCCCTCCGGATGATTAATTGATTGAATGGTGCCAACCGGGTACCCATAAGGGAACCTCCCTCCGAGGCCGGAGGTAATCAAAGTATCGCCAGGAGTGATATCACTGCCGGTGGGAAGAAAACGGAATTTAAGGCGGTTGGGTTGGCCTATGCCGATAACTATGGAGCGGATTCCGTTTCTTCTGTTCTGGACAGGTATCGAATGACGGGATGATGAGATTAACAGGGCGGTACTTGAGTTTGGTGTAACCCTGATAATCTGCCCCATCACTCCAGTGGCATCCATCAGTGGCTGCCCAATATATACCTTGTCACTGCTCCCCTTGTTGAGAATCACCTCCTGGTTAAATGCGTCCAGATCAACAGATATAATCTCTGCAAGCCGTACCTGGTCATTGCCATGAATTTCACCAAAGACAAAGGAGGAGTCAAGCAGTTCCCGTAGGCGACTGTTTTCGGCCTCTACGGCCTCATGCTTCTGTAGCTTGTGCTGTAGGAGCAGGTTCTTTTTTCTAAGACTTGCATTCTCTTCCTGAAGCGACTCGCTGGAGGTTGTCTCGTCAGCAATCCAGACTGACATGCTGCTGGGAAAATCAATAAGTTGATGTAGAGGATAGAGTGAGGCCTCCATCCATTGTTTGATCTGGTGAGACTTCTGTAGACGGTGATCTGTTGCGATCAGGATGATTGAAAGCAGAGTCACCGCAACCATCTTCAGAATGAGAGTGTCACCTCTCTTGAAGATTGCCCCTCGTGATGCGGATCTGTATGCGGCGTTAGCAGGCAAGTTCAGAAAATAGATTATCGATAATGTATAGGACGTTCCTTAATCACTCAGGAAAGAGTCGCTGTTCATCTTATCCATCAACTCCAGGGCACGTCCCCCTCCACGGGCAACACAGGTAAGCGGGTCCTCTGCAACAGCAACGGGGAGTCTGGTCTCTTCTGTAAGCAGACGATCAAGATCACGCAACAGAGCACCACCACCAGTCAGAATCATTCCTCTTTCAGATATATCTCCTGCCAATTCAGGTGGGGTTTTCTCCAAGGCATCTCTCACCGCCCTGATAATTTCCGAGATTGGCTCCTGCAGTGCCTCTAGTATCTCATTGCTGTTGACGGTGAAAGCACGAGGAATACCCTCGGCAAGGTTGCGGCCACGAACCTCAATCTCACGAATCTCATCGCCTGGGAAGGCGCTTCCAATCTCAATCTTGATTCTTTCCGCAGTTGCCTCTCCAATCAGGCTGCCATAATTTCTTTTGACGTAATTTACGATGGCCTCATCAAGACGGTCTCCACCAACACGGGTAGAGGCAGAGTAGACGACCCCAGCCAGCGAGATAATGGCCACCTCTGTGGTGCCACCACCAACATCAACCACCATTGAGCCACCTGGCTGCTCAACTGGAAGCCCTGCTCCAATAGCTGCTGCCATTGGCTCCTCAATCAGGTGCACCTCGCGTGCACCAGCACCCTCGGCCGACTCCTTGATAGCGCGACGCTCCACCTGGGTTGCACCACAGGGTACACAGACCAGAACACGCGGACTTGGTTTGAAGAAACGGTTCTCATGTACTTTGTGAATAAAGTACTGCAGCATCTTTTCGGTAATGTTGAAGTCTGCAATTACTCCATCCTTGAGTGGACGAATGGCAGTAATGTTTCCTGGAGTACGGCCAAGCATGCGCTTTGCCTCTGTGCCGACTGCGGTAATAGATCTGTCGCCACGACCTTCTTCACGAATGGCAACAACAGAGGGCTCGTTTAGTACAATTCCCTGATTACGTACATAGACCAGCGTGTTTGCTGTCCCCAGATCGATTGACAGATCGTTGGAGAAGAATCCAAATAGGCGTCCAAACATCCTTTTTTCCTTTGAGATAATATTTTGTTATGGCAATCCCCAACTTTAGCAGTCGCTTGGGGTTGGGGCAAGGATGCTTATATGTTAATTTAGTGCGTTTTATTAGCCCGTTGGTTGAGGTGAAAAATGTCACTTGAAAAATCAGATGTAGAGAAGATTGCACACTTGGCCAGGTTGGCCCTCAAGGAGGATGCAGTCCCCGGTTATACAGAGGATCTTTCCGGGATTCTCTCGTTAGTTGATGAGATGAATGCAGTGAATACCGAGGGCGTAGAGCCATTGGCGCATCCTCATGATGCGCATCAGCGTCTTCGTGATGATGTTGTTACGGAGCAAAACCAGCGGGAACATCTACAGCAGAATGCCCCACAGACAGATGCAGGTCTCTTTCTGGTGCCGAAAGTGATCGAATAGGATTCACCGACCTGCTGTCCTCTTCTTCGAGGATCGTTACCTGTGCGAATGGAATTGCATTGAACAGAATAAAATAGACCATGAAAAACAAAACATTATCTGAATTATCCCGGCTATTGCGAAATAAAGAGGCCTCCAGTGTTGAGCTGACACAATACTATCTGGAGCGCATTGAGCGATTGGATCCAACACTAAACAGCTTTATCTCTGTGACCAAAGAGGGAGCAATAAGCCAGGCAGAGCGCGCAGATCAGTTGATCACATCAGGGCAGGCAGGCCCATTGACTGGATTGCCGATTGCCCATAAGGATATCTTCTGTACCGAGGGGGTCAGAACCTCCTGTGGATCCAAAATGCTCGATAATTTTGTGGCCCCCTACAATGCCACTGTTGTAGAGAAGATGGGCTCAGCTGGTGTGGTGATGCTGGGAAAAACCAACATGGATGAGTTTGCCATGGGCTCCTCCAATGAGACCAGTTATTACGGAAGTGTCAGCAACCCATGGGATAAAGAGACGGTACCGGGCGGATCTTCTGGTGGATCGGCAGCAGCAGTTGCTGCTCGATTGGCACCCGCAGCGACAGGTACCGATACTGGTGGTTCGATTCGTCAGCCTGCAGCCTTGTGTGGAATTACCGGACTGAAACCAACCTATGGGCGGGTTTCTCGATGGGGAATGATTGCCTTTGCCTCCAGTCTGGATCAGGGAGGTCCGATGACCCAGAGTGCCGAGGATGCAGCGATGATGCTCAATGCAATGGCTGGATTTGATCCCAAGGACTCTACCAGTATGGAGCGTGATGTTCCGGATTACACCGCAACCTTGAATGATTCCCTGAAGGGGGTGCGGATAGGACTGCCAAAAGAGTATTTCAGTGAGGGGTTGGATAGCGGTATCGACAAGGTTGTAGAGGAGGCAATTGAGGAGTACCGCAAGATGGGAGCAGAGATCGTTGAGATTGAGCTGCCAAATTCCGGCCTGGCGGTGCCCACCTACTATGTATTGGCTCCTGCGGAGTGTTCCTCCAATCTGTCTCGTTATGATGGGGTGCGTTACGGATATCGTTGTGAGGATCCAAGGGATCTTGAGGATCTATATAAACGTTCCCGTGGAGAGGGCTTTGGGTCAGAGGTTCAACGTCGAATCATGATTGGTGCATATGTGCTCTCTGCTGGATACTATGATGCCTACTATCTAAAGGCCCAGCGTCTGCGTCGCCTGATTAGTGAGGATTTCCATAATGCCTTTGGCAAGGTGGATGTCATTATGGGGCCGGTTACCCCGACCACAGCATTTCGTCAGGGTGAGAAGTCAGATGATCCGGTTACTATGTACCTCTCTGATATCTATACCATCGCGGTCAACCTTGCTGGTCTGCCTGGAATGTCTATTCCGGCAGGTTTCAGTGGTGGGATGCCGGTTGGATTGCAGTTGATTGGTAACCATTTTGATGAACCCAGGCTGTTAAATCTCGCGCACAGATTCCAGCAGGCGACAGACTGGCATAGGCAGATGCCTGAGGGGGTCGAATAATGGAGTGGGAGATGGTAATTGGGTTGGAGATTCATGCTCAACTCGCAACAAAGACAAAGATTTTTTCTGCAGCATCAACAGCATTTGGTGCAGAACCCAACACTCAGGCTTGCGCTATTGATCTGGGGCTGCCGGGGGTACTACCAGTACTGAACCGGGAGGCCGTCCATATGGCGACAAAATTTGGACTGGCAATTGATGCCGAGGTGGCACACTGCTCCGTTTTTGCCCGCAAGAACTATTTCTATCCTGATCTGCCCAAGGGATATCAGATAAGTCAGTTTGAGCTGCCTATTGTGGGGGTGGGTAATATAGAGATCGACCTGGATGATGGCACTACCAAGATGATTGGGGTGACTCGTGCTCATCTTGAGGAAGACGCAGGCAAATCTCTCCATGAGGATTATCAGGGGATGACCGGGATTGATCTCAATCGTGCGGGCACCCCGCTTCTGGAGATTGTCTCCGAGCCGGATATCCGTTCTGCAGCAGAGGCTATCGCCTATGCCAAGAAGATTCACTCGCTGGTGCAATACCTGGAGATCTGTGATGGCAATATGCAGGAGGGATCCTTCCGTATGGATGTGAATATCTCCCTCCGCCCCCAGGGCCAGCAGGAGTACGGTACTCGTGCCGAGATCAAGAACCTGAACTCATTCCGTTTTATGGAGAAGGCTATCGCCTATGAGTTTGATCGTCAGATGGATATTCTCGAGGATGGTGGCGATGTGGTCCAGGAGACTCGTCTCTATGATGTCGACAAAGGGGAGACCAGATCCATGCGTTCCAAGGAGGAGGCTAACGATTACCGTTACTTCCCGGACCCTGATCTCTTGCCATGTGTGCTGGATAATGAGTATATCGAGTCGGTTCGCAAAGAGCTGCCTGAATTACCCAATGAGAAGAAACACCGCTTTATTACCCATCTCGGGCTGAGCGCCTATGATGCTGGAGTACTTACTGGAAGTCGGGAGCTTGCCACCTATTTTGAGGCGGTAGCAGAGGCTGCAGGCGGTGAGAATAAGTTGGCAGCCAATTGGGTAATGGGTGAGCTCTCCGCAGCTCTCAATAAGGATGGCACTTCTCTTGCGGACTCTCCAGTATCGGCAGAGATGTTGGGCGGCATGGTTGGCCGTATTGCTGACAACACAATCTCCGGAAAAATTGCCAAACAGGTGTTTGAGGCGATGTGGGGTGGTGAGGGTGATGCTGATGCGGTGATCGAGAAGAGGGGGCTGAAGCAGATTACCGACAGCGGCGCCATTGAGACTATGATTGATGAGGTGATAGCAGCCAACCCGGCACAGGCAGAACAGTTCAGGGCTGGGAAAGAACAGCTGCTTGGGTTCTTTGTTGGTCAGGTGATGAAGGCCTCAAAGGGGCAGGCTAACCCAGGTCAGGTCAATCAGATTCTCCGTAAAAAATTGCAATAACATCGGTTCAGTCAGGCACCCTGTTTTCCTGACGTTTGCTACGCCTGCTGGAGGGCTGTTTTAACAGATCAAGCTCACCCCTGTTTGAGCGTAGCGAGTTTGGGTGAGCGCTGTTAAAACAGTCTGGAAGCAGGGGTAAAGTAGCCATTGGAAGGAAAACAGGGTGCTTGATTGAGCCATCAAGTTTAGATACATAGTTAAGGAATTATTATTATGTTAGTTACACCTATTCGAGGTCTCCGTCCCACTCCCGAGCGTGCGGAAGAGGTGGTTGCTCCGCCATACGATGTACTAAATACGGCAGAGGCCAGAGTTCGTGCGGAGGGGCGCCCCAACAGCTTTCTCCATATCTCCAAGCCGGAGATTGATCTGCCAGAGGGAACTGACCCATACGACCCGGCAGTTTATGCCAAGGGGGCTGAGAACCTGCAACGACTGATTAATGACGGGGTGCTGGTTCGTGAAGAGAAGCCTTGCTACTACATCTATCGCCTCAGATGGGATGACCATGTGCAGACTGGTTTGGTGTTTGGTGCCTCGGTGGCTGCCTATGATATCAACCGGGTACGCAAGCATGAGTTTACCCGCCCAGTGAAAGAGGATGACCGGGTACGCCAGATTACGGCTCTGGGTGCAGAGACCGGCCCAGTGCTACTGACCTATCGGGCCAACGATGCAGTAAAGGCAATTATTGATGAGACAGCATCCGCAGAGCCGATCTATGACCTGGTTGCGGATGATGGTATCGGCCATACCTTGTGGGTGTTGGATGATGATAAACGAATCGAGCAGCTGAACCAGATTTTTGATGCAATGGATGCCCTCTATATTGCTGATGGCCACCACCGTTCTGCCTCTGCCTCACGGGTTGCTGCAGAGAGTGACAAAAAGAGTGCAGACCACTTTCTGTCTGTTGCGTTTGCCCATGATGAGATGAAGATTCTTGACTACAACAGGGTGATTCGTGATCTTAACGGTCACTCTGCAGATGAGATACTGGCGCAGGCAGCAGCCTCTTTCGATCTGGAGATGAGTGCTGATGAGGTGCGACCTGCAAACCCTACCCAGTTTGGGATGTATCTGGATGGTCAATGGTATCGGTTGGATATTCACTCTGAGCTTGTTCCGTCGGATGACCCGGTGGCATCACTGGATGTCAGTCTTTTGCAAAACAATCTGATTGAGCCCCTGCTCGGGATTAGTGATCCACGCCGTGATGACCGTATCGATTTTGTGGGTGGTATGCGTGGTCTGAAGGAGTTGGAGAAGCGGGTTGATTCAGGAGAGATGGCAGTTGCCTTCAGTCTCTACCCAACCACTATGGAGGCATTGATGGATGTGGCAGATGCCAATGAGGTTATGCCACCAAAATCCACCTGGTTTGAGCCCAAGTTGGCAGATGGACTAGTGTCACACGTACTGGATTAGGATTAGTGTTCAGTAGGTCTGACCCTGCTATTGATCAGTAAACAGGTCAATACCACACTCTGGATTGAGTGTGGCCACTGGGAGTTTTTCACCACTGCGCCATTTGGTTAGTGCATCCTGTTTCTCTACACCGGTTGCCATAATTATCATATTTCGGCAGTTGGAGAGTGTAGCAATTGTGAGAGAGATTCTTGATGGCGGATCCTTGGGTGCATCCTCCACAGCAATAACTGCTGCCTCACTGTCATGTCGATGACCCGGAAAGAGACTGGCAATATGTCCATCTTCTCCAAGACTAAGTAGAACAAGATCAAATGGCAGGACCCCTTTTTTTATTAGCTGCTCCTGGTAATCGAGTGCAGATAGCTCGGGGGTTTTCTCATAAGGGATAGAGAAAAAGGAGCCAGATTGCTCTTTTTCAAATAGTGCCTGACTAGCCATGAGGCTGTTTCGATCCGGGTGATCCTCTGGTAGAAAACGCTCATCTCCAAACCAGAACTCCCAGCATTCAAAATTATTAGTCGATCGTTGCAGTTGTTGGTAGAGTTTTTCTGCACTACGCCCGCCGGTAAGAGCCAGGCGAAATCTCCTTCTGGTTTTGATGGATGACTCGGCAATCTGGAGAACCTGATCAACAATTGCCTGAATCACCTCATCTTGAACAGGAAAGTAGTGGTGACGGATGGTTGCTCTTGAGCTCATGAGTTGCGGTGGTGTTGAAAGGTTGTCCAGGTTACAAGAGACCATCCAATCAGAAAACAGACCCCACCAACTGGGGTAATCATACCCAGTGTTTTGATACCGGTTAGGCTCAGCATATAGAGACTACCGGAGAAGAGCAGAATTCCGGCAAACATCCACCAGCCGGCACGTTCAATCTTCTGAATGGATTGAGCAAGGATGCCGATCATCAATAACCCCAGAGCGTGAAATCCATGATAGTCAACAGCTGTCTGCCAGGTCTGCAATTCTCTTGGAGAGATGATCTCCTGCAAACCATGAGCCCCAAAGGCACCTAACGCAACCGCAAGAAAGGCATTTGCACCACCCAATACAAGAAGAAAAGATCCGTTGGTCACGACTTAATCTGCTTGATATCAACCAGCCTGGTCTCCGAGAAGATGTCGTGGAGCGCCAATTTGTCCTTGTTGAAGAGCATCCACCAGAGTCCGACTCCGCCCAGTCCAATGGACGGGATGGCGCTGAGGAAGCGCAGCAGGATGTGCCAGAGGGTTAGTGGTTTGCCATCAATTCGCTCCAGACGAATGCGCCAGGTCTTCATTCCCAGGGTCTGTCCAGTATTAAACCAGGGCCAGGCAAAATAGAAGAAGGAGACAAAGAAGAGCCAGGTGGTCATCAGTGGATTACCAGGATCGGTTGCCTCCCCATCAGTAAAGATGGTACCAACTGCCGTTGCAACCAACAGGAGAGCCAGCAGTAACAGAGTGTCGTAGAAGATGGCAAAGAGTCGGCGTGACAGCCCCACGGTTGGGAGCTTTGCGAGGGAAGATTTTGTTGAGGTCTCTACTGTGTTCATCGGGGTGTGAAGGTATACTTTATCGTTATTATTTGACCCATTTTAGCAGAGAGGAGTGTTGGCGATGCCTGAATATCGTTCCCGAACCACAACCCACGGCAGAAACATGGCTGGAGCCCGTTCCCTATGGCGTGCCACCGGTATGACCAATGAGGATTTCGATAAACCCATTATTGCCATTGCCAACTCCTTTACCCAGTTTGTCCCTGGTCATGTCCACCTCAAGGACATGGGTCAGCTGGTTGCACGGGAGATCGAGAAGGCAGGCGGAGTGGCCAAGGAGTTCAACACAATTGCGGTTGATGACGGTATTGCGATGGGGCATAGCGGAATGCTCTACAGTCTGCCGTCACGGGAGATCATTGCCGATTCGGTTGAGTATATGGTCAATGCCCACTGTGCCGATGCGCTGGTCTGTATCTCCAACTGCGACAAGATTACCCCGGGAATGCTCAATGCATCACTACGTCTAAATATCCCTGTTATTTTTGTCTCTGGCGGCCCAATGGAATCGGGTAAATCAGTAATTCAGGGTAAAGAGGTTCACCTCGATCTGATCGATCCCATGATTGCGGCAGGGGATGAGAGTGTCTCTGATGAAGATGTTATGGAGATGGAGCGTTCCGCATGTCCCACCTGTGGCTCCTGTTCAGGGATGTTCACGGCCAACTCGATGAACTGTCTTACCGAGGCGCTGGGGCTCTCTCTACCAGGGAATGGATCTCTATTGGCAACCCACGCAGATCGCAAAGAGCTGTTTCTTGAGGCTGGCAGAACGATTGTCGGGCTGGCTAAACGCTATTACGAGGGTGACGATGAATCGGTGCTGCCGCGTTCCATAGCCACCTTCCGCTCTTTTGAGAATGCGATGGCACTCGATATTGCAATGGGCGGGTCAACCAATACAGTGCTTCACCTGCTGGCAGCAGCTGAGGAGGCCGGGGTTAATTTCACCATGGAGGATATGGATCGGATGTCACGCAAGGTTCCACATCTCTGCAAGGTGGCACCATCGACACCCGACTACCATATGGAGGATGTCCATCGTGCTGGAGGAGTGATGGCAATCCTGGGTGAATTGGAACGCCAGGGTCTGGTTCATCCACTTCAAGGGACAGTTCACAGTAAAACCTTGGGGGATGCGCTAAACAGATGGGATATTCTCCACACCAAGGACTCAGATGTAGAGCAATTCTACCGAGCAGCCCCGGGAAATGTCCCTACCCAGACCGCATTCAGTCAGGAAAAGAGGTATGACGAGCTAGATCGAGACAGAGCCAATGGCTGTATTCGTGACAGTGCTCATGCCTTTAGTCAGGATGGCGGCCTTGCAGTTCTATACGGAAATATTGCTGAGGATGGTTGTATCGTAAAAACTGCAGGGGTTGATGAGTCGATTCTTGATTTCAGCGGTCCCGCTCGAATCTTCGAGAGCCAGGATAGTGCAGTGGATGCAATCCTTCACGACAGAATCAAGACTGGTGATGTGGTAGTCATCCGTTACGAGGGGCCACGTGGTGGTCCTGGAATGCAGGAGATGCTCTACCCAACCAGCTATCTCAAATCCAAAGGGTTGGGGAAAGAGTGTGCGCTGATTACCGATGGCCGTTTCTCTGGAGGCACCTCGGGACTCTCCATAGGCCACGCCTCACCAGAGGCGGCAGAGGGTGGGGCAATTGGACTGGTGGAGGAGGGGGATACCGTCGAGATAAGTATCCCAGACCGCTCCATCCGGGTGGTGCTCAGTGATGAGGAGCTGGTTCAACGCCGTTCCGCCATGGAACAGAATGGAGCCAAGGCGTGGAAACCAGTTAGT
>CAYQBY010000021.1:20415-28527 GCA_964415865.1 uncultured Piscirickettsiaceae bacterium | reverse complement strand
TGTGTCATTACTTTCGCAAGGATTGATGCTTAATCAACCCCGTTGAAACGGTATAATCTCGCGATGAATTCAACCCCAACCATCGGTTTTGTCAGCCTCGGTTGCCCCAAGGCAACTGTTGATTCTGAACGAATCCTCAGCCAGATTCGTGCCGAGGGGTACAGGCTTGCAAGCAGCTACAGTGAATCGGATCTTGTGGTGGTCAACACCTGCGGCTTTATTGATGCCGCCATTGAGGAGTCACTGGATACCATTGGTGCGGCCCTGGAGCAGAATGGACGGGTTGTTGTGACCGGCTGTCTGGGGGGGGATCGAGAGAAGATTCTCTCAAACTACCCAAATGTACTGGCGGTAACAGGACCAAATTCAACTAAAGAGGTTATGGCGTCCATCCACGCCACAGTACCCCCACCTCAAGATCCGCTGACCAAACTGCTGCCGGATCGGGAGGTGCGGTTAACCCCAGACCACTACGCCTACCTCAAGATCTCCGAGGGGTGTAATCAGCACTGCAGTTTTTGCATTATTCCATCTCTACGTGGAAAACTGGTGAGCCGGCCCATTGGTGAGGTTCTCGGTGAGGCAGAGCGGCTGGTGGAGAGTGGGGTAAAGGAGCTTATGGTGGTATCTCAGGATAGTGCAGCCTATGGTGCCGATCTGCGCTACCGCAGTGAGATAACCAGCAACGGGGTTCTCTCTACACGTATTACAACCCTGGCAGATGAACTTGGCAAGCTTGGGATATGGATCCGCCTCCACTATCTCTATCCATACCCTGTCATTGATCAGTTGATTCCAATGATGGCAGAGGGGAAGATCCTCCCCTACCTTGATGTGCCGCTACAGCACGCCTCCCCATCCATTTTGAAAACGATGAGACGTCCAGCAGATAGCGAGAATGCACTGCGACGAATAGAGAAGTGGCGTGAGATCTGTCCGGATATAACCATTCGCAGCACCTTTATTGTCGGCTTTCCGGGGGAGAGTGATGCAGAGTTCGGAGAGCTGCTCGGTTTTCTGGAGGATGCACAACTGGACCGTGCCGGGGCCTTTGCCTACTCACCAGTTGAGGGTGCCACCGCCAACCAACTACCAAACCAGGTTGATCCTGACATTCAGCAGGAGCGGCTGGAGCAGTTTATGCGAGTGCAGAGCGAGATCAGCGCCCGAAAACTACAAAACAAAATAGGCAAAACAGAGACCATTATTATCGATAGTGTAACTAATGAGGGGTCTATCGGACGCGCCAGTGGAGATGCACCAGAGATTGATGGAGAGGTTCATCTACCTGATATTACCGGGCTGAATTGTGGTGACCTGGTGGATGTCAGGATTGTGGCTGCCGATGAGTATGATCTTGAGGGAGAGTTGATATGATATTGGCAATCCTCGGAATCCTGCTACTGGCAGCCATCACCCTCCCACAAATGTGGGTTAAACGGGTGATGCGACAGTACAGCACCCCTAATGACAGATATGAGATCAGCGGCAGCGAGTTGGCGCGTACAATTCTCAACCGCTATGGACTTAACCATGTGGGGGTTGAGATCACCAAGGAGGGGGATCACTACGACCCGGATGAGCGCACTGTCCGACTGAGTGAGCCCTATTTCTCCGGACGTTCTCTCGCAGCCATAACCATTGCTGCCCATGAGGTTGGCCACGCAATCCAGCACGACACCGATTACAGGCCGATGGCGCTGCGCTCTAGACTGGTTGGTAAGACCCGTGGTGCCGAGAAGCTGGGGGCAATGGTTCTAATGGCCTCACCGCTGTTTGCCGTTATCTCCAGAAGACCTCTGCCCGCACTGATCCTCTTCCTCGCAGGATTGGCCAGCATGGGAATGCCAGCACTGGTCCACCTCGCCACCCTGCCTGTTGAGTTTGATGCTAGCTTTAATCGTGCCCTGCCACTACTAAAGGCGGGAAATCATCTCCATGATGGTGATGAGCACGCTGCCAGAAAACTGCTAAAGGCTGCAGCTCTCACCTATGTTGCGGGGTCACTGAGCAGTCTTCTCAACTTCTGGAAGTGGCTGCGCGTCCTGCGCCGATAGATAGATATCGTAGCGTGTGCTCTTTCCTGTGATCTGAAAGTCTAGCTCTGGGCCGCTAAGAGGCAGAGCCTTGCGGGGGCGCTTCACCACAACCCGTCCCCTGGCTGCCTCTCTGGCCGCATCCAGTAGCTCTGCCGCATCCTGATCCTCTCCAACCACCTCTCGAAAGAGCATCATCTCCTTTCCTGGCAGTGCACTTTTTTTCGAATGAGGGTACATCGGATCGAGATAACAGACATCCGGTCGCCCCCCCTCAGTGAGACTCTTAAGGTAATTGATACCCTCCTGTTCAAGCAGTGAGATCCTCTCTATCACCTCAGAGAGCTCCGGAGCAGCCGCTGCCTGCTCCAGACCGTCCCGTAGCAGTGCAGCTACTATTGGGGAGCGCTCCACCATGGCGACCTCGCATCCTAATGATGCCAATACGAAACCATCTCTCCCTAGGCCCGCTGTCAGATCCAGTACTGATGGGGTTTTCCCACCCTTTAGGCCAACCGCCCTTGCAATCAGCTGCCCCCTGCCGCCACCATAGCGAAAGCGGTGACCCACCTTGCCTGAGACAAAGTCCGCATAGACCCCACCGATTTTGGAGTTGGTTTTCTGGAGCTCAAGGCGAGCCTCCGTGTAGGAGAGGAGGAAATCGAAATCTGCACCACTCTCTACCAGAGGGAGGTTGAGTCTCTCTGCCAGCTGCTCGGCTTTGGATTGATCCCGTGAACTCTGAGAAGTAACTGCAATAGCAATGCTCATATTAGATCTATTGCTTCTATTACTGGATCTCCGCCTATCCATAGATGCAGAGGAAGCACTGCTTCCGTGGTACGCGGAGATGATCTATTCAGCTTCTCTAGCAAACACTACTCTGGTTTCTTGATCTCGTCGTGGGTACTGAACTGGTAGTCCTTGAAAAGGTGCTCCGCAGTTGGCTCCTGGTAGCTGCCGTCCTCATTCTGGTTGGCGGTATCTTTCAGGCGATAGGTGTAGTGGCCACAGGTCCAGACCTTATACTTACGCATATGGGTGCAGAGGCAGATCTTCTCATCAACCGAGACCTTCCTCTCATCGGGATGAGCTGCCACGGCCTCATTGTAGGCGTCGACATAGCTGCAGTGACCCTTGGCATCCAGCACATAGCCGTAGGATTCGCAGTTGGGGCGAATACCGGAGCCGATTGCCGGGGTATTTTTTAGCATCCGCATTGGATATCCGGTTGGGGAGAGGGTGTTTACCTCGATATCCTCTTCATTGGCCCCAAAGTAGGCCTGTTTCGCATCTGCCGGGAGCCCGCACTCCTGGGCGATGGTGAAGCGGGTAGAGACCTGGATCGCCGCCGCCCCCTGCTCCAGAAATTTGGCCCCATCCGTACCGGTAAAGATTCCACCAGCCGGAATCACTGGAATGGTCAGGGCTGACTCCCTCAGGTAATCGAGCACCTCTTGGGTGATGGTAGCCAGATCAAACTTGGCCCAATCCATCCCGAAACCAAGATGGCCGCCCGCCAGTGGCCCCTCAACCACGACAAAATCTGGCAATCTATCCAGCCGTGCCGCCCGCTTCAGAAAGAGCTTAAGGGCACGTACTGAAGAGACGATAATCCCAATATGGGCGTCTCGAAAACGGGGATTGTCCTTGATCAGTTCAAGCGAGCCAAGGTGAAGACCAGCACTTAGGGTAATACCATCAATACCGGCATCGAGTGCAGCATTGAGGCGAACCCGCAGGGTCTCCTTGGGGTTGTTCATGGTGAGTTTTTCCATACAGTTGATGAAAACTCCACCATCACCACGCTTGGCTGACATCGCCTCATCAACATGACGGGTCTGTGCCTCACGCAGCTCACCCAGATCAAACTGGGCAATTGACTTATCAGGGTTGTCGACGTTGAATTTGTATTGCTTCAGTCGGTCACCAACGTATCTGGTCTTGAAATCCTTATCGATAACCGTGGGAATCATCGCGTCGGAGAGGTGGCCAATACCACCCTGCTCTGCAAATATCAGTGCCAGATCTCGGGTTGAGATATCCACCCCCATTCCACCCAGCATCAACGGGACAAACTCCTTGTCACCCAGAATCAGGCGGTGGTCATCAATGCATTTGGAGAGGGTTGAATCGGTCATGGAGGCACTCTCTATATGGTTATTCTGATTCTCAGCAATATAATGATTTAATCATACAATATTCTAATGTTCAGTGAAGCACTACTTCCCATCACTCCCAAAAATCGCATCCCAAACCACAATGGTAGCGCCAATAAAGATGGCGCTATCCGCAATATTGAAGGCCGGCCAGTGCCACCCCAGGGCATGAAAGTCGAGAAAATCGATTACGTAGCCATACTGAACCCGATCAATCAGATTACCAATTGCCCCACCAATAATCAGTGCAATTGCAATCGCCAACCACCGTTCATCTTCACTTAGTGAACGCAGCCAACGCAGTAGAAATACCGTAATTACTACAGTCAGCACCACAAAGAACCAACGTTGCCAGCCACCCGCATCCGCCAGAAAACTGAATGCAGCCCCCTCATTCTGCATCAGCGTTAGATTCATGAATGGGAGGATCTCTACCTGCCGGTAGAGCTCAAGATAGTACTCAGCCAGTATCTTGGTCCCCTGATCCAGAAAAAGAATCAGGGCAGAGAGGCGCAACCATACAAGCGGGGTCAAACCTGCTTTTTTAGCGTTATTTTCTTTACCCATTAAATGATCCATCAACTTAACTGCTCAATAATGCTAAAAAAGCAGGTTTGACCCCGATTATTAAGCATAAAGGCGCTGCTCGCCAGAGCCAGTTACATTCTCCACACAGCGTCCACAGAGCTCTGGATGGTCACTATCACTACCTACATCCTCTCGATGGTGCCAGCAACGGACGCACTTCTCATGCTTAGAGGCTATTACCTGTAGCTGCAAACCACCAATCTCTGTGGCTATAGCTCCCTCAGGAGCGCCTGCCAGTGGATGAATTCGTGCATAGGAGGTGATAAGTACAAAACGGAGCTCATCCTCAAGTTTTCCAAGTAGCGATACAAGTGAATCGTCACAGTAGAGGTCAACCTCCGCATCAAGACCAGAACCTATGCCCCCATCCTTACGCAACAGCTCTAGTGAACGTGCCACCTCGGTGCGAACAGCCATAATCTGCTCCCAGTCTGCAACACTCAGATCTGTACTGGAGGAGTCGTCACCCATTTGGAACAACCCCTGGTAGAACTCCTCGAGGAAGACACTCTCACTGCGCTCACCAGGCAGGAAGCTCCAGATCTCATCAGCGGTAAAGCTGGTGATTGGTGCAAGCCAACGGACCATCGCCTCGACAATATGGTACATCGCTGTCTGGGTTGAGCGTCTGGCCTGGCTTTCGGTCTGTGTGGTGTACTGACGGTCCTTGATAATATCGAGGTAGAACCCACCCATTTCAACTGAGCAGAAATTGTGAATTTTCTGGAAGACCTGATGGAAGTTGTACTCCTCATAGGCCTCAATAATCTCCCCCTGCAGACGTGCTGCATGGTCAACTGCCCAGCGGTCCAGTGACAACATCTCCTCTGGCTGCAGGAGATCGGCCAAGGGATCAAACCCATTCAGGTTGGACAATAGAAAACGGGCAGTATTACGGATACGGCGATATGCATCTGCCATCCGGCGCAGAATCTCGTCAGAGACCGTCATCTCCCCACGGTAGTCAGTGGATGAGACCCACAGTCGAATAATATCGGCACCCAGCTCATTGATCACCTTCTGTGGGGCAATCACATTACCGAGCGACTTGGACATCTTCTTGCCATCCTTGTCGACAGTAAAGCCATGAGTCAACACCTCTCTGTATGGCGCCTCTCCATGCATCGCCACAGATGTCAGCAGTGATGACTGGAACCATCCACGGTGCTGATCCGACCCCTCAAGGTAGAGATTTGCCGGACGTGAGAGGTTATCCCTGCGATCTAGTACCGCGTGGTGGGTAACTCCAGAGTCAAACCAGACATCCAAGGTATCCATAACCTTCTGGTATCTCTCCGCATCATCACCAAGAAGCTCAGCCGGATCCAGGCCAAACCAACCATCAATGCCGGACTTCTCAACCCGCTGCGCCACCTCCTCGATCAGACGTACAGTCTCCGGATGTGGGTCCCCTGTCTCCCTGTCAATAAATAGGGCAATTGGAACACCCCAGGTACGCTGCCGTGAGATACACCAGTCCGGGCGATTCTCAACCATCCCCTCAATACGTGCCTGCCCCCAGTCCGGCATCCAGCGCGCCCCCTTGATAGCCTCCATTGCGCTACTGCGCAGACCGGCCTGATCCATGCTGATAAACCATTGTGGGGTTGCACGGAAGATAATCGGGGTCTTGTGACGCCAGCAGTGAGGGTAGCTGTGACGAATCTTCTCCATACAGAGAAGCGCCCCACGCTCCTCCAGCACCTCCAGAACATGGTCATTGGCTTTGAATACATGCTCCCCCGCAAAGATCTCTGTGCTATCAAGGAAACAGCCATTGCCACCAACCGGGTTATGAACCGGCAGGTTATATTTCATCCCAACAACGTAGTCCTCCTGACCGTGGCCAGGGGCAGTATGGACTGCACCAGTACCTGCATCCAGGGTGACGTGATCACCAACAATTACCGGCACCTGACGATCATAGAATGGGTGGTTAAGCTCTACCCCCTCCAGATCAGAACCGATACAACGTCCAAGAATAGTGTAGTCGCTAATTTCTGCACGCTCCAACACGGCTGCGTGAAGAGCCTCTGCCAATAGCAGACGGGTATCACCGGCCTGAATCAACAGGTATTCAAAATCTGAGTGGAGTGAGACTGCCTGGTTGGCTGGCAGAGTCCATGGGGTTGTGGTCCATATAACTACTGAAATTGTGCCGCTACCATCTGACTCCAGATTACAGCGCCCAAGAAAATCGGCCTCATCCACAGCGTTGAAACGGACATCGATGGCTGGGGATGTCTTATCCTCATGCTCCACCTCCGCCTCCGCCAGGGCGGAGCCGCAATCAGTACACCAGTGGACCGGCTTCTCCCCCTTGTGGAGATGGCCCTTCTCGACAATCCTGCCGAGGGCGCGAATAATATCCGCCTCAAACTGAAAGTTCATGGTCAGATATGGATTCTCCCAGTCGCCCAATACTCCGAGGCGCTGGAAATCCTTTTTCTGCCCCTCGACCTGACGGGCCGCATACTCCCGGGCCTTCTGCCGAAAAGCCTCAGCATCCAGCTTACGCCCAGGTTTGCCCCACTTTTTCTCTACATTGAGCTCAATGGGAAGACCATGGCAATCCCACCCTGGGACATACGGGGTATCAAACCCCATCTGGGCACGAGACTTGAGGATCATATCCTTCAGAATCTTGTTTACCGCATGTCCAATATGGATATCACCATTTGCATATGGGGGGCCATCATGGAGGATGAATTGTGGCTTTCCACTATTCTGCTCCCGCATCTTGTCATACAGACCAATCTTCTCCCAATTTTTTAGGTAATTGGGTTCACGATTGGCTAGGTTAGCCTTCATTGGGAATCCAGTTTTGGGAAGATTGAGGGTCTCTTTGTAATTGTTTGCCACTTTGTTATCCGTAACAGTACTTATGCGTCATTCCCTCGTACCACAGAAGCAATGCTTCCTCTGCATCTATGGACAGGCGGGAATCTAGTTAAAAGATCGACATTTTACCAGTAATTTGAGCATATAAATCATCCCAATCAGGGTTCTTCTCCCCAATCAATTTAATCTTCCAATCTCTGTTCCATTTTTTGAGCTGTTTTTCTCGCAATATTGCATCCTCCATCATCTGGTGTTGCTCAAAATAGACTAATTGGTGAACCTGATATTTATCTGTAAAGCCTTTAATTACACCATCACGATGCTCCCAAACTCGTTTCACCAAGTTACTGGTAACTCCTATGTAAAGTGTTCCATTACGTTTGCTGGCCAGTATGTAAACTGCTGGTTGTTTGGTCATAGATCCAGTATGCCATGGATCCCCGCCTACGCGGGGATGACGGGTGGCCTACGCGGGGATGACGGGTGGC
>CAYQBY010000021.1:0-20315 GCA_964415865.1 uncultured Piscirickettsiaceae bacterium | reverse complement strand
GGTGGCCTACGCGGGGATGACGGGTGGCCTACGCGGGGATGACGGGTGGCTACAGTGAATAGCGCCCTTTGAAATAGTTTCTTGCCTGATCTGCATCTCTCAGAATCTGCTCCTTCAGCAGATCAAAGGAGTCAAATTTCTGCTCATCACGAATCTTCTTCAGAAAGTCCACAGAGACATGACGACCGTAGATGTCTTCTGTGAAATCGAATAGATGAACCTCAAGAATGGTTCTTGTTCCATTGACTGTTGGCCTGGTGCCAACATTTGCCACTCCTGCAACCGGTTCCCCATCTACCCCGAACATCTCGACTGCAAAGACCCCATCAACGGGAGATACCTTACGGTGAAGGTGAATGTTTGCAGTAGGAAAACCGATCAGGCGACCACGTTTGTGGCCATGCGCCACTCTGCCGCACATCCGGTATGGGCGCCCCAACAGCTTCTCAGCCTCATTAAGGTCACCATCACATAGTGCCTTGCGCACCCGTGTACTACTGACCCTCTCTCCATCAATCTGGAAGGTGTGCATATTGACCACCTGGAAACCGTACTCATTCCCGGCCTTTTGCAGCATTGAGAAATTACCCCTGCGCGCCTTGCCAAAACAGAAGTCATCCCCCACTACTAGATAGCGTATCCCCAGTCCATCGACTAATATCCTCTGGATAAACTCCTCCGGCTCCATCCCTGCCAACTCTCTAGTGAAGTGGATGGTGAAGATACGATCTATGGCCAACCGTCGCAGTGCCTTCATCTTCTCACGAAAGCGGGTCAACCTTCCTGGACAATTGGCTGGAGAGAAGAACTCCTGTGGCTGCGGCTCAAATGTTATAACTACCGCAGGTAGCCCCATCTCATCGGCCTTATCTGCCAACTCCCCCAAGACATGGTGGTGACCAAGGTGGACACCATCGAAATTCCCAATGGTAGCAACACAACCATGATGCTCTGGCTTTAGGTTATGAATCCCTCGAATCAGTTTCATCGCCATATTCTACCGTTTCTGAAACTCTGTTGGTCTGATACCCAGAAGAAAAAGTGTGGAGAAGTAGAGCAGAGCTGCCCCCATAACCTCTCCAGCCAACACTCCAATACGTGACCACAATGGTGCGTCTTGCCAGAAATCTCCGTGAGGAGCGACCATATATAGAAAGAGCACCATCACCGAAAGTGCGACTGTAATCTGCATTATCAATCTCCCCCAGCCAGGCAGATGGCTATAGATCCCGCGATGACGCAATCCCCGGTAAAGCAGCCATGCATTCAGCAGAGAGGAGGCAGCTGTTGCCAGTGCCAGACCTGCATGTGGTGCATGGTAATCATTCATGACCATTGCACCCACAAAAATCAGATTCATAACCATATTGGCTACCATCGCAATAATTCCGAACTTGACCGGGGTACGGGTATTCTGTTGAGAGAAATAACCGCTAACCAGAACCTTGACTAGAATAAAACCAACTAACCCAAGCGCATAGGCCATCAGGCTGACAGAGGCCATCTCCACATCAAACAGGGTAAATTCACCACGCTGAAAAAGCAGAGAGAGCATTGGCTCTGCCAAAATGAAGAGGCCTGCACTGGCCGGGATAGCGATCAGTAATACCAGACGGAGCGCCCAATCCAGTGTCTTATTGAAAGAGTCATGATCCTTTGCCGCATACTGTCCTGAAAGTTTTGGCAGAATGACCGTTGAGAGTGCAATCCCGAATACCCCGAGCGGAAATTCCATCAAGCGATCAGAGTAGTAGAGCCACGACATGCTGCCGGCAGTAATCAGAGAGGCTATCACCAGATCCAGCAGCAGATTAATCTGCGCAACCGAGGCTCCAAACAGGGTGGGCAACATAAGCCGGAGAATCTTCCGAACCCCTGAATCTCTCCAGCGAAAACGGGGTCGAGGAAGCATGCCCAACTTATGAAGGGGGTAAATTTGAAAAAGTAACTGAACCACACCACCAATCAATACCCCCCAGGCCAGAGCAGTAATAGGTACCTCCATCAATGGGGAGAGCCAGATTGCTGCACCAATCAGCGAGAGATTGAGAAATACCGGGGTAAATGCAGGGATGGCAAAACGTCCGTAGGTATTAAGAATTCCACCAGCAAAGGCTGTCAGTGAGATCAATAAGAGGTAGGGGAAGGTAATGCGCAACATCCCGGAGGCGAGCTCAAAACGGTCTGTCTCGCCCACAAAGCCTGGGGCAAACAACATGATAAAGAGTGGTGCAGCAACTACTCCAATGGTGGTCACCAGCAACAGAACACCGCCCAGGGTACCGGCCACTGCATCGGTCAGCTGACGAACCTCGCTCTGCTCACCTGTTGACCGTTTCTCCGATAGAACCGGAACAAAGGCCTGGGAGAATGCCCCCTCTGCAAAGAGCCTACGGAGAAAATTTGGGATCTTGAATGCCACCACAAACGCATCCATAACCCCACCCGCACCAAAGTAACGGGCAAAAACAATATCGCGCACCAGCCCGAGAATTCGGGATATTGTGGTCATCATCCCCACAACCATGGTGGATTTCAGTAGTTTATGGCTCAAAATGTGCTTTTATGCGAAAAAATTGAATCATACCAGTAATACCCAAATTCCCGGATAGAAATATGAATACTGCACAACATCTTGATCCATATAACAATATTTGCCTCCTTGGGTGTATCAATAAGTACACCGCGCGGAATCAAATTTGCTCTATGAATCAATCTGTTGCACATTATCCTATGTTTCTATTCAGGAATTTGAGCAATAACAATTGACAGTTAAAGAGAAAACGAAGAAAATACGCGGCTCATTTTTTGAATTGCTGTCAAAAGACAGTGAATTACACAGTTATATATTCTCAGGAGAGATACCTTGGCTAATTCATCTCAAGCTCGCAAACGTGCTCGTCAGGCTGACAAAAAACGTGACCACAATCAGGGGCGACGTTCCATGATGCGTACATCTCTCAAAAAGGCAACTTCTGCCATTGAGGCTGGTAATCGTGAAGAGGCTGAAGCGCTTTACAAAAGCGCAGTTTCCGCTCTGGATATTGCTGCAAAGAATGGTCTGATCCACCGCAACAAGGCTGCTCGCCACAAGAGCCGCCTGAATGCACATATTCGTGCCATGTAACTGATTACGATTCTTTGAGAATCCATAAAAAAACCGGCCAAAGAGCCGGTTTTTTTATGGCTAACACTGTTTTCTCCGAGGCGGCCTGATTGTATTTCCGACTGAACCAGATCGCCATCAACGACTACAGTAACACCATATTATCCCGGTGGACAATCTCCTCCTCATCCACATAACCGAGAAGTGTCTCAATCTTATCACTCGACTGCCCCAGGATTTTATGCACATCATCTGCCGAGTAATTCACCAGACCACGGGCAATCACATCTCCTGTACCACTCTTTATTGAGACCAAGTCACCACGCTTGAATTCACCACTGATGCTCTTGATACCGACGGCCAACAGACTCCGTCCAGAGTTACGCAACACACGGACTGCACCATTATCCAGGATCAATGATCCACATGTCTGCAGATGGCCAATCAACCAACGTTTACGTGCATCCAGCTGCTGTGCTCCAGCAAGAAACAGGGTTCCAACCTGCTCATTATTGAAGAGCCTAACCAAAACCTGATCATCACGACCAGGGGCAACTACTGTCGCGGTTCCGGAGCGTGCAGCAAGGCGTGCGGCCCCAACCTTGGTGGCCATCCCCCCTCGGCCAAGAGCACCGACAGAGTCTCCTGCCATCTCATCCAGAGAGGAGTCATCTACAGCAACCACATCCAGTAGTTTTGCCTCTGGATTGGATCGTGGATCACTATCATACATACCCTGTTGATCGGTCAAAATCACCAGCAGATCTGCCTCAATCAGGTTAGCAACCAGTGCAGCAAGGGTATCGTTATCTCCCAGCCTGATCTCATCAATTGCTACCGTATCATTCTCATTAACAATTGGAACCACCCCCATCTCAAGCAGGGTACGGATTGAGCTTCTGGCGTTCAGGTAACGGCTGCGGTTAGAGAGATCATCATGAGTCAGAAGAATCTGTGCAGTATGGATTCCATGTTTTGAGAAGCATGACTCATACGCCTGAACCAACCCCATCTGTCCAACAGCTGCTGCTGCCTGTTGCTCATGTATGGCGTGAGGACGCTTTGACATCCCCAGCCTCTTCATCCCCTCGGCAACGGCACCGGATGAGACCAGGACGATCTGCACACCAGACTCTCTCAGGGCAACAATCTGCTCCACCCACTGCCGGATTGCGGCACCATCCAGACCCTGACCATTATTGGTCAGAATTGCGCTCCCCAGTTTTACAACACAGAGCTTTACCTTGGATAGACTCTCTCTGCTCCTGTCCATTATTTTATTCTTACTGCTCGTCCAATTGTTCTCTAACTTTACTAGAGTCAATCGATGAACTTTGCTCATCTGATTGCTCTCTAACTTTACTAGAGTCAATCGATGCACTTTGCTCATTCGATTGTTCCAATGCGTCCATAATCGCATAGACCAGCTCGCTAGTTCCACTTTTCTGCAGTGCCGAGATACGGAACACTGGACCACTCCAGGAGAGCTGCTGCAGGATGTCATCACAAACCTTATCTCTCTTGTCATCTGGCAATAGATCAACCTTGTTCATCACCAGCCAACGAGGCAGGGCTGCCAGCTCTTTGCTAAATTTTTCCAGTTCCAGCTCAATTTTTCTAAACTCATCAACAGGGTCTACAGTCCCCTCTGCTGGAGCAACATCAAGCATGTGCAGAAGAACACGGTTACGCGACAGATGCTTGAGGAATTGAATACCCAACCCTGCCCCCTCTGCCGCCCCCTCAATCACTCCAGGGATATCAGCCATCACAAAACTGCGTGAGGCATCGACCCGCACCACCCCAAGATTTGGATGGAGAGTGGTAAATGGATAGTCGGCAACCCGTGGACGAGCCGCCGAGATGGCGCGAATAAGTGATGACTTTCCGGCATTTGGCATTCCCAAAAGGCCAACATCCGCCAACACCTTCAGCTCCAGCCTCAGGAAACGTCTCTCCCCCAGTGAACCAGATGTTGAACGCCTGGGAGCACGGTTTGTACTACTTTTGAAACGGACATTCCCAAGCCCATGAAAACCACCCTGAGCAACCAACAGCTGTTCTCCCTCCCTGACAACCTCACCGATCAACTCGTCAGTCTCATCATCATACGCCAAGGTTCCGATAGGTACCTTAACGATCTGATGATCGCCCTTACGGCCAGTCTTGTCCCGACTCATGCCATTCTGTCCGCGCTCAGCACGATGCATGCGCTTAAAACGAAAATCAGCAAGCGTATTCAGCCCCTCATCACCCTGCAGGTAGACGGTACCACCATCACCACCATCACCACCATCAGGTCCGCCACGAGGGATATATTTTTCACGACGAAAACTGACACAGCCATTGCCGCCGTCTCCAGCCTCCACCCGAATTGTCGCCTCATCTACAAATTTCATCGTATCTACTCAACTTACTCTTTAAACAAAAAAGGCCCCGTACTACGGAGCCTTTTCTACCACAAATAGATCTAAACTATTATGCGGGATATACGCTCACAAATTTGCGGCTTCTTGGTCCCTTGACCTCGAAGGTAACTACACCATCCGCCTTGGCAAACAGGGTATCGTCCTTGCCACGTCCAACATTTACTCCAGGATGAAAATGGGTGCCACGTTGGCGAACCAGGATATTTCCAGAGATTACACCCTCACCACCAAAACGCTTTACACCTAATCGCTTGGATTCCGAATCGCGGCCGTTTCTGGTACTACCGCCTGCTTTTTTATGTGCCATATTACTTCCTTAGCCTCTAAATTAATGCGCTGAATTATGCGCTTATGCTATCAATCTTGATCTCGGTATAGGACTGACGATGCCCCATCTGCTTACGGTGATGTTTACGACGACGGAACTTGATGATCTTGACCTTCTTGCCACGACCATTAGATAGAACCGTTGCAGTAACCTTGCCACCATCAACCAGAGGTGCACCAACCTTGATATCGTCGCCATCAGCAACCATCAAGACCTGATCAAACTCAACACTACCACCCTCTTCAGCGCCCAGTTTCTCTACTTTAAGGGTCTCACCCTCGCTTACACGATACTGCTTTCCGCCGGTTTTGATTACTGCGTACATCCTGAAAACTCCACATGTTTGGTACAAGACGGCTGACTCTGAAAAAAACAGCAGGAGTCCACCTATCTACAAAAGAGGCGCGATTTTACACGTATGTCTGAAAAGGGTCAAACGCATTTCCACAGAAACAGTTGCTAAAAACTTGACCCATCAAACCGTAGACCATACGATTTGCAGGTTTTTCAATGTAACAAATTATTACAACCGATACCCAACCAGAAGCTGTGACTAAACTTTCCACCTTTGAAGAGATCCAGAACCTGATCCGTGATGATCTTGAGGCCGTTGATAACCTGATTGTTCGACGTCTACAATCTGATGTAGTACTGATAAACCAGTTGGGACACTACATTGTTGGTGGTGGTGGAAAACGGGTGCGCCCAATGGTTGTGCTGCTTGCGGCACGCGCCTGTGGCTCAACAAGCAATGATGCTATCCAGTTGGCTGCAGTGATTGAGTTCATCCACACTGCAACCCTGCTGCATGATGATGTGGTTGATACCTCTGATTTACGACGTGGAAAAGAGACTGCAAATGCAGTTTTTGGAAACCAGGCTGCTGTTCTGACAGGGGATTTCCTCTATTCCCGTGCCTTCCAGATGATGGTCGAGCTGCAGCAGATGAGGGTTATGGAGATTCTTGCTGAGACCACTAATGTAATAGCGGAGGGTGAGGTACTACAGTTACTTAACTGTAACGATCCTGACACCACTGAAGAGCGCTACTACGAGGTAATCTATCGCAAGACAGCCAAACTATTTGAGGCGGGCGGACAGTTGGGGGCTGTGGTCGCTAACCAGAGTTCAGATATTGAGAATGCCTTGATGGAATATGGAAGACATCTTGGCAATACCTTCCAACTGGTTGATGACGCCCTTGATTACAGCTCATCCGCAGAGGATATGGGGAAAAATGTTGGGGATGACCTTGCGGAAGGAAAGCCAACTCTTCCACTTATTCATGCAATGGAGAATGGAACTGACTCTGAAAGAGAGCTGATTCGTAATGCCATTGAGAATGGTGGTAGCGAGCAGTTTGACACCATAATGGATACCATCAGTTCAACCAAGGCGATCGAATACACCCTGGATGCCGCAGAAAAATCTGTCAGCCGTGCAATTGATGCATTAATGGAGTTACCGGAATCACCCTACCGGGATGCACTTGCCTCACTCGCCAAATTTACCCTGAGACGCTCACACTAATTATTCGACAATATATACTCCTTTCACTGACTATCAGTGTGGTTTATCATCAAAAGTAACCATCACGAGGAGGAAAATATGTCCATACACAACAAACAGTCTGGCTTCACCCTGATTGAACTGATAATTGCCATTGCAATCATCGCCATTCTGGCAGCAATTGCTATCCCGTCATACACTCAATACACCACCAAAGCACGCTACTCTGAGGTAGTACTTGCCGCACAGCCGGTCAAAATTGGGGTTGAACAGTGCTACCAGGTACGTAGCGCTCTGGCTGACTGTGATGGTGGTAGTTATGGGGTCCCAGCCAATGTGTCTGGTGCAGCAGGTGCGGTAAATACCATTTCTACCACCAATGGAGTGATAACCATTACCCCTGATGCAGCCAACGGTATTGTTGCGACTGATACATATATTCTTACTCCCACTGCCGCCTCACCCATGACCTGGGTTGCTAGTGGTGGTGGTGTTACTAACGGCTATACGCAGTAGCATAATATCCACAGGAGTTTTTCCTGAATCCCCGCTTTCGCGGGGATGACGACAAATGTTACAGATCACCCTCGTGTGACGCCAGGTAGGAGGCAACACCATCTGGAGTTGGCTTCATACCCTCTTCACCATCCTGCCAACCTGCAGGACAAACCTCACCATGCTCCTCGGTAAACTGTAGCGCATCTACCATACGGATCATCTCATCAATATTTCTACCGAGAGATAGATTATTTACAACCTGATGCTGAACTACATTGTCCTTATCAATAAGGAACGATGCACGCAGTGCTGGGGCACCACCAGGTACCTGTACACCATAAGCCTTGGTGATCTCCTGCTTCATGTCCCCAACCATGGTGTAACCAACCTCACCGATGCCGCCATCATTTACCGCTGTATTTCTCCAGGCATTGTGGGTCCAGTGTGAATCGATAGAGACACCAATCACCTCAACATTTCGCTTTGAGAACTCCTCCAGACGATGGTCAAATGCCAGCAGCTCTGATGGACAGACAAAAGTAAAATCAAGAGGGTAGAAAAAGACTACTGCATATTTCCCTGTTTTCGCCTCATGCAGATTGAAATCCGCCTTAACCTCTCCGCTACCCAATATTGATGGGGCTGTAAAATCTGGTGCTTCACGTCCGACTAGTACGCTCATATGGAACTCCTTGTAGTGTTAAATTTGTAGCGTTAAAAAAAGATAAAAATCATATTTCAAGTAGGGGAATCATAACCCAATTAATCGACCTGTCAAGACCTAGTAAAAGAGTCAGGTATTAAATCTATTTAGAGGGAGAGAAAATTCCTCAGCTCCCCATGCATGACCATAGACCACCTCCCAGGTCGCAGAGATCCTCTCTCCTCCACCCTGCATCTCTCTATATATTTGATCCAACACTCTTATCTTCTCTCTGCCGGTGAGACCACGTGGTCGCCCCTCATTTACATTGGTTGCACCCAGCCCCTTCAGATCTCTCATGAGTGCCATCACATCAGGATAGGTAAGTTCAAAACGGTCTACACTAGTAACCGGCTCAATAAATCCGGTGGTTAACAACAGATCACCAATATCATGGAGATCCACAAAATGGTTTACATGAACCCTGTCATCAACCCCCGTCCAGCTTTGGCGCAGCTCGGTCAGAGTATCTGTACCAAGAGTTGAGAACATCAACAATCCTCCTGGACGCAACACCCTGCGAAACTCCTGAAATAGTACCGGCAGGTCCTGACACCACTGTAGAGTAAAGTTCGAGAAGATCAAATCCATGCTACGGTCAGCCAGAGGTAGCTGAACAGTATCCGCACAGAGAAACTGCTGCCTGGATCCACCTGCAAGACGACTCAACAGGCTTTTACTTTGCAGAGAGTGCTTGCGGGCCTCAAGCAGCATATTGTGGGCAATATCAAGCGCAACAACACTGCTCTTGCCAAACCTTTTCTTCAGAGCCCTGGCACAATATCCGGTGCCTGTACCAATATCCAGAATGGAGTGAGGGGTAATATTTGTATATTCAAACTGCTCCAGCATCCGCTCTGCAACCTCTCGCTGCAACAGGGCCACCTCATCATAGCTTGAAGATGCTCTCTCGAAGTTTGCACGGATAAGACTCTTTGTCAGATTATGGTTCTGAACATGAACATCCAGTTGATCATCTTGCAAAACGTATAACCTCTTCAATAAACTGCTCTCTGTGGCTAAGAAATGGTGCATGGGCAGCCCCCTCTATCACCATACTGGTACCACTCTTCATCTGCTCTGCAGCAAGCTCACCTGCCGATGCTGGAACCAGCTGATCACGCTCCCCCATTATCCAGTGTGCAGGCTGTTTAATAGAGCCAAGCTGGGGACAAAGATCTGTCTCATTAAGAACCCTTAGACCCGCCTCCAGGGTCCCATCCATAGGCGACTCAGAGAGTGACGCCTTGAGTTTTTTGATCAACTCCCTGCTCTCACCAGACATCTTGGCCCCTAACATCTGCAGGGTAAGAAAACGGCCTATTGTGGTCTCTCTTGAGTGGATAAGAGCCTTACCAAAATCATCCAGCACCTTCTGCTTAATAGCCTCTCTCCATCCTCCTCCCTGCACAAAACGTGGGGTTGCTCCAACCAGAATCAGCTTTGATACCCTATCCGGCCAATCCAGAGCCGCCTGCAGTGATACCTGACCACCAAGTGACCACCCCAGCCATACTGCACTCTCCGGCACCTGTTCTGCCACATCTTCTGCCATCTCGCCAAGAGTCATACCCCCAACCTTGGGACGTGAGCGATACCCAGGCAGATCTATGACAGTAACAGCAAAATGGTTTTGTAGCTCTGGAAGCAGGGAGTCCCATACCGACCCATTAAAACCCCAGCCATGAACAAGAACTAATGACTGCATATATCAAGTGCCTCCAAAAGCCTGTCGACATGCTCCTCAGTATGATTTGCGGAGAAGGTAATTCGCAATCTGGCAGAACCATCCGGTACTGTTGGTGGGCGTATGGGTGTAACCAGAATGCCATGCTTCTGCAGAGATTTGGATAACTCGACCGCTGATGACGAATCGCCAACCATCAGGGGCTGTATTGGAGTATCTGAACTCATCAGATCAAGACCAAGTTCTGTCGCCCCGCTTCTGAACCTTTGAATCAGGGTTCTCAATCTCTCTCGCCTCTCATCTCCACTTCGAACCAACCTCAGGGCCATCCGTGCAGCCTCAGCCTGTGCAGGCGGTGGTGCAGTAGTATAGATATAGGTTCTTGCCTGCTGAATGAGAGTCTCGACCAGAGAGTCGCTACCTGCCACAAAGGCACCAGAGAGACCAAAGGCCTTGCCAAGAGTCCCCATAAGAACTGGCACTTCCGGTTCACCTAGTCCAAACTTCGCTACCGTACCACGCCCCTCAGGACCATGAACCCCGATACCGTGGGCATCATCCACCACTAGGGCGGCAGCGGCACATCTGCACTCCCCTGCAATAGCCGGTAGTGGTGCAACATCTCCATCCATGCTGAACAGACCATCAGTTGCCACCAGTACGCGCCCCGTACCCTTCTCTGCAAGCCTCCCCTCCAGTGCAGCAATATCCTTATGGCTAAAGCGAACCAATTTGGCACCAGAAAGTCTGGCACCATCAAGCAGAGAGGCGTGGTTGAGGCGATCATGAATCACCCTGTCACCACGCCCCAACAGTGCCTGCTGCAGACCAAGGTTGGCCAGGTAACCTGATGAGAAGAGCAACACCCTTGGATACCCCAGAAACTCCGCCAACTCCTCTTCCAACGCATGATGGGCAGCACTGTGGCCTGTCACCAGATGGGCCGCACCACTTCCCGCCCCCCATCTGTTCAACCCATCATGAAATGCACTGATCAACTCAGGGTGGTTGGCAAGCCCCAGATAATCATTGCTACTAAATGATAGATAATGTTTTTCATCTATATCAATCTCCACACCCTGAGGTGATTCAACCACTCGTCTTCGGCGATAGAGTGACTGCTCCATGCGTTCATCAAGTTTCTGTTGTAGCTGATAATCGATGATCATCTTAGTGCCTAATGGATAAACAGTGTTTGTGTGTAGTAATCAGGATGTTTTCTTGAATGAGTTGATCGCACTTCATTTTTTTGTCATTTTTCAGATACAAGCCCGTTTGTGTTTGAGCGATCTGCAGGAGCAGATCGGGCCATCTGGAAGATGCCCCCGAAGGGGAAGCACCAGGGATAGTGCGCAGCAGCAGAGCGAGTTTGAACGGGCGCTGAATAATGGCAAAAAAGTGGAGAAAGAAGCGATCATCCGAACGAAAGAAAATATCCTAATTGCTACTGCACATTACCCAAGAACAACACTATCACCAGCCGTAACCTCAAGTCCCAACTTGGCAAACAGTGTTGCATCACTCTCCTCTCCAGCATTTGGTGTAGTCAGAAGCTGCTCACCCGAGAAGATGGAGTTTGCACCAGCCGCAAAACAGAGCGCCTGTAACTCATCACTCATTGACTCCCTTCCTGCAGACAACCTCACCCATGATTTTGGCATCAAAATGCGTGCCACACATATGGTACTGACAAACTCCAGCGGCTCAAGCTCCTCCAGCCCCTCCATCTCATCAAGAGGGGTTCCAGATACCCGTACCAGACGGTTAATGGGCACACTATCAGGCTGTTTTGGGAGATTAGCCAGAGTTGCCAATAACCCGGCACGATCCTGTCTGGACTCACCCATCCCCACAATCCCTCCACTACAGACGTTGAGTCCGGCATCACGCACATGCTCCAGGGTATCGAGCCTATCCTGATATGTGCGGGTGGTAATCACCTCACCATAATAGGCCTCCGAGGTATCAAGATTATGGTTATAGTAATCAAGCCCGGCCTTCTTCAACTTCTCAGCCTGCCTCTGGGTCAGCATTCCCAGAGTCATGCAGCTCTCCATCCCCAGCGCCTTGACGCCACTCACCATGGTGAGTAGACGCTCCATATCCTTGCCCTTAGGGTTACGCCATGCCGCCCCCATACAGAAACGTGATGAACCAGAGCGCTTTGCCTCCTCTGCCGCCTTGAGAACCTCTTCCACCTCTGCAAGTTTTTCACGCTCCAGATCAGCGCTGTTTCTGGCACTCTGGGAACAGTACTTACAGTCCTCCGAGCAACCACCAGTCTTTATGCTCATCAGGGTACTGACCTGCACCTTGTTTGGGTCAAAGGTCTCACGATGAACAGTCTGAGCCTTGAACAGAAGATCACTGAATGGGAGGTCAAAAAGTGCCTCCACCTCTTGCAGAGAGTAGTTTCTGCCAGACTTGGAATTAGAGCTCATAGTCAATCCGATAGTTCGTTAGAATAGAGAGGAATCGTACCCTTACCAACAATGCTGTCAACCAATCATGCTGGAAAAAGTTTACAGAACAGCTCGCCAACTTATCCCGGCCGAACCTTGCGCACTATGTAGCCAACCAACTCACAGTGGTATCGCGCTCTGTGGCTCGTGTAAAAAGAGCCTACCAATACTACAACAGAGTCCACCAGAGCTTGACCAACATAAACTCTGGAGCGAGATTATCATCCCGTACCGCTACAGCGCCCCACTGGCCCCAATGATTCAGCAACTAAAGTTTGACCACAAACTCCACTATGCAAAACTTTTTGGATCACTAATGGTAAACAAACTTCAGCAGAACATTAGCGAGCCACCAGACCTAATCCTCCCTATTCCACTCCACCCCAAACGGCTACGCCAGCGTGGATTCAATCAGGCACTTGAGATAATCCGTGGTCCAGCCAGAAAACTTGGCATCCCCATCGACCTTACCAGTTGTATAAGAAACAGACATACTGAGCCCCAACTTGCCCTTAATGCCGCGAAAAGAAAACATAATCTGGAAAATGCATTCAGCCTGACCAGACCACTTAATGGCGAAACTATTGCCCTCTTTGATGATGTAATAACCACCGGTAGCACAATGAGATCTGTCACCCATATCCTTAAAAATGGTGGTGCCAAAAATATTCAGATCTGGGCTCTCGCTTACACTCCACCTCACCACTAGGAGGCTGTAAACTACCCCTCTCATGGAAGATATTACCGACATCATCGAGCCACTAAATAGCGCTCAACGCCAGGCTGTAACTACAGAGTCCAGAAATAGTCTGGTACTTGCTGGTGCTGGTAGCGGCAAAACCAGAGTGCTGGTTCACCGCATCGCCTGGCTTATTCGGGCAGAACAGATATCACCGTGGTCAATCCTTGCTGTTACCTTTACCAACAAGGCAGCAAAGGAGATGAAGGGACGTATTGAGTCACTGCTAAATATGCCCACTGGCAACCTATGGGTAGGGACCTTCCATGGGCTGGCTCACCGTCTTCTCCGCAACCACTGGCAGGAGGCCAAGCTACCGCAGAATTTCCAGATTCTCGACAGTGAGGATCAGCTGCGTCTGGTCCGTCGTCTAATCAAGGAGATGAACCTTAACGAGGAGCGCTGGCCACCAAAACAGGCACAGTGGTTTATCAATGAACAGAAGGACAAAGGGATCCGCTCTCATCAGATAGACCCTGTCCACGACCACTGGCTGCGGCAGATGGTAGAGGTATATATGGCCTATGAGGCAGCCTGCCAACGCAGTGGATTGGTGGACTTTGCCGAGATCCTGCTGCGTGCTCACGAGATGTGGCTCAATAATCCGGAACTTCTGACCCACTATCGCAACCGTTTCAGCCATATTCTGGTTGATGAGTTTCAGGATACCAATACCATTCAGTACGCATGGATCAGGTTGCTGGCTGGTGAACAGGGGTCAGTATTCATCCTTTGTGACGATGATCAAAGTATTTACGGATGGAGAGGAGCACGTGTTGAGAATATCAGCAGTTTCACCCGTGATTTCCCCGAGGTGGAGACCCTGCGACTGGAACAGAACTACCGCTCCACCGGTAACATCCTGAATGCCGCCAATGCACTGATCGAGAATAACCCCAGCCGTATGGGCAAGGAGCTCTGGACCGAGGACCATGATGGGGAACCAATTCAGCTCTACTCTGCCTTCAATGACCTTGATGAGGCCCGCTTTATTGCTGAGCAGATTGAGAGCTGGAGTATAAAGGGTGGGGCACGCTCCGAGAATGCAATCCTCTACCGCTCCAATGCTCAGTCCCGTGTCTTGGAGGAGGCGCTACTGAGTGCAAATATCCCATACCGTATCTATGGTGGGCTACGCTTTTTCGAACGGGCAGAGATCAAGGATGCCCTCTGCTATCTGCGACTTATGGCACATCGAGATGATGACTCTGCATTTGAGCGGGTGGTCAACACCCCAACCCGTGGAATTGGAGAGCGTACTGTTCAGATGGTACGTGACCATGCAAAGAGTGCCGGAACCTCTCTCTGGCAGGCCGCAGTAGAGCAGATTGAGGGAGAGACACTCGCAGCCCGTGCCCGCAACGCCTTGGCAAACTTTATCCAGTTAATAGAGCAGATGGATGAACAGGCAGAGGAGAAGGTGTTGGGAGAGCAGGTTGAGATAGCTCTAAACAGTAGTGGCATTATGGCTCACCACCGTAAGGATAGAAGTGAAAAGGCCCGTACCAGAGTTGAAAATCTTGAAGAGCTGGTTACTGCTGCACGCCAATTTGCGCCTGCAGATGAGACGGTTGATGATGAGTCACTCAACCCTCTGGATGAGTTTCTTGCACAGGCAGCGCTGGAGGCTGGCGACACCCAGGCAGATGAGTGGGAGGATTGCGTACAGATGATGACCCTCCACAGTGCCAAGGGTCTTGAGTTTCCTCAGGTCTTCCTAAGTGGCATGGAGGAGGGTCTCTTCCCCCATCGCATGTCATCAGACGACCCCGACAAACTGGAGGAGGAGCGTCGCCTCTGCTACGTTGGAATCACCCGTGCCAGAGAGAAGCTGACTATTACCCATGCCGAGAGCCGTCGACTATACGGTAAGGAGAACTACCCCAGACAGTCACGTTTCATCAAGGAGCTACCGAAAGAGTTGCTGCAGGAGGTACGGATTCGCTCCACTGTATCTCGTCCCGTAACAAACCGCTCCAGCAGTTATGCCCCACCTGCAAGAGCAAGGATCACTGAAGATTCAGGAACCGGACTCCACCCCGGACAACAGGTAGAACATGCCAAATTTGGTGAGGGGACAGTGCTTATGGTTGAGGGGAGCGGCCCACAGGCACGGATCCAGATCAACTTTCCACAGGCTGGTACTAAATGGCTGGTTGCAGGCTACGCCAAGCTTGAGACCCTGTAACTACGCAATAACACTAAAAACGCAGACCTGACCCCATCAGAGAATCTGGCTCAGAAATAGCTGAGTCCGCTCATGTTGCGGATTATCAAAGAAATCATCAGGTGATGCGCGCTCAACAATCCTCCCATCATCCATAAAAATCATGCAGTCAGCCACAGTTTTGGCAAATCCCATCTCATGAGTGACACAGATCATGGTTCTTCCCTCTTCTGCCAGCTCAACCATCACATCTAGCACCTCCTTAATCATCTCTGGATCAAGTGCCGAGGTCGGCTCATCAAATAGCATTATCCTTGGCTCCATGCAGAGACCACGAGCAATCGCTACCCGCTGCTGCTGCCCTCCAGAAAGCTGCCCTGGGAATTTCAGAGCCTGATCGGCAATCTTTACTCGCTCCAGATAGTGCATTGCCTTCTGCTCGGCCTCCTTTCTTGGAACCTTTCTAACCCAAGTTGGGGCCAGCATAAGGTTCTCCAGCACAGTCAGGTGCGGGAATAGGTTGAAGTGCTGAAATATCATCCCCACCTCGCGGCGCACCTCCTCAATATTCTTAAGATCATCAGTTAACTCAACTCCGTTCACTGTAATCGACCCCTGCTGATGCTCCTCCAGACGGTTGATGCAACGGATCATGGTTGACTTGCCAGAGCCTGATGGGCCACAGACCACCACCCGCTCCCCCCTGGAGACAGTCAGATCAATATCCTTGAGTACATGGAAGTCGTCGTACCACTTGTTGACCCCTTTCATCTCTATCATGTTATTCATATACTCTAGCCTACTCTAAAATCTTTCCTGACCCCATGTGACCTGACCTAGATTCCCGCCTTCGCGGGAATGACAAATATCTGTTTGGGAATGACGGATATCTTCTCGAGAATGACGGACAGCTAATACCCCCTGTCCAATTTTCTCTCTACCGAGATACTGTAACGCGACATGCTGAAACAGAATAACCAGTAGACCGCTGCACAAAACACATACCCCTCTACCGCTGTACCCAACCATTTTGGATCTGTGGTTGCCGCCTGCACAATCCCCAGAAAATCAAACATCCCTATAATCATCACTAGGGTAGTATCCTTGAACAGGGCAATAAAGGTGTTGACCACCCCGGGGATCACCAACTTTAGCGCCTGCGGCAGAATAATCAGTCGCATGGTACGCCAATAGCCCAGTCCAAGTGACTCTGCAGCCTCAAACTGCCCCTGTGGAATGGCCTGCAGCCCGCCACGCACCACCTCTGCCATATAGGCAGATTGAAACAGGGTGATGCCGATAAGGGCACGCAACAGTTTGTCGAAATTGACCCCCTCTGGCAGAAACAGCGGTAGCATCACCGAGGCCATAAAGAGGACCGAGATCAGTGGAACCCCGCGGATCAGCTCAATAAAGGCCACCGAAAGCGAACGGACTACCGGCATCTCGGAGCGCCGTCCCAGTGCCAGCAGAATTCCCAGCGGGAAGGAGGCGACAATTCCTATACCGGCAATCACCAGGGTCAGAAATAGCCCTCCCCACTGAGAGGTCTCCACCACCTCCAGCCCCCATACTCCACCCGAGAAGAGAAGCCAGGCGACTACGGGATAGGGGATCAGAATCACGGTGGCAACCCATCTTCTTGCCACCCCCGGAATGAAGAGAGCAACAAAGAGCAGCACCAAAATCACGAAGGCTAGATCAATCCGCCACACCTCTGCTACGGGGTATAGACCATACATAAACTGACTAAAGCGGACATCCACAAAGGCCCAGCAGGCACCATCAGCAGATTGGCAGGCACTACGGGAGTCTCCCACCCAGGTTGCCTCCAGCAAGGTCCACTCGATCACCGGCGGAAGAACCATCCACAACAGGTAGAGTGCCCCCAGCGTCAACCCGCTATTTAGCGGAGATGAGAAGAGGTTTTTGCGAAGCCATGTAACTGCTTGATTCATAGCTGCTTGTCTCCCGCGCATAATCGTGCAGATTGCTTCTGTACAGCTCTAGAGCAAGGCACAAAATGTGAGTGTACCAATGTACATGACCATTTTGAAACGCCGCTATGGAGCTGTACAGAAGTCATATGCATGATTATCGTTCCACTAGCCGCATTTTGTGGTTATACCAATTCATCAACAGCGAGATAGAGAGGCTGATCAACAGATAGACCCCCATGGTGATCCCGATCACCTCCACCGCCTGCCCGGTCTGATTCAACACCGTGCCGGCAAATACAGAGACCAGCTCCGGATAGGCGATTGCCGCTGCCAGTGATGAGTTCTTCAGCAGGTTGAGGTACTGACTGGTAAGTGGCGGAATAATAACCCGTAGCGCCTGTGGCAGAATCACCAGTCGCAGGGTCTGCCCACGACTCAGCCCCAGTGAGAGTGCCGCCTCACTCTGCCCCCTATTGACCGCCTGAATTCCGCCACGGACAATCTCCGCAATGTAGGAGGCGGTATAGATACTGAGTGCCAGCAGTAGCGCCATGAACTCAGGAATCATCACCACCCCACCCTGGAAATTGAATCCACGCAGTGCCGGTAGCTCCCAACTCAGCGGGAATCCCTGCAGTGCCAGGGCCAGCAACGGCAGCCCCAACAGCAATCCTGTAGCAACACGCCAGCGCGGAAACGTCATGCCGGTTCGGTGCTGACGTCTTTTGGCCCAGCGAAAGATCACGATTGAGATAATCAGGGCTACCGCCATGGCCCACCCCGCCAGCGAAAACCCCTCACCCGGAAGTGGTGAGGGGAGGTAGATACCCCTGTTATTCATGAAGATGGCATCGCCCCAGTTGATACTTTGACGGGGGGACGGAAGGCTCCTCAGTACCGCAAAGTACCAGAAGAAGATCTGCAACAGCAGCGGGATATTACGGATCAGCTCCACATAACCGAGCGCCAGACGAGAGATAAGCCAGTTTGATGAGAGGCGTGCTATCCCGACAATAACCCCAAACAGGGTGGCGAGGATAATTCCCATAAACGAGACCAGCAGGGTATTGAGTAGCCCAACCAGAAAGGCACGGCCATAGGTAGAGCTCTCGCTATACTCGACAAGGTGGGTGATTATGCCGAAACCGGCCTCGCTGTCGAGGAAGCCGAAACCGGTACTGATACCACGGTGAGCCAGATTTGCCTGCAGATTATCAAACAGAGACCAGAGCAGCGCCCCGACAATGGTCAGGGTGAGAAGCTGCAACAGCCAGCCCCGAAAGCGCCCATTGCGCCATAATTCCAGAGGGTTCACAGGTTACTCATAACGGTCTGATACAAAAATGGGCTGCCCACAGAATATGGACAGCCCATGTAGTCTACCTCAAACCGGGTTAACGGATAGGTGCCGCGTACTGGATACCACCATTATTCCAGAGATTATTGATCCCTCGTGGTAGATTGATCGGGGTAGTTGGCCCCAGATTACGGGTATAGGTCTCACCATAGTTACCCACCTGCTTGATGATATTGAAGCCCCAGCTATTGGGGATTCCCAGCTTGTCGCCCATATCACCAGCCGTCCCCAGCAGGCGATTTCGTGCAGGGTTACTGGTATCGGCACGCATCGCATCAACATTTTCAGAGGTGATCCCCATCTCCTCCGCATTCTTCATCGCATTGAGTGACCAGCGGACGATATCACCAAAACGGTTGTCTCCGTGACGAACTACAGGGCCGAGCGGCTCCTTGGAGATAGTCTCCGGCAGGATCGTATGGTCTGCTGGATTACTCAGCTTGGTCCGCTGTGCCGCCAGACCGGAACGGTCGGTGGTGAAGACATCACAACGACCCGCATCATAGGCGGCAACCACCTCATCCATCTTCTCGAAGGCGACAACGTTGTATGGCATATTGTTAGAGCGGAAATAGTCGGCCACATTCATCTCGGTAGTAGTACCGGTGTTGGTACAGACCGCAGCGCCAGCCAGATCAAGCGCAGATTTCACCCCCAGATCCTTGCGCACCATAAAGCCCTGACCATCGTAGTAGTTGATGCCGACAAAATCGAGCCCTAATGCCGCATCACGGGTAAAGGTCTCGGTGGTGTTTCTCGCCAGAATATCGATCTCACCAGACTGCAGTGCAGTGAAACGCTCCTTGGCAGAGAGCGGTGTGTACTTGACTCTATTGGCATCCCCGAAGATCGCTGCCGAGACCGATCGACAGACATCGACATCAATCCCCTGCCAGTTGCCAGCGGCATCCGGGCTGGAGAATCCGGGTAGCCCCTGGCTTACCCCACACTGAACAAACCCCTTGTTGATTACATCCGACAGAGTATCCGCTGTTGCACTACCCACTGCCAGCAGGGCAACAACCCCTACTCCAATTAACTCTTTTTTCATTGTCACACCCTCTTTGATTGATGATTTTTTTATCGGTATAAGAATTGCCAAAGTTAACAGTGATGGACCATTTAATCAACTGTTTGGGGTCCGCTTTTGGGGTCACTTTTTGGGGTCAGGTCTTTCTTTTTGCATGTTGCGATGAACAATCCTGCTAATCGTTGAGTAGTGCAGGCCAAAATGGTCCCCAATATTCTGTAGCGTATATCCCACACTTCGATATGCAGCAACAATCGCCTCATTTCTGCTGTCAGTATCTGCTACATACTTTTCAAGAGAACAGCGAAACAGGGTCAGGTCTTTATTCTTGCATACTGCGATGAATAATCCTGCTGATCG
>CAYQBY010000020.1:0-31550 GCA_964415865.1 uncultured Piscirickettsiaceae bacterium | reverse complement strand
ACGATCAACTCCTTCACCACTCTAGAGTGAAGTGAAATATTTATAACTGGTTAAACTTGTTATCTGTTAGCAGAATCTCAACTGGTGCACCATCGAATGAGTGCTGTGAGATTGCATTAGCCATCTCCATGATGGCTGCAATAACCTGTCGGTCACTTCCCATATCGCCTTTTACAGCAGCATTAAGCTTATATGTGTTGCCGCTCTTATCGAGCTGAAATAGTTTCTTTTTGCCATTAAACACTCCCTGAGAAGAGAGGAAGTCACCCAAGCGTTTAGCCTCAGCCTGTTTTATCAGCTTTGTGAAATAGAGTTTTGATTCGCCATACTCAATTGAGTTGTCATGAATCAATTCACATCCCAAGATGGTTAATACGGCAGACAGCAGTAGAAATCGTACTATGATCTGCATTCTTTCTGCCAGTTAATGCTAGAGAATGAAAAACCTATCCTTTTAACTGCTCCTGCAGTTTTGCATCTGCTGCCTGTACTGCCTGCGAGTTTGCCTCGCGCTCATTAATAAGACGCGTAGCCAGTGACTCATCTGCTGTTGCCAGAATCTGCGCTGCAAGATAGGCTGAGTTCTTTGCACCATGTTTACCAATAGCCACGGTTGCTACCGGGATGCCGCCAGGCATCTGTACTGTTGAGAGCAGTGAATCCATCCCCTCCAGCGCCCCATTCATTGGTACCCCAATGACCGGCTTGGTAGTGGCCGCTGCTACTGCCCCTGCAAGGTGTGCAGCTAGTCCGGCGGCAGCAATAAAGACTCCACATCCTCTCTTATCAGCACCCTTTACATAGTCGTGGGTGATTCCTGGAGTACGGTGTGCAGATGTGATTTTTACCTCATAGGAGATATCCAGTTTTTTCAGAATATCCAGACATGCTTGCATGGTAGGAAGGTCTGAGTCAGACCCCATTAGTACAGCTACAAATTTTTCAGACATTTTATTTTCCCTATTAAACAGGCTCCACATGTTGAGATGGAGCAACTTCTTACATGTTGTTTATGTTTTTTTGACAGCCTTTTTCTTTGCTCTCTTCTTCTTTGCCGCCCGTTTCTTTTTGGCTGCTTTTTTCTTTGGTGCAGCCTTCTTCTTGCTGGTAGCCGTTGCCTTGCGCTTGTTTGCCATTCTAATGGCAGCTGCACCATTGGCAGAGATCAGACGAATTGATTTACCTTGTGACTCAAGATCAGCAACCATGTCCATTGCCTTCTCAAGCTTACCCTCTTTAACCTTAATGGTGGCGTCTGGAGGGGTAGTTGCAGGCTCTCTCAGGAGGGTAAAGCCGCCCCCATGGACCTGTTTGGAGAGACGTTTCCGCTCTTTATCGCTCGCATCCAGAAGCTCCTCACACTCTTTCAGGGTCAGTGTTTCCGGCTCTGTGTCGGCAGGTGGCTTTACATTTTTGAAGCCATTGGTAATAAATGGCCCCCATCTTCCATCGAGCACTTGAATTGGGGAGCCTTCAAACACACGGATCTCTTTTTCAGCATCAGACTCTTTCTTTTTGGCAATAAATTCCAAAACCTGTTCAAGCTCAATAGTGTGCGGATCCTCGGGTTCAATTGAGACATTCTGTGCTACCAGATCTATCCCTTTAATCTCGTTTTCCAGAAGATAGTCACGCACCACCTCATCAACAAACCCTGCGTAGGGGCCAAAGCGGCCCGCATTGACCATAACTGTCTCGCCAGCCGGGGTAACCCCAAGCTGACGTGGCAGCTCAAATAGAGGCAGTACGTCCTCAAGAGTTACGCTGTCCTTGCGTTGATCAGGACGTAGTCCTGCAAAAAGTGGTTTCTCTTCATCATCCTTGGTGCCAATCTGTGCGTAGGTACCAAAGCGACCAATCTTTACACTTACTGGCCGTCCTGTTTTTGGGTCAACTCCCAGGTGTCTGGTCTGTGACGCCTCCTCTCTGGAGATGTCTGCAGCCCCTTCAATATCCTTGTGGAATGGCTCATAAAAGCTGGCCAACATCTCTCGCCAACCCAGCTCGCCGGCAGCAATCTCATCAAATTCTGATTCAACCCGAGCAGTAAAGTTGTAGTCCACGACCTCTGAAAAGTGTTTTACCAGAAAATCTGTTACCACCCCGGCAATATCCTGAGGGATCAACTTTCCTTTGTCTGAACCTGTCATTTCGGTTCGATCCTCATTGAGAATCTGCTCTCCATGCAGCGCTAGAATACGCACGGTTCGTTCAACCCCATCACGCTCCCCGCGTGAGACGTAGCCACGATTCTGGATAGTTGAGATTGTTGGGGCGTAAGTGGATGGTCGACCGATCCCCAACTCCTCTAATTTCTTCACCAGACTGGCCTCGGTAAAACGTGCTGGCGGCCTTGTGAATGACTCTTGTGCTCGCATCACAGCCAACTGTAATGATTCGCCCTCATTCATATCTGGCAACCGCTTTGCATCCTCTTTACCACGATCCTGATAGACCTTAAGGAATCCATCAAAAACCAGGATCTCTCCTTTTGCTACCAGTGACTCCTCCACAGTTGAGATATCTATGGTAGCTGTTGTGCGCTCAAGTCGCGCATCTGCCATCTGTGAGGCAATAGTTCGTTGCCATATCAGTTCATACAGGCGCCTCTCATTTTTCTCACCCTTGACCTCAGCTTTAGCAAAGTCTGTTGGGCGAATTGCCTCATGCGCTTCCTGCGCACTGGCAGATTTGGTTTTGTATTGACGGCGCTGCAGATAATCCGAACCAAAACTACCCTGAATCACCTCGGCAGCCTGCTCATGAGCAAGCTCTGAGAGGTTGACCGAGTCCGTTCGCATATATGTAATCTTGCCTGCCTCATACAGACGCTGCGCAACCATCATGGTTTGCCGCACAGAAAAACCCAGCCGTTGAGATGCCTCTTGTTGCAGAGTAGACGTGGTAAACGGAGCTCGTGGGGAGCGTTTTGCAGGCTTTTTTTCAATCCTGCTGATCTGGAATGAGGCACCATTGATCCTTGAGAGAAAACTCTCTGCATCCTCAATGCCTTGACGATCTTTTGGTAGCTTAGCCTCTACAACCTCTCCATGCTGGTTTGAGAGCTGCGCTGTGACTTTAAAGGATGAGACCGGAACAAATGCCTCAATCTCTCGCTCACGTTCCACCACAATTCGCACCGCAACCGACTGTACACGCCCTGCAGATAATCCAGTCTGAATCTTTTTCCATAACACTGGCGAGAGCTCAAACCCGACCAAGCGGTCAAGAATGCGACGTGCCTGCTGTCCATCCACCAAGTCACGATTGATCTGACGAGGATTCTTGATCGCCTCCAGAATTGCCGGCTTGGTAATCTCGTGAAATACAATACGCTGACTGTTATCCTCATCAAGCCCCAACACCTCCTCCAGATGCCAGGCAATAGCCTCTCCTTCGCGATCCTCGTCTGACGCCAGCCAGACCATAGATGCCTTTTTTGACGCCCTCTTTAACTCGTTGATTACTTTGGTTTTATCCTCACTAACTGCATAATCAGGCTCAAATCCGTTATCAATATCAACCGACATTCCCTTACCTGCCAGGTCACGAATATGGCCATAACTGGACATCACCGTGAATCCCTCTCCGAGGAACTTCTCGATAGTTTTTGCTTTCGCAGGAGACTCTACGATAACGAGATTTTTACTCACAAATATGACTCACAAATTCTGGTGCTATAGTTCAGGGGCGCCATCATATACAAAATTTCCCTTGAAGGTATATGATTTTCCTACTTTTGTAGTCGCATCACCCGTCCACCAGGTGCGGTGGCAACCTCTCCCTGAATCTCAAGACGCATTATGATCGAGGAGACAGCCTCTGTAGTCAATCCACAAATCTCAACAACCTGGTCAACCAATATAGTCTCATAGCCAATTACGTTTAATACCTGCTCGGTCTCAGGATCAATATCGTTTTTCGCGATATCTTCTCCTGAGTGTACCTGCTCCATTAGCTGTTCTTTCAGCAGATTCAACATACCTCCAAGCTCCTCAACAATGTCTTCTGTTGTCTCTACTAATTTTGCCCCCTGACGGATCAATAGATGACTGCCGCGTGCCAGAGGGTTATGAATAGATCCTGGAATTGCAAAAACCTCACGCCCCTGCTCCATCGACATGCGCGCTGTAATCAGTGACCCACTCTTTCTGGCAGCCTGAACAACAAGGGTTCCTATGGAAAGACCACTAATAATCCGATTTCTGCGTGGAAAATTCTCTGGCCGTGGCTCTGTGCCAACAGCAAACTCCGAAACAATTGCCCCCTGCTTTACTATTTCATGCGCCAGATCACGGTTTCTTGCCGGATAGACACGATCCAGCCCTGTACCTGTAACCGCAATGGTCTTGCCGCTCTCTAACGCTCCCCAATGCGCCTCTGCATCAATCCCCAGAGCCATTCCGCTGGTTATAGTCAAGCCTGCGTGTGCCAACCTGCGTGCAAAATCTCGTGCTATCTCCTTCCCAACAACATCCGGATTGCGGCTACCAACTATTGCAAGCTGCGGAAATAGCAATGCATCGGTGTTGCCCCGAACAAACAGCAACGGTGGTGGGTCGGGAATCTCTTTCAGTAACTGCGGATAATCCTCACTCTCCAAGAGAATAACATGGGCATCATCACCCTCAAGCCACTGCAGATCCTTTTTGATTGAGAGGGCTCTCTTGGCATCTGCTTGCGTCAGGAAATCGATTGCCTGTTTTTTAAATACCCCGGACCTGCTTAACAGCGCATTATTGCTCTGTAGAACCTCCTCTGGTGAGCCAAAATAATCCAGCGCGCGACGAAAAGTGACAGGGCCAACTGACGGAGCGTGGTAAAGAGTTAACCATGCAGAAGTTCTATCCATGAGATCCTCCATTAACCTCTTCCATGATTGGTACTAACCTCTCTCTTTAAGATACCATTGCACTAAATTTTTACCATTATGAACGAAAAATTATGGCGTTGTTAGAAATCCTGAAACATCCAGACCCGCGACTACGGAAAAAAAGCACTCCGGTAGAATCTGTTACCAATGAAGTGCGGCAGTGTGTAGATGATATGTTTGAGACCATGTATGCCGCTCCAGGCATCGGGCTTGCTTCGGTTCAGGTCAACAATCCACACAGTATCGTGGTTATCGATATATCCGAGGAGAAGAACCAACCGGTCTGTCTTATCAACCCTGTAATCACCAGTTCTGAGGGCAAAGAGGCTAATGAGGAGGGATGTCTCTCTGTGCCGGGCATTTATGAGTCTGTTGTTCGTGCTGAAAAAGTGACCGTGCAGGCACTGGATCGCGAGGGGAAGAAGCAGGAGATTGAGGCCGAGGGTGTTTTGGCCGTATGCATACAGCATGAACTGGAGCATCTTGAGGGGAAGCTATTTGTAGACAAACTCTCCCGACTAAAGCAGCAGCGTATTCGTAAAAAGATGGAAAAACAGCGTAAAGAGACTATGTGATGAGGATTATCTTTGCCGGCACACCAGATTTTTCTGTCTCTGCTCTTGATGCACTTTTAGCATCTTCTCATGAGGTGGTTGCTGTATATACCCAGCCTGATCGTCCGGCAGGACGAGGACGAAAACTGAAGGCAAGTCCGGTAAAAGAGCGGGCAGTAGATGCGGGAATTACTGTACTTCAACCAGTGACGCTGCGTGATTGTGATGAGCAGGACAAACTTGCGTCTTTACAGGCAGATCTGATGGTTGTTGTTGCCTATGGATTGATTCTCCCGCCAGAGGTTTTACAGGCACCCCATTTTGGCTGCCTCAATATTCATGCATCACTACTCCCGCGTTGGCGCGGTGCAGCCCCAATTCAACGTGCTATTCTTGCCGGAGATAGTGAGTCCGGGGTTACCATAATGCAGATGGATGAGGGGCTCGATACCGGTGATATGCTGAGTAAGGCCACCACCCCAATTCTGCCCACAGACAACGCTCAAAAACTCCATGATCGTCTGGCCACAATGGGAGCCGATGCTCTGCTAGAGACAATCCAGCAAATCGAAGAACAAAAACTAACTCCAGAGCCACAAAATGAGGACGATGTAACCTATGCTGAAAAGCTTAGCAAAAGTGAGGCAAACATCGATTGGCAGGATAGCGCTCAACAAATCTTGCAGAAGATCAATGCCTTCAATCCATGGCCTGTAGCACAGACAACATGGGATGGAAAAGTTGTTCGAATCTGGAAGGGAGCTATTGCAGAATTAACTTCATCTATACACAACACGCCTGCCGGAACTACTGTCCATATCTCTGCAGATGGTATTGATGTTGCCACAGCAGATGGTGTCTTGCGTATTCTTGAGCTACAACTACCGGGGAAACGACCAATGTCTACCACTGATTTTCTCAATGCACGCCCTCAGCTGAAAGCGTCTGGCTTGCAGTTCGGTTTATGAGCAGTCAATGGAGCCCGCGTGCTGCTGCAGCCAAAGCTGTTGAAGGTGTCATTTTTCACCATCGCTCACTCTCTGCCACCTTGCCCCAGGCAACTCAGTCCCTGGAGCCCTCTGACCGAGCACTGGCTCAGGAGATCAGCTACGGAGTGCTACGCAACTTTTTTCAATTAGAGGCAATCAGCAAAAAACTACTAAAGCGTCCCTTCAAGAAAAAGGATGGCGACCTGCATGCCCTGATTCTGGGGGGGATTTATCAGCTCAACTTTATGCGCACCCCTCCCCATGCTGTACTCTCTGAAACCGTAAATGCCACCCTTGTCCTGAAAAAAAAGTGGGCTCGTGGAGTAGTGAATGCGGTATTGCGCCGTTTTCAACGTGAGCAACAATCACTTATTGAGGAGAGCAAACAAAACCTTACAGCCAAAACCAACCATCCTGACTGGATCATCAAATCATTGCAGCAGGCGTGGCCCAATGATTGGGAACGTACTCTCTCCAGCAATAATCAGCGTCCTCCAATGACATTACGGGTAAACCTGCAGAAAGGGACACGTGATCAGTACCTGGCCAGATTGGAAGAGCTGCAGATTAAGGCTACTGCAAGCGTAAACAGTCAGGGCGCAATCACCCTGGAGAGAGGGGTTGTCGTATCTCTGTTACCAGGGTTTGAATCAGGTGATGTCTCTGTACAGGATGAGGCCCCACAACAGGCCGCACTTCTGCTTGGTGCCAAACCAAACGAGCGAGTCCTTGATGCCTGTGCCGCTCCCGGGGGAAAAACTGCACACATACTTGAGACAACTCCTGACATCAAGGAGTTGGTTGCACTTGACTATGAATCAGACCGCCTGCAAAGAGTTGAGGAAAACATGGAGCGTCTTGGTCTTGCTGCAACGGTTATCAAGGGGGATGCCTCCGATCAGGAGTGGTGGGATGGCAATCTGTTTGACAGAATTCTGGTGGATGCCCCATGCAGTGCCACGGGGGTTATTCGTCGCAATCCCGACATCAAGCTACTCCGCAGAAAAGAGGATATCCCTGCACTAGTCAGGATCCAATATGATATTCTTGAGTCCTGTTGGGGTATGTTGAAACAAGGGGGAACACTGCTCTATGCCACCTGTTCGATCTTTCCGGAAGAGAACGAGGAGCAAATTAAATCATTTCTGGTTAACCACCCAGAGGCCTCTCTGCACCCCATCGAGGCAGACTGGGGCCAACCTACAGAGTCTGGCAGACAAGTGCTTTCCGGCGACAGGGGGATGGATGGCTTTTACTATGCACGACTTGTTAAACAGGCACTGTCCAACAACTAACCTATAGAATACCGGATATTATGCATCCCAAGTATCAGTCTCTATCCGTGCTGCTAACAATTGCTCTGCTATGGTTCAGCTCTATTGCCAGCGGAGAGATTACAATCACTCACCCCGAGATTCGTGAAACTGCCGACAACTATATGGTTAATGCAGAGTTCTTCTATGCGCTTGGTGATGATGTTATTGATGCCCTAAAAAACGGTATACCGATCGCCTTTGTTGCCGAATATATAGTAGAGGAGATCACCCCTTTTTGGCGTAAAAACAGAACAGTTTTAAATGGCGAACACCGCTTTGTTCTTAGCTACCACGAGTTTTCCGGTCGCTACTATCTTATCAGCCTGAAGAATAATACCCACGGCACCTACGACACTATTGAGCAGGCTATTGAGAGAATGACCATGCGTCATGATGCATTGATCATTGATAAATCACTGTTCTCTGACGAAGGCAAATATCAGGTAAAAATACGTTCCTCCATTGACTCGTCCCGTCTGCCCGGATTAATTCGTCCCTATGTATACACCCCCTATCTATGGTCAGAATGGAAACTGGATAGTGGATGGCACACAATCCTGATCGACAGGCAATGAGCCCGCAACCAACGTCTGCCCAACACCCTGAGACGTTAATGTCTGGATCAGGCACAAGCAGAAAGAGGAGCCCAGGAAAGTTTAGACGCACACTATCAGGCACTATTGCTGTCACCGGCACAATTGCTACTGGGATTGCCTTTGTACTGCTGGCTATTGCAATCCACAACCCGGATACCCTTGGGGATCTATTTCCTCATATTGTTATTACCAGCACCATTGGACTGACCATTCTGTTCTCCAACATAGCGCTTAATCTATACCGCCTGGTCCGAAGATTTCGTGCAGGAGAATCTGGGGCAAAACTCCATTTTCGCTTTGTTGGAATTTTTGTCTCCCTTGCCCTGATTCCAATCCTGATCATCTCACTGTTTACAACCCAGATTCTCAGACAACAGGATAGTGGGGAGAGTGAGATCATGAGTGCCCTGGATGGATCTCGTGCACTCTACAAAACCGCCCTGAATGAACGCAAAAAAAGAATTATTGAGAATCTGTATCAGCTAGGCAGCACTATCTCCAATACTCCTCAGGGTATGGTAGATCTTCTGCTTGAAGATGCCATGGAAAACAGCAAGGCGATGGAGTTTGCGCTCTATGACTTTTCGGGCCATCAACTCAGTTTCAGCAGTCTGCTATCTGAGCCTGAATTGATACCAAAACCATTGGACCAGCTGATTGTAAGCCAGATACAGCAGGGGCTTGACTATCACAAGGTACAGGTTCATGAGGATCTTGGTCAGATCCTTCATATTGTGATTCCAGTTCATAACTACCATTCAGAGGGCGGAGAAAGTCGCATCCTCTCTACCTATTTTACTATTCCAAAACAGCTAGAGAGTGGCCAAGAGAAGATCAATGACGCAGTTATGCATAACAAGAGGCGTCTATACCTGGAAAAGCAGCGTGGTACTGTTCATAACATTGCCTTTATCATGATTCTTCTGCTCTCTCTGCTGAGTGCGCTCTGGTTTGCCTTTTACTCGACCCGCCGGCTTACTGCCCCCATTAGTGAGCTGGCAAAAGGCACTCAGGCTGTTGCTGCAGGGGTCTATAACCAACCAATCTCTCATATCTCACATGATGATCTTGGTTTTCTGGTCCAGTCATTCAATGACATGACGCTAAACCTTGAGCACACCCATAAAAGCCTGCACCAGAGCCAACAATTAATCGAACATCAAAATGCACGATTAGAGGGAATTCTCTCCCACCTCTCATCAGGGGTTCTGGTGCTAGACTCCAAACGTCGACTGGAACGAATCAATAGTGCTGCATGCCAAATTCTGGATAGCAAGATCAATCCCACACCCGGCATACCAATTGGCATAGTTGCCCAACACTACCCTATCATCTTACCTCTTGTGGACGCGCTCACCAGCCACATCAGTGCTGGGGAACAAGAATGGGGGGCATCACTCGACATAACCACATCAAAGGGGATCAGAAGCCTCTTCTGTCGTGGCAGTTGTCTACTTGAGGACAAACAGTTAAGAGGCTTTGTGATTGTATTTGATGATGTAACAGATCTGGTTTCCGCGCAGAAAAATGCTGCTTGGAGTGAGGTTGCAAGACGATTGGCTCATGAAATCAAGAACCCACTTACCCCAATCCAACTCTCTGCAGACCGACTACGCCACAAATATCTTCACCAGATGAACGAAGAAGATGGCGCCATACTGGATCGGGCCACCAGTACCATTGTGCAACAGGTGGATACATTAAAGAAAATGGTTCAGGCATTTTCTGACTATGCCCGCACTCCCAAACTCCAGATAACAACCATAAACCCATCTACACTGCTCAACGGCGTAGTGGACCTATACTGCGCACAATATCCGGAGCACATTCATCTCCAAATAGAGGGAGAGCTACCAGATATTGAAGGAGATGTGGATCGGCTACGTCAGATCCTCAATAATTTGATAAAAAATGGACTAGAGTCATCTGACGATGAGAAGGCTGCCAATGTAACTGTTACTGCCAAAATTACCGATCAACCAGCAACAGACACCCTGCAGATAAAAATTTGCGATAATGGGGCAGGCATAGATGATGAAATGAAATCACATATTTTTGAACCCTATGCCACCACAAAACCGAAGGGGACTGGATTAGGGCTGGCTATTGTGAAACGAATGATCGAAGAGCATAACGGGCAGATAAAACTTCTCAACCCTGATCGAGGGAGCTGTTTTGAACTTACCCTGCCAATCCACCACCACTCTTCCAGGGACCGTTTTACGCCCCGTGGAGAACAGGCATGAAGCCCTATATTCTTGTTGTAGATGATGAGCTGGAGATTCGCAATACAGTAAGCGACATTCTGGAGGATGAGGGATTTGATGTTGAGACCGCCGAGGATGGTGCCTCTGCGCGCAGTGCACGTCGTAATCGCCGTCCAGACCTGATTTTGCTTGATATATGGATGCCAGATGTGGATGGCATAACCCTGCTCAAGGAGTGGGTCTCTGATGATGAGACCGAGGGTCTTCCCATTGTAATGATGTCCGGCCATGGAACTGTTGAGACCGCAGTAGAGGCGACTCGACTGGGAGCCTACGATTTCCTGGAAAAACCTCTCTCTCTGGCCAAACTACTGCTAACCATCAACAACGCACTAAAGGCAGCAAAATTAAAGCAAGAGAATATATCTCTACAGAGACACACCTCACAATCAGTTACCGAGCCAACCGGCAAGAGCCAGACTGTGCAGCAGGTAAAAAGTGACGCAGAACGTATCGCACAACACAATATGCCGATATTGATTGGTGGCGAGTCGGGCTCTGGGAAAAAGATGTTTGCGCGCTATATTCACAGTCACAGCCCGCAAAAAGATGGGCCATTCATTGTTGTTCCTATGGGCTCAATCGCTGTGGAAAATACAGATATAGAACTTTTTGGTAGTGAATCTGGTGAACAGATCAATTATGGTCGTCTGGAACAGGCCAATCATGGCACCCTTTTTCTGGAAGATATTGATGAGATGGCCCCAAACACTCAAGCCCGTCTGATGGGAGCTCTGGAGGCTGGGAGTTTTTTACGTGTAGGTGGCAGTGAACCCATTCAGCCAAGCCTGAGAATTATTGCCTCTACCCAAAAAAATCTGGGTAATGAGGTTGCTGCCGGCAGGTTCCGGGAGGATCTCTACTTTCATCTCAATGGTGTTCCTCTGAATGTTCCACCACTGCGAGAACGTCCTGAGGATATTATGGATCTACTTAATTATTATGTAGACCATTTCAATCAGCAGCATGGACTCACATACCGCAGCTTCTCCATGGCCGCCATCAACTTACTGAGACAGTATCGCTGGCCTGGTAATGTTCTTGAGCTCAAGAATCTGGTACAAAGATTGTTAATTATGGGGAGCGGAGAGGAGGTTGGGCAGGATGAAATTGCACCCATGCTCTCAATGCAGCTCAAGCAAACCGAGACCGATGCCCCATCGTCACGCACTGAATTTACCCTCCCCCTCAAGGCAGCTCGTGAACGTTTTGAACATGACTATCTGCTTCACCATCTTGTTGATACTAACGGAAATGTCTCAAAGACTGCAGAACGCGCCGGGGTAGAGAGGACAAATCTCTACAGAAAGATGAAACTTTTGGGAATAGACCCAAAGAAATTACCGTAAATAGGACGTTATGAATATTATTATCCTTGGTGCCGGACAAGTTGGAACATCTGTAGCAGAGAATCTCGCTCTGGAATCAAACGATGTCACTATGGTGGATACCAATATTGAACGACTGCATGCGCTACAGGACCGTCTCGATATTCGTACAGTTGTAGGACATGCATCCTACCCAAAAGTGCTTACCCAGGCTGGTGCTGAAAATGCCGAGATGATTCTTGCAGTAACCGATAGTGATGAGGTAAATATTGTTGCCTGTCAGGTTGCCTCTACCCTTTTCAACACCCCAAACAAGATTGCGCGGGTTCGTGCCCCAGAGTATCTTGAGCGTAGCGAGCTATTTCAATATGAGTCTGCTCCGGTTGATATGCTGATAAGTCCGGAACAGGTGGTAACAGACTATATTAGAAAACTGATAGAGCTCCCGGGATCACTGCAGGTTTTGGATTTTGCTGACGGCAAGGTCCAACTGGTTACTGTCCGCGCCTATTATGGTGGCCCTCTGGTTGGTCATGAACTGAAAACTGTCCGTGAACATATGCCAGATATTGATATGCGCTTTGTTGCAATTTTCCGTAAGGGGCGCCCTATTCTCCCTAAAAAGGATACGGTGATTGAGGTTGATGATGAGGTTAATTTCATTGTGGCTCAGGAGAATACTCTGCAGGTAATGGGGGAACTGCGCCGCCTGGATCGTCCCTATCAACGAATAATGATTGCTGGTGGTGGAAATGTTGGAACCGCACTGGCATGTGCTATTGAGAAGGATCTTGACGTCAAGGTGATAGAGCACAATCCGGAGAAGGCACAACAACTGTCGGAGGAACTGTCGGATACCATTGTATTGTTGGGTGATGCTGCTGACAGAGATCTGTTGCTGGAAGAGAGCATCGAGGATGTTGATGTCTTTATTGCCGTCACCAGTGATGATGAAGCCAATATACTCTCATCCATGCTGGCAAAACGTCTGGGGGCTCATAAGGTTATGACCCTGATCAACCGCCCTGCCTATGCCAACCTGGTGGAGAGTGAAATTATTGATATTGCTATCTCTCCACAACAGGCAACCATTAGCTCCCTGTTGGCACGTGTTCGGCAAGGAGATGTTGTTGTGGCTCACTCCCTGCGCCGTGGCGCTGCGGAGGCAATTGAGGCCATTGCTCATGATGATTCAAAGGTTGTTAACCGTACCATTGAAAATATCAAGCTCCCGCGCGGCGCTTCCATTGGTGCAGTGGTCAGGGGAGATGAGGTACTGATTGCGCACCACGATCTTGTCATCAGATCAGGGGATCATGTCATTCTGTTCCTTATAGATAAAAACAGAATTCATGAGGTTGAGAAACTATTCAAACCCTCAAAACTCTCCATCTTCTAGGGTACTGAACCACTAATGCAACCTCAGGTTATCCAGAGAATTCTTGGGCTACTGCTGATGATTTTCAGTCTGAGCATGGTTCCACCAATGGTGGTCTCAATGATTTATCAGGATGGTGCATTTTTTCCATTTTTTCTCGCCCTTACCATCACCGTTGTCAGTGGGTTCATGATCTGGAACCCGGTTCGCGGCATCAAAAAAGAGCTTCGTATACGTGATGGTTTTTTGGTCGTTGTACTATTCTGGGCTGTGCTGGGACTCTCTGGGGCTCTCCCTTTCGCACTTGGGACCACCCCTCACATGAGCATAATGGATGCTCTGTTTGAGTCGCTATCCGGCCTGACCACAACCGGTGCAACTGTCATCACCAATATTGACTCACTACCCAAATCTATCCTCTATTACAGACAGCAGCTCCAATGGTTTGGAGGTATGGGAATTATTGTATTGGCAGTTGCTATCCTCCCCATGCTGGGGATTGGTGGTATGCAGCTGTATCGTGCAGAGACTCCAGGACCAATCAAGGATAACAAACTTACACCACGCATCACTCAGACTGCCAAGGCGCTCTGGTTTATCTATCTGGGTCTGACAGTAGCATGTGGTACGGCTTATTGGCTTGCGGGTATGACCCCGTTTGATGCGATTGCTCACAGCTTTTCGACAGTTGCCATTGGAGGGTTCTCAACTCACGATGCCAGTATAGGATGGTTTGACAGCAGGCTTATTGAGAGTATCGCGCTAATCTTCATGTTGCTCTCGGGTATAAATTTTTCGCTCCACTTCCTTGCCTTGAGCCGTTTCACCATCAAGCCCTATCTCCAAGATTCTGAATTCCGCACATACATTACGATCCTGACATCTGTTGCAACGATTACAGCCCTCTTTCTCGCATTTTCCGGAACTTTTGAGGATAGTGGAGAGGCCATCTGGCATGCCATTTTTCAGGCCATCTCCATTGGTACTACTACTGGATTTACTACTACACAGTTTCATGAGTGGCCAAGCTTTCTGCCGCTACTGCTGATATTTGCCAGCTTTGTTGGTGGCTGTGCCGGTTCAACAGGTGGCGGCATGAAAGTCATCCGCTTTCTAATGCTGTTTCGTCAGGGAATGCGTGAGATTGCCCGCCTGATTCATCCCAATGCGCAAATCCCTGTCAAGATTGGTAACAAATCCCTGCCAGAGAGTGTAATTACCGCAGTATGGGGGTTCTTTTCACTCTATGTCGCCAGCTTCAGTATTATGTTGATTCTGCTAATGGCAACCGGACTTGATCAGGTTACTGCCTTTTCCGCTCTTGCCGCCTGCATGAATAATCTGGGACCAGGCCTGGGTGATGTCGGTGCCCACTACGGATCCATAAGTGATGGCGCAAAAGGAATTCTGAGCTTTGCCATGCTGGTTGGACGGCTAGAAATTTTCAGTATTCTGGTTCTATTCTCACCGGCTTTCTGGAAAAAATAGTTTGGCCTTAATATCTCTGTTATGCACTATCTTTGGCCATCAATGGACGCATTGTCGAGAGCAGCGTCTTCATAAGATTCGGGTTACTGCCCTCCTCCTCTGACAGCAGCTGTTTCATATGGGCACGCTGTGTTGGTTTTGTGTAGCAAGCAGGACAGTTCTCCTCCACAATCGGCAGCTGGGCATCCATGGCAAAATCCTGTAACTGTCTCTCTCTTGCATATACCAATGGGCGAATCACCCGCAGGTCCTCTGCTGCAATTGTGTAGTTTGCCTTCATTGTATTCAGTCGTCCCTCATGGAAAGCCGACATTAAAAAACTTTCAGCCAGATCATCCAGATGCTGTGCCAGAGCCAATACGTTATACCCCTCTTTACGCATCGTTGTATACATCACCCCTCGCTTCATTCTTGCGCACCATGAACAGAAGGAGTCTCCCTTCATATGCCCATCCGCCTGCTCCATGATTGGTTGAGAGACCATAAACCATTCAATCCCCAAGGATTCCAGATATGGTCGCAACACCGCCGGATCAAAATTCTCCATTTCAGGATCAACTGTCATTGCCGCAAGATCAAAATGGATCGGGGCATGACGCTGCATATGGATCAAGATATGCAATAGGGAAAGTGAATCTTTACCTCCGGATAGCCCCAGCATGACCCGATCACCATCCCGAATCATATCGTAATCTGCAATTGCTCTACCAGCCTGCCTTAAAAGTGTTTTAGGGGGAGCGGAAGCTCTTCTCTTACTTACCATTTATTACTCTATGACAATTCTCAAATATCGTATACTCTACACCAGATTACTCAGGTTCAATAACCGGTGACTGGCAATATGGATACCAACGAAATCAATTCGATCTCCCCAAACGCTGCCTGGCAGATGGTACAGGATGATCCACGTACCCTGCTGATTGATGTCCGTTCAAGTATGGAGTTTCTCTTTGTAGGTCACCCTGTCGGGGCGGTCCATATTCCGTGGATTGATGAACCCGAATGGACTATCAATCAGAGCTTTTCCATTGATCTCAGAAAACTGTTACTGGGAGGTATACATGGAAATAGTGATCCATCAGGAGTACCAATCATCCTGATCTGCCGTAGTGGAAAACGCTCCCTAGAGGCAGGCAAGAAGCTTATTGAGGATGGTTTCAACCAGATATTCAATATTGATGAGGGGTTTGAGGGTGAATTGGACGACAAACACCAGCGTAGCAGTGTGGGTGGATGGAGATTCCGTGGCCTGCCATGGGAACAGTGTTAGTATTGATGCCGGAGGAGACCAATGGCTGAAGAAAAGCAGAATCAAATACCGCCGAAACTACTGTCTATAGGAGTAATAGCGGGGGGTGGTATGGCGTTGTTTATGTTCAGCATGGGACTGAATATGCACCAAATGACTGGCGCAGTAATTCAGATGAGTTCTGATGTGAACAGTATGGCTGGTGATATGCGCGACATGCGTAGCCGTATGTCTACCATGGCTAGCAGTATGGAGCAGGGGCAGGCTGGAATGTCCGAGGACTTCAAGCAGGTACGTATTGGTATGCAATCCATGTCTGGCAACATGAACAGCATGAGTAAAGATATGCATCAACTGAATCGCAATATTTCCAGCATGTCCGGACGCATCAACGGAATGTCAGACAATATTGGGGAGATGTCTGGTGCAATTATTGGAATGAGCACAGATATCAACCAGATGAATGGCTCCATGGCCACCATGAACCAAAATATGGGGCGCATGGCGTACGATATCAACCAGTTCACCGAACCAGAAAAGCTGATGATGCCGTTCATGAGATGATAGCCTTGCTTCAACGGGTATCCAGGGCATCCGTTACTGTAGAAAATAAACATATCGGAGAAATTGGTCCCGGTCTTCTTGTTATGGTTGGAGTGGAGCCAGATGATGGGGAGATTGAACTAAACAATCTGCTTAATAAAATTCTGGGCTATCGCATCTTTTCCGACAGTAACGGGAAGATGAATCTATCTCTGAAACAGACTGAAGGTGGCCTGTTACTGGTACCACAATTTACCCTGGCTGCAGAGACAAAGAAGGGTATGAGGCCTGGCTTCTCAACCGCAGCAACCCCTGAGATTGGAGAGCATCTATTCAACCAACTGGTCTCCACAGCACAGAGGCAACACTCGACTGTAGAGCAGGGTCAATTTGGTGCTGATATGCAGGTATCACTGGTCAACGATGGCCCTGTAACGTTTATATTACGTTCAGGAAAAGTGCTGTAGTGCATCCCTGTCATCAAGTATTACGTTTCTACCACTAACCTGAATAAGACCAGTACTCTTGAGTTTTTGAAATGATCGGCTCACAGTCTCCACTGCCAGCCCAAGATGGCTGGCAATCTCGTCACGCGACATTGGCAGACGAAAATCTATTGCTGAAAAGCCATGAAACTCCAGCCGTTTGGAGACCATATATAGAAAAATTGCTACTCTCTGTTCAGCTCGATGTGCAGCCATAAGCCCTGTCCACTGCTCATTCTTCACTTGATGACTCATTGCAACCAGCAACCCCTGACGAATCATCTTGTGGGATGCATCATCTGGCGAGAAAGATATCTCTGGAAAGTAACACAGCTGACTATCCTGCAAGGCAACTACTGTACGTCCATACTGCCCTGTACTCACCCCTTCTGAGCCTATTATCTCACCAGCAAAATAGAAACCTGTAATTCTCTCCTCACCACCCGGCAAGGTTACCATGCTCTTGAACGCTCCTGAGTGAACCGCATAAAGATAATCAAAATTATCCCCAGCCTGACAGACAACGTCCCCTTTTGCCACATTCTGCTGGGGTGTTACCTCACCCAGCACAACCGCATCATTTGTATCAGCCACGCCATATTGCTGACATACATCATTCAGTTCGCATTGCGGACAGAGTACTGCTGGGGATTTTTTTACAGCCATCTCAACTATTTTCCAAAAGAAAGGTAAAAAGGAATATTATTGATACTACAGGGTTTATTCCGTGATTTTGTTGATCTTGATCAATTTTTACCAGATTACCACTGTTGCTGGTATGGTTTATAAAAAAACCATCTATTTTTTATGGAACAACGTCGCCGAACTGTTCAAACTGAGGCAATAACCGGGTATTCTATGGCCTGATCAACTAACCCCTAAAGTAAAAAACCTGAACCCCCAATGACTAATCGTACTGCCACTATTAAACGCGACACCCTAGAGACCCAGATAGAGGTCTCTGTTGACCTCGATGGAAGCGGTATCGCAAAACTCAATACGGGCGTCCCCTTTCTGGAGCACATGCTGGATCAGGTGGCTCGTCATGGGGTGATTGACCTGGAAATCAATGCCTCTGGTGATTTGCATATTGATGGCCACCACACAGTTGAGGATATAGGCATATCCATCGGTCAGGCCATCAGCCAGGCCCTTGGCAACAAAAAAGGAATTCGGCGCTATGGTCACGCCTATGTCCCACTGGATGAGGCTCTGTCTCGCGTGGTTATAGATTTTTCTGGTCGCCCAGGAATTGAGTTCAATGCTACATTTCCCAGCACAACAGTTGGCGAGTTTGACACGGAGCTCTTCTTTGAGTTTTTCCAGGGATTCACCAACCATGCAGAGGCAACCCTGCATATTGATGTGATCAGGGGCAGAAATAGCCACCACATCGCTGAAACCATCTTCAAGGCATTTGGGCGTGCTGTCCGAATGGCTGTAGAGGCTGATGAGCGGATGAAAGGACAGCTACCCTCCACCAAAGGCTCTCTCTAAAATGTCTACTTTGGCCGTGATTGACTACGGCATGGGGAACCTGCGCTCAGTCTCTAAAGCACTGGAGCATGTGGCTCCTGAACTCAACGTGGTCGTAACAGATAACGCAGAGACAATACGTTCTGCAGACCGGGTGGTATTCCCTGGTGTTGGGGCGATGCGTGACTGTATGGAGGAACTTGAAAAGAGAGGGCTATCCCAGGTAGTACGTGATGTTGCAACTGACCGCCCTTTTTTTGGAATATGTCTGGGAATGCAACTGCTACTCGAGCGCAGTGAAGAAAATGGCGGAACCGCTGGGCTTGGTATTATTCAAGGGGAGGTAAAACAATTTCCTGATCCTCTTGTGGAAAGCAATGATGAAGGTAATGAACGACTAAAGATTCCACATATGGGGTGGAATCAGGTAAAACAGAACAACAGCCATCCGATGTGGTCTGGCATTGATGATCAGAGCCGTTTTTACTTTGTTCACAGCTTCTATGCCGAACCAAATAATAGTGATGAGATTGCCGCGACCAGCCATTACGGTTTTGATTTTGCCTGTGCTTTACACCACAACAATCTGTTTGCCACACAGTTTCATCCAGAGAAGAGTCAGCATGTCGGTCTGCAGTTATTGAAAAACTTCACCCAATGGGATGGACAACCATAATGCCTAATGAACCTATGATTATTATTCCCGCAATCGATCTAAAGGATGGCAAATGTGTACGCCTTCGTCAGGGCATTATGGAGGATGAGACCATATTCTCTGATGACCCAGTTGCTATGGCTGCCCAATGGGTAGACCAGGGAGCACGCCGTCTTCACCTTGTTGATCTTAACGGCGCATTTGATGGTGAGCCAAAAAATGCTGGGGTAGTCCATGCCATTGCTGCCGCCTATCCCGATCTTCCAATTCAGATTGGTGGAGGTATCCGTACCCGTGAGACAGTACAGACCTACATTGATGCTGGAGTACAGTATGTAATTATCGGCACCAAGGCTATTACCGACCCATCCTTTATTCGAGATCTTTGCAGTGAGTTTTCTGGCCACGTGATTGTCGGCATAGATGCCAAGGATGGAAAGGTGGCAATAAATGGCTGGGCCGAGGTATCAGACCAGGATGCCACCGATGTTGCCAAATCTTTTGAATCTGATGGGGTCTCTGCTGTTGTCTATACTGATATTAGTCGAGATGGAATGATGCAGGGAGTAAATGTGGGCGCCACCCAAAAACTGGCTGACTCTGTCAACATACCTATTATCGCCTCCGGAGGAATCACCGACATGGATGATATCGAGGCTCTTTGCAAGGTTGCTGACCACGGCATCATGGGGGCAATAACTGGCAGGGCAATATATGAGGGTTCGCTGGATTTTGCTGAAGCCCAACGTTACTCTGATCAACAATAATAGAGATTCTCATGAGCCTGGCAAAACGTATTATCCCATGTCTTGATGTTGATCAGGGTCGCGTGGTTAAAGGAGTCCAGTTTGTTGATATACGTGATGCTGGGGACCCCGTTGAGGTGGCACGCCGCTATGATGATGAGGGCGCAGATGAGATCACCTTCCTCGACATAACTGCCAGCCATGAGGGACGAGACACCATAGTCCACGTTGTTGAGCAGGTGGCCAGCCAGGTATTTATTCCACTCACTGTCGGTGGGGGTATCCGCGAGGTGGCAGATGTTCGCCGCATGCTCAATGCTGGAGCAGACAAAGTAGCTATCAATACAGCTGCCGTTTTCAACCCCGAATTTGTTCGTGAGGCATCTGACCGTTTTGGATCACAGTGTATTGTGGTAGCAGTCGATGCCAAGAGGGTCAGCGCCGATGGTGAGCCACTAAAATGGGAGATATTCACCCATGGTGGACGCAAGGCAACAGGAATTGATGCCATAGAGTGGTCAAGAAGGATGGTTGATTATGGTGCAGGTGAAATTTTATTAACCAGCATGGATCGTGATGGAACCAAACAGGGGTTCAATCTACCTCTTAACAAGGCAGTGAGTGAAGCCGTATCTGTCCCACTTATTGCCTCTGGCGGGGTTGGTAATCTGCAACATCTGGCTGACGGAGTGCTCAAGGGCGGTGCAGACGCCGTACTGGCAGCCAGCATATTTCATTTTGGCGAGTATACTGTTGGAGAAGCAAAGGCCTTTATGGCAAAGCAGGGAATAGAGGTTAGGCTGTGACCAACACCACGCAATGGCTGGATGAGATCAACTGGACTCCTGACGGACTGGTACCGGTTATTGCTCAGGAGAGCAAAAGTGGAGAGGTGCTGATGTTTGCCTGGATGAATCGTGAATCACTGCGGCTGACGGTAGAGACTGGCCATGCTGTCTACTGGTCACGCTCCAGAAAACGGTTATGGCACAAAGGTGAGGAGTCTGGTAATCAGCAGATTGTGCACTCTATCCGTATTGATTGTGACGAGGATGTTCTGCTTGTTACTGTCGAGCAGCGTGGTGGTATTGCCTGTCACACTGGACGCCACAGCTGTTTTTATCGGGAACTTGATGATGGGTATAAGTGGAAGACTATTGCCCAAGTACTGAAGGACCCAAAGGATATCTACAAATGATTAAACTATTCAAAATCTATACCTTGATTCTGCTGTTTATTCTTATATCACCTCAAGCCGTTGCGGGAGGTAAGGAGACAGCGACCATCTGGTCAGCAATTCAGGTTCTAGAGGATGTGTTGGTTGGCCCAGAAGAGGAGAGCATACCCTCCTCGCTACTGAAAAAAGGGGATGGTGTCATCATTCTCCCTGGCATGATTAGCGTTGGCTTTGGTGTTGGGGTTAAACATGGTAATGGGGTTATGCTCTTTCGGAAAAATGGCGAGTGGAATAACCCTGTTTTTGTCTCCATGAGTGGTGCCAGCTATGGATACCAGATCGGCGCTCAATCAAGTGACGTCGTTCTCTCCATCAATCGTCCCAATAGTATTGAGAGTCTGCTTGATGGCAAATTGACGCTTGGTGTTGATGCATCGATGTCTGCCGGACCTGTTGGTCGAGATACTGCTGTCGCAACAGATCCAACACTAAATACCGAGATTTATTCGTGGTCCCGTAGCCGAGGACTGTTTGCAGGGGTTGCGCTGGATGGCTCCATACTTACCGTTAACGATGAAGCAAATGCTCGCTTTTATGATAAGCCTGGCATTAGTGCCATAGATATTATCGAGCAGCCCACCAATAACCGTTCCAGTGGGCTACGTAGACTCAAAGCTCTCCTCAATCAACATATTAGCGGGGACCCCCAATGAGCAACATCCTGAGTGAACTCACATCTATTCTGGAAGAGAGAAAATCCGCAGATCCTCAGGACTCTTATGTTGCCAGTCTCTACCATAAAGGGGTTGATGCAATTCTGAAGAAAGTTGGTGAAGAGGCTACTGAAACAGTTATTGCTGCAAAAGATGGTGACCATGCACAGACTGTCTATGAGATGGCTGATTTATGGTTTCACTGTCTGGTGTTGCTCTCTCACCAGAGCATATCACCTGATGAGGTTTTATCTGAACTAGAGCGGCGATTAGGGGTCTCTGGACACGAGGAGAAGGCCTCCAGGGAGGGTCATATAGATGAGCAGTGACTGTCTTTTTTGCAAAATGGTGGCCGGAGAGGTTCCGGCAGATATTATCTATGAGGATGATGAGATTCTGGTTTTCAAGGATATCTACCCCAAGGCTGAGATTCATCTGCTAATGATCCCAAAGAGACATACTGAGAGCCTCGCCACACTTACCCCCGAAGATGATGAGTTGACAGCACGGATGATGCGATTATTGCCACAACTGGCCATGGAGCAGGGGCTGAATGGAGGATTTCGCACCATCATCAATACTGGTGCCGACGGCGGGCAGATAATCTTTCACCTCCATATGCATCTGCTGGGAGGTAAAAATCTCCCTGGATTTGGTTAAAGACATTATAATCTCGGGATTATCTATCGGATATTCATTTAATTCATAACAAGGGAGTAGTTGAAATGGGCGTTGGAGGCATTGGAATTTGGCAGTTATTAATTGTATTGGTATTGGTTATCCTGATCTTTGGAACCAAGAAACTGAAAAATGTAGGTGGTGATCTTGGTGGTGCTATCAAGAGCTTCAAGAGTGCCGTAAAGGATGGAGACAAAACTGAAGAGCCTACTGCAGAACCTGCCCAGCTGAATCAGGCTGAAGAGGATGTGATAGAAGGCCAGAAGGTCGAAGAGAAAGAGAAGGTCTAAATTATCAGAAAAGGAGGGCTTTCCTCTTTACTGATCTCTACCTATGTTTGATATCGGATTCTGGGAACTGGCCATTATAGCCGTGGTCACTCTGATTGTGGTTGGTCCAGAGCGCATGCCGGCTCTTGCGCGTACGGCTGGAAAATGGTTCGGTAAGATCTCTCGCTTTATCAGCTCGGTAAAATCCGATATTGACCGTGAGCTCAAGGCTGAAGAGATGAAAAAGGTAATGGAGAGGCATGCCTCTTCTGCCGGACTACATGACATCATTGAAGAGACCCAGGCTGACATGAAAGAGATTCATGCAGCAACAGAGGAGATGGTCGACACCACCAATGAGATAGCCCAGGAGACTGAAAACTCTTCTGCCACACTGGACGACGAGACAGACCCCAAAGAGAAGGCGGAAAAAAGATACAACAGTGATGATGAGTACTACTGATGAGCAACAGTAACTCTGACGGAATTGCTGCGGAACAAACATTTGTCAGCCACCTGATTGAGCTACGTGACCGCCTGTTGCGAATAGTAATGGCGGTTTTGGTGATTTTTCTTGGGCTCTTTGCCTTTGCCAACGACATCTATCATTATGTAGCTAGCCCATTGATGGAGCTGCTACCAGATGGACAGAGCATGATTGCTACCGGTGTAATATCGCCATTCCTAACACCATTCAAGCTGACCCTGATTTTCTCTTTCTATATTGCAATCCCATATATTCTCTATCAGGTATGGGGTTTTGTTGCACCCGGACTATATAAACATGAACGCAAGATGGTTATGCCTCTTGCTGCCTCAAGTACTGTTCTCTTTTATACGGGAATGGCCTTCGCCTACTATGTGGTGTTTCCGCTGATCTTTGCATTCCTTACCACTACCGCGCCAGAGGGGGTGGAGGTAATGCCGGACATGAAGGACTACTTGGACTTTGTGCTCAAATTATTCTTCGCCTTTGGGGTCGCCTTTGAGGTCCCTATTGCAACCATTCTTTTGGTCTGGATGGGAACCACCACCCCTGCCAAGCTTCGTGAAAAACGACCATACGTCATCGTTGGTGCATTTGTTATTGGTATGTTGCTGACTCCACCAGATATGATCTCCCAAACTCTACTGGCTATTCCCATGTGGATCCTGTTTGAGGCAGGGATTATATTCTCAAAATTCTTCATGCCACAAGACAGTGATAGCAACGACTCTACAGACAGCACCCCTCCGAAGAGTCCATCACCAAACTCCCCATCAGGTGGCAACACATCCGCGGAAACAGCCACCACAGAACCATCATCACAACTGAATGAAGATGAGGATAATGATGGTCCAACTGATGAAGAGATGGAGGCAGAGTTAGACAGAATCGAGGCTGAGGAGGAAAATGAGGAGGAGCTTGAACGTGCTGAACGTGCACGCAAGAAGGCCCGCAAGATGGCAAATAATGTCCGCATGGATCACTATGAACCACCGATCTCTGAACGCTATGAGCCTCTGGATGAAACCAGTGAAAAACTTCTTGATGAGGAGCTGGAGATGATGGACGGCACAGCTGGAACAGACTCAGACTCTTCCAAATAGTCCTTGTGCCCTGTTTTAGGCCTCGTTGATCAGGCTCTCCCCAGTCATCTCCGTAGGAACCTTAAGCCCCATAATATGCAGTAGTGTTGGTGCAATATCAGAGAGTGATCCGGAAGATAACTTCTTGACGGTGAGATTCTCTCCTATATAGACCAGTGGAACTGGATTCATGGTGTGTGAGGTATGTGGCTGACCGGTCTCATGATCACACATGGTCTCACTATTTCCATGATCTGCAGTAAGCAACATATCACCATTAGCATCACGAATAGCAGCAACCACCTTGCTTAGACAGTGATCCAAAGTCTCAATCGCCTCAACTGCTGCATCAAGTTTGCCGGTATGCCCCACCATATCTGAATTGGCAAAGTTACAGATGATGACATCATATTTACCGCCTCTGATCTCATCCACCAGACGTGCTGTTACCTCATATGCACTCATCTCCGGTTGTTGATCATAAGTCTCAACATCCGGAGAGCAGATTAATAGTCTATCCTCATATGGATAAGGCTCCTCTCTTCCTCCATTGAAGAAAAAGGTGACATGCGCATACTTTTCAGTCTCGGCAATCCTTAACTGATGTAACCCAAATTTTGATATGTATTCACCAAATACGTTATGCAAACGGTCTGGAGGAAAAGCGACAGGAATTCCATACCCCTTCTTGTACTCAGTCAGAGATGTGATCGATCCCAGTTTAGGCCAGTTGTTACGTTCAAATCCCTCAAAATTCTCCATGATCAGAGCCTCCGTCAACTGCCGGGCACGATCAGAACGATAGTTCATCAATAGCACCACATCTCCATCATGGATCTGAACCGCCGACTCCCCATCTGCAACAATTACAGTTGCGTCCACAAACTCATCTGTCTCCCCTCGAGCATAGGCCATCTCAAGTGCTTCCATCGCACTATTAGCCTGATACTCTGCAACCCCTTCTACCATTGCACGATATGATTTTTCCACCCGTTTCCAGCGTCTATCCCTATCCATTGAAAAATGACGACCAATGACAGAGGCAATTGATCCTGTTCCACACTTCTCAAAAACAGCATCCATATTCTCAATGGACTGTTTAGCGCTCTTGGGAGCAGTATCACGACCATCAAGAAATGCATGCACGTAAATCTTTTGTGCTCCACGCTCTGCAGCCATCTGAACAATTGAGTGAATATGTTCTTCATGGCTGTGTACACCTCCAGGAGACAGCAGTCCGACCACATGAATTGCATGATCGCCATCAATGGCCTGCTCAATCGGTGCTACCAGTGTCTGGTTGGAATAGAACGAGTGAGTACGAATTGACCTGCATATTCTGGTGTACTCCTGGTAGACCACACGTCCAGCGCCAAGATTCAGGTGACCAACCTCAGAGTTCCCCATCTGATCTGCCGGGAGCCCAACCTCAGCACCATGAGTAGTAATTAATGTATGCGGGTTTTCTTCCCACAATTGATCCCATACCGGGGTCTCCGCAGTAACAATTGCATTACAGTCTGAGGACTCTCTATATCCCCAGCCGTCCAGAATACAGAGAAGTACTGGGCCGCGTTTAGCACTCATACAAATAGATTCATCTCGAAGTAGACATTGGTCTCGTTATTATATAATGTCACGCTTTATAGATGTGAATAGATGTTGGCAGATGTGAAAAAACAACTCAAGGATAGAGGGGAATCACGAAAATGAGTGAGGTGGAAACGCTAAATAACGGTGAGTGTGAGGAGGCAGATAACCTGCTTGGTAATGATGAGGATATTGATCGCGCATCACGATCACTAAAAGCCATGTCACATCCACTTCGTCTAAAAATTCTATGTGTGCTGGGAAAGGATGAATTGAGCGTGCAGCAGATAGTTGATGCTGTAGGCACCTCACAGAGCAATATCTCCCAACATCTCTCAACACTACGGGACCGTGGAATCCTTGACTCCTATAAAGAGGCAAATAGAGTCTTCTATATGGTTGGAGATAGTCGAACACTCAAGCTCATCAGCATGATGAAAGAGGTTTTCTGTCGCTGTTAGTTTTTGCCATGGGCTTGTAATTTTCTCGTCCGGTACCACTTCTTATATATAGATTTTGGCTATAATACGGAGCCTGTAGCCTCATATTTGTAACACAACCTACCTTTAAGGAGCTCACCATGACAAGAGAACAGATCTTACGAATCCTTGCCGGCTTTTTTGTCCTGCTTTCACTCTTCCTGGATGGAACAATCTCCACAGATCCAAGCTGGCTCTGGTTCACTGCGTTTGTTGGACTGAATCTGTTCCAAAGTGGTTTTACCGGATTTTGCCTGCCAGAGAAAATTTTATCTGCCATGAATATCGGAAAACCATGCAGCTGGGCTGAAGATAGAAACAAACCTTAGTAACAACAGAATAAAAAGAGACCACTGTTCATGGAAGAACTATCAACCTTTATATTCAACAACTGGGAGCTGGTTGCTGCCTTTTTGATGACGCTCGTTATGCTGCTCTTCAATATTTATGGGGATCAGTTGCGTGGGTTTGAATCAATCACTCCTGAGGCCGCTATTCGCCTGATGAATGGGGATAACACTCTGTTACTTGATGTACGTGCCAAGGATGAACTAACAAAAGATGGGCAGATCAAGGGGGCATCACACATCCCTCTGAATCAACTCAAAAATAGCCTTGGTGATCTGGATAAATACCGCACACATCCAGTAATTGCCATCTGCAGATCTGGTCAACGCTCTGGAGTTGCCTGCTCACAGATGAAAAAAGGTGGATTTGAGCAGGTCTATAATCTCAAGGGTGGCATTCGCTCCTGGAAGAGTGCTGGCCTCCCAGTCTCATACAAATAACCATAGCTGCAACATAACATATGCCAAAAATAGAAATTTATTGCACTAGAACATGTCCATACTGCCGTATGGCTGAGGCTCTTCTGGATAGAAAAGGAGCTGAGTACACCAAAATATTTATTGATGGTGATAGTGATGGATGGGCGCAAATGGAGACACGTAGTGGACGTAGAACAGTTCCACAAATCTTCATTGGAGAGACGCATGTGGGTGGTTTTGATGATCTCTCAGCACTGAATGCAGCGGGCAACCTTGACCCCTTGCTGAAGGGGTAGCAGATGACAGATATCCTTCATATTGTCTGTCCACACTGTGACGGCATCAACCGTCTTCCCGCATCCAGACTTGTCTCGGACGGCAAATGTGGCAAGTGTCACCAGCCACTGTTTGATGGACACCCTGTTGATCTAGGGGCTCATAATTTTCGACGTCATATTGAACGAAATGATATACCTGTTGTGGTCGATTTCTGGGCTAGTTGGTGCGGCCCATGCAAGATGATGGCTCCTGTTTTTTTACAGGCAGCAGGGCAATTACAGCCTCACTATCGTCTTGCCAAGGTAAGCACTGAGCAGGAGCAGACTATTGCGGGGCAATATGGCATTCAGAGTATCCCTACCCTTGCAATTTTCAAGCATGGAAAAGAGGTTGCCCGCCAGGCGGGAGCCATGGACCTTAGCAGTCTGACTCAATGGGTCAGGCAATTTCAGTAATTTAGACAAAACCAAGAGAACAGCTACAAGAGAATACTTATGAGTGAAGAACAGACAGAACAAACCTTTGAAATCCAGAAAATATATCTGAAGGATGTCTCTTTTGAGTCACCCAAGTCTCCTGCCCTGTTTCAGGAAAAGTGGGAACCAGTAAGCAATCTTAATATTGGAACTCAGCATCGTGAAATTGGTGAAAACCTTTATGAGGTCGTAATCACTATGACCACTACTGTTACTGTAAATGAGCAGACCGCATTTCTCGCAGAGATTCAACAGGCTGGAATATTTGCGCTTGCCGGATTTGAGGAGGGAGCTCTGGGACATGTGCTAGGATCATACTGTCCAAATACCCTTTTCCCATATGCTCGTGAGGCCATATCTGACTTGACAACAAAAGGCGGATTCCCTCCCTTAGTGTTAGCACCAGTCAATTTTGATGCAATCTATGCGCAACGCCAACAAGAGATACAACAGCGTGAAGAGTCTGGCTCTGATGAGACCAAGCACTAAAGGCTATTCAGGCTGATCCCAAAATGTCGTCATCCAGCCAATCAAAAGTGGTAACAGTTCTGGGTGCAGGATCATGGGGTACTGCCCTTGCTATACAACTATCTCGAAAAGGTCATGATGTTACCCTTTGGGGGCACTCACCAGATCATCTGAAAAGTGTACGCGATGACCATGAGAATCGAAAATATCTACCAGGTATTCAGATACCAGAGTCGCTCTCTCTAAATCAAGATATCATCTCAGCAGTTGGGCGCACCGAGATAGTTGTTGTTGCAGTTCCTAGCCACGCTTTTCGAACTACCCTGCAAAAAATTCAAAATACCATTCCTGATCAGGCAACAGTTGTCTGGGCAACCAAAGGTGTAGAGAGGGGGTCACACAAACTTCTTCACCAAGTTATTGAAGAGGAGCTGGGGAGTGACCGCATCAAGGCACTACTCTCCGGGCCAACCTTTGCACGAGAGGTTGCAAAAGGATTACCAACAGCCGTAACTGTTGCAGCCGATACAATCGAGAATGCTCAGCCAATTGCAGAGCTGTTCCATAGTGAAATGTTTCGCTGCTACACCAGTAATGATATTCCTGGTATTGAGATTGGTGGTGCAACCAAGAATGTTTTGGCTATTGCAGCCGGTATAGCTGACGGACTTGGGTTTGGTGCCAATACAAGAGCAGCGCTTATTACGCGTGGCTTGCACGAATTGATGAAGCTCGGTACCGCGCATGGCGGTAAGACGGAGACCTTTATGGGTCTTGGTGGCCTTGGTGATCTGGTCCTCACCTGCACCGATGATCAATCAAGAAATCGGCGCTTTGGTCTTGCTATCGGTAAAGGCGAAACAGCAGAGTCTACTCTAAAGATGATTGGGCAGACTGTAGAGGGGTTCGACGCCTCTCGTGACATCAATCAGATAGCCGAAACAAGCGGTATCGAAATGCCAATTATCAGACAGGTGGCCGAGGTACTCCACAATCACAAGGAACCCAAGGCAGCTGTGCGTGACCTGCTGCAGAGAGACCTGAAAACAGAACTCTAAAAACCTGTCTGACGTAACCCCTCATATAGAACAACTGCCACAGCATTGGAAAGATTCATGCTTCGGCTCTGTTCAACCATCGGTATCCGTATGCGCTGTTCCGGTGAAAAACCGTTCCTGATCTGCTCTGGCAACCCTCTGGTCTCAGGGCCAAACAGAAAGACATCTCCTTTCCTGTATTGAGGCATAAAATGGGGCTGTTCCGCATGTGTTGTCGATGCAAAAATTCTGGCACGATCAAACTGTCGTAGACATAAATCCAGTGATTGATACTCCTTAACATCAGCATGCTCAAGGTAGTCCAATCCAGCCCTGCGTAACCTTTTCTCATCCATTTCAAACCCAAGTGGATGAATCAGGTGAAGTTGTGCCCCTGTATTCGCACAAAGACGTATAATGTTTCCGGTATTCGGGGCAATCTCCGGCTCATAAAGAACAATATTCACCAACACTCCTTGAGATCTAATCTCTGAATCGACTGGATAGTATCATTATGGAAAAACCTTCACTAGCAATAGAGTTCTGTGGAATAAACATGGAAACCCCAGTGGTGTTGCTATCTGGATGTGTCGGTTTTGGAGAAGAGTACACGCGTATCAGTGGATACTCCAACCAAGAAGTAGGTGCAATTTGTCTCAAAGGGACAACTCTTGAAGCAAGATTGGGAAATACTCCCCACCGTGTTATAGAGACCCCTGGAGGAATGATTAACTCCATCGGATTGCAAAACCCTGGAGCCAAACAGGTTATTGAGGAGATACTTCCCAAACTTGATCTGGATGAGACCAGGTATATTGCAAATATCTCAGGCTCAAGTGTTGAGGAGTATGGGGAAATTACTGCACTATTTGATAACTCACCTGTAGATGCCATCGAAATCAATATCTCATGCCCTAATGTCAAAGAGGGTGGCGCTGTTTTTGGTAATGACCCTGAGGTATCTGCACGTGTTGTAGAAATATGCAGAAAAGCCACCACCAAACCACTTATTACCAAGCTCTCACCCAATCAGACAGATATTGCGTATAGCGCCAAACGCTGTATTGAGGCAGGAACCGATGGATTTTCAGCCATTAATACATTAATGGGAATGTCGATTGATATTGAAAAACGTACCCCGATTATCGGCAACAACCAGGGTGGCCTTTCTGGGCCCGCAATTAAGCCGGTAGCACTACTCAAGATTCACCAAGTCTATCAAGTCTGCAAGGAGCATGATATTCCCATAATAGGACAGGGCGGAATATCTTCTGCAGAGGATGCCATTGAATTTATTATTGCCGGCGCCACTGCCATAGGTGTTGGAACTGCACTATTCAAGGATCCGCTCATCTGCAAAGAGATCAATCAGGGAATAGAGTCCTATATGGTAAAACATAACCTCAACTCTCTGTCAGAGCTTACAGGAACTCTGCTCCTCAACCAGCCTGCTCCAGCAACCCCAGCTTGCGACTGCTAAGACCCAACTACTAAAACCACATACATTGCAGACAAAAAAAACCCGTAAAGGATCTCCTTTACGGGTTTTTGGGATATAAGCCTAGTAATGTCCTACTCTCACATGGGGAAACCCCACACTACCATCGGCGATGACCTGTTTCACTGCTGAGTTCGAAATGGGATCAGGTGGGTCCAGGACTCTATGGTCACTAAGCAATTCTTGATCTCTGTCAGGCTTGGAATCAGTGACTCCTTACCTAGCAGAAAAATTTTGGAAATCGTTAAAAACAGTACATGTTGGTTTTACAATCGATATTGTAAATCTCTATAGTCGATTCAATAACACTACCAAATAACTTGGGTGTTATATGATCAAGCCTCACGGTTAATTAGTACTAGTTAGCTTCATGCATTGCTGCACTTCCACACCTAGCCTATCAACGTCGTAGTCTTCGACGGACCTTTAGAGACTTTAAAAGTCTAGGGAGATCTTATCTTGGGTGAGGCTTCCCGCTTAGATGCTTTCAGCGGTTATCCCTTCCATTCATAGCTACCCGGCAATACCACTGGCGTGATAACCGGAACACCAGAGGAATGTCCACTTCGGTCCTCTCGTACTAGAAGCAGCTCCCCTCAAATCTCCA
>CAYQBY010000019.1:9116-31598 GCA_964415865.1 uncultured Piscirickettsiaceae bacterium | reverse complement strand
CATACCGAATATCTGCAGTCTCTCTGCGGGGTGGATGAGGTGGTGATGATGCTCGCCAATAGCGATCTTCGAGTTGCACTGACCACTACTCACCTCCCCCTTTCTGAGGTTTCAGCAGCGATAACCAGAGATAAGCTGGAGAGAATCATCCAGATCCTCCACCGTGGACTGGTTGAACAATTTAATATTACCAACCCCCGAATTCTGGTTGCTGGCCTCAACCCCCATGCTGGTGAGGATGGACATCTTGGACGTGAGGAGATTGAGGTAATTACCCCTGCAGTTGAACAGTTCAGGGGTATGGGAATGAATCTGGTTGGCCCCCTCCCTGCTGATACCCTGTTTACAGACAAATATCTGCAACAGGCTGATGCGATACTAGCGATGTACCACGACCAAGGGTTGCCGGTATTAAAACATGACGGCTTTGGCCGATCGGTCAATATTACCCTCGGGCTCCCCTTCCTCCGTACCTCGGTGGACCATGGTACCGCACTGGAACTGGCCGGCACAGGCAGAGCCTCCCTGGGAAGCCTAGAGGCGGCCATTGAGACCGCACTATTATCCTGAAAAAAGGGAAACGTTCCATTTCTTGACATGTAGTCCTGTTGTGACTACAATACACGTTACTCTTACATCTTCTGGGAGCAGCATCCAATGAGTACAGCAGACACCTACGTTCGAGCACGTATTGATTCCACTACCAAAGCACGTGCCAGCGAGGCACTCAATGCAATGGGGCTATCTGTTTCAGATGCAATTCGCCTCTTAATGCTTCGCATTGCGGATGAGCACCGGCTCCCTTTTGAGGTCAAGATCCCTAATGCCAATACAGTCGCTGCAATCACTGAGCTGGAAACAGAGAAAGGCAAGAAGCTGGATAGCGTTAACCAATTAATGGACGACCTGAATGCGGACGATTGAACGAGCCTCTGCTTTCAAGAAGGATTACAAGCGGGTTCGTTCCACACCGAAACACAGAAACGACATTGAGTCGCTCTTGAAAGAAGCTCTGATCTGTTTGGTCAATGACCAACAACTTCCCACAAAGAACAGGGATCATGATCTCACCGGAAATTGGAGCGGATATCGAGAGTGTCATCTAAAACCGGACTTACTACTGATCTACAAACAAACTAACTCACAAGCTCTTCGTTTGGCTCGCCTTGGCTCCCATAGCGAACTGTTTGGATAAATAACCTACCACACCGAAAAAAAGGGAAACGTCCCCTCGTAAATTCCCACGTAAATTTGTGATATCTGCTAGCCACCACACCCCACGCAAACGCTTTGGCCAGAACTTTCTCCATGACCAGAATGTCATCTACAAGATCGTCGCTGCCATCAATCCCCATCCCGGGGACAATCTGGTGGAGATCGGCCCTGGCCAGGGGGCACTCACCTGCCAGCTGCTGCCGCTGGTAGGAGAGATGGATGCGGTGGAGCTGGATCGGGATCTGATTCCACTACTGGAACAGAGCTGTCAGCCGATTGGAAAACTGACCATCCATAGCAGTGATGTGCTGAAATTCGATTTCTCATCCCTTTATCAAGAGGGGCAACCACTACGAATTGTTGGCAATCTCCCTTACAACATCTCCACCCCACTAATCTTTCACATTCTGCAAAATACAGGGATCATCAAGGATATGTACTTTATGCTACAGAAGGAGGTGGTGGAGAGAATGGCCGCTACGCCAGACAGTGGTACTTATGGGCGCCTCTCGGTAATGGTGCAGCGCTACTGCCAGGTGGAACGCATCCTCACCGTTGGCCCCGGTGCCTTTAACCCTCCGCCAAAGGTCGACTCCTCTGTGGTGCGGCTCACCCCATGGGAGAGCGCTCCGGTAACTATCGATGATGAGGAGCACTTCCAGGAGGTGGTAAGGGCCGCATTCTCCCAGCGAAGGAAGACTCTGAGAAATAGCCTTAGAGCTCTAGTAACTACAGAACAGTTTGAATCCGCAGGGGTTGATCCTGTACGTCGTGCAGAGACCCTTAGCCTGGAGGAGTTTGCATTACTTAGCAATACAGTTAAGCTTGACTAAACCATTAGACTAAGCTATGCTCGCAACATGCATACAGTTAATATTCATGAAGCAAAAACTCACCTCTCCCGCCTTCTCAATCAGGCACATGCAGGGGCTGAAATTATTATCGCAAAGGCAGGCACACCATTTGCCAAGTTGGTTCCTTTTGAAAAACCCACAAAGCGTGAACCAGGTATTGCCTCAGGCAGTGTAACTGATGCTTTTTTCGACCCACTATCAGATGAAGAGCTAAAACGCTGGGAGTAATCATGCTGTTGGATACTCATATCTTTCTCTGGTGGCTGTTTGATGATCCTAAACTTTCCCAAACCCTTCGGGTAATTATTGGGGATCCGATACAACCAGTCTTTGTAAGCAGTGCATCAGTGTGGGAAATATCCACAAAATTTCGATTAGGAAAACTGCCAGAGGCTGCATCAGTGGCACGGAATGTACCCAGATGGATAGAACAGGCAGGATTCAATGCTCTTCCCATTACCCCGGAACATGCCCAACTAGCTGGAAGCTGGGATCATCAACACCGCGATCCATTTGACAGAATGCTTATTGCACAGGCGAAAATAGAGAAGATTCCGCTGGCAACAGTAGACCGTAAGCTTCTGGATTTTGGTGTTGAAATCAGAGCATAGCCAGATCGAAAGATGAGTCACTATAAACAGATACTGCTTGCTATTGATTTTTCTGACACATCTAACCATGTTATTGAAAAAGCAAAAGAGATTGCTATCGAGTGTGAAGCTACTATTGCTCTAATTCATGTAGTGGAACATTATCAACACGAATTTAATGTTGATGTATATCTTCCTGACCTTAATATTGAGAATGAACTGTTACAGCAGGCCAAAAACAAACTACACATAGTTGCTGAAGAGATGGATATTCCTGATACCAACAAATGGATTGAGGTCGGCTCACCAAAAAGTGAGATTGTACGTGTTGCTACCGAACAGGAGTGCGATCTGATTATTGTTGGAAGCCACGGGCGCCATGGCCTTGGACTGCTGATGGGCTCAACCGCTAACGGGGTACTGCACCATGCTCCGTGTGATGTCCTGGCCGTTAGAGTCAAATAATGGGGGCAGTATATGCGGTAGGTGATCTACAGGGGTGCCTGGATGAACTGCTGGAGCTGCTCGATAAAATAAAATTCAATCAAGATGTAGATCAGATCTGGTTTACCGGTGATCTGGTTAACCGTGGACCAAAATCACTTGAGACCCTACAGTTTGTGCGCTCATTGGGCGATGCTGCAGTAACAGTTCTGGGTAACCATGATCTACACCTGATGGCGCTGGCTGAGGGTGACAAGAGGTACACAAACAAATTTGACACCCTGCTCCCAATTATAGAGTCCAACCAAAGAGACGAACTACTGGATTGGCTACGACACCGCCCTCTACTCCACCGTGATGAGGCCCTGGGGTACACATTAATCCATGCTGGGCTCCCTCCACAGTGGTCTATGGAGGAGGCAATGGGTCATGCGAGAGAGCTGGAGTCGACACTTCAGAGCAGTGATTACCGCAGCTTTCTAAGTCAGATGTATGGCAATGAGCCGGCACAGTGGAGTGATAATCTCGAGGGGATTGAGCGTCTGCGTTTTATTACCAACTGCTTTACCAGACTCCGTTTCTGTTCTAATGATGGTCTGCTGGATCTAAAGAGCAAGGGCAAAATAGGGTCACAACCTGATGGGTTTTCTCCCTGGTTTCGTATCGCAGAGCGCAAAAGTCGCTCGGAGCGAATCCTGTTTGGTCACTGGTCTACCCTTGGGATTCATAGCGAGGACAATGTCTATCCACTGGACAGCGGCTGTCTCTGGGGCGGGGAGCTGACTGCGTTACAGATCGACTGCAATCCGCCAAAGAGGCACCAGATCAGCTGTGGGGAGAGTCTGGCTCCATGGTGAAGCGTTCCATGGTGACAAAGCTGTAGGACCAGCGATTTTTTTCGTCTACCGGGTGATCCTCACGATCAACCTCTTGCCACTCTGACTCAGTCCACTCTGGAAACCAGGCATCCCCTTCTATATCCAGATCTATCATGGTTAATACCAGACGATTGGCTGCAGGCAACATCTGCCGATAGAAGGATTCTCCGCCCATCACCATCACCTCTGGTGCATCATCTGCAATGTTTAGCGCTTCATCTATTGAGTTGACCACATCACAACCATCGATGGTTGCTGAACTATCTCTGGTCACCACAATATTCTGTCTACCGGGCAGAGGCCTACCAATTGAGTCATAGGTCTTGCGCCCCATCAATATTGGCTTCCCCATGGTCTGCTCACGAAAGTGCCTCATGTCTGCTGGCAGATCCCACGGCAGAGTGTTGTTGATGCCGATGACACGATTGTGGGCCATGGCAGCAATCAAGGTTATATGTGGAGGGCTGCTCAAACTGCCACTGCCCCTTTGATATGGGGGTGAGCCTCGTAATCAACCAGTTCAAAGTCCTCGAATTTAAAGTCAAAAATTGAACTCACATCAGGGTTTATTTTCATTGTAGGTAGGGAATAGGTATCTCTACTCAGCTGCAGATCTGTCTGCTCCAGATGGTTTGAGTAGAGATGGGCGTCACCAAGGGTATGAACAAAATCACCGACTTTCAGACCACACACCTGCGCCATCATCATGGTAAGCAGTGCATAAGAGGCGATATTAAAAGGGACACCGAGAAAGATATCTGCACTACGCTGGTAGAGCTGACATGAGAGCTTGCCATCAGCCACATAGAACTGGAAGAAGGCGTGGCATGGTGGAAGTGCCATATTCTCGATCTCCCCAACATTCCAAGCCGAGACAATGATTCTGCGAGAGTCCGGGTTATTCTTGATCTGCTCCACCACCTGACTGATCTGGTCAATATGCTCCCCACTGGCGGCCGGCCAGGAACGCCACTGGGAGCCATATACTGGGCCAAGATTTCCCTCCTCATCGGCCCACTCATTCCAGATCCTCACCCCATTATCCTGCAGATAGCTGATATTGGTCTCGCCTGTCAAAAACCAGAGCAGTTCGTGAATGATTGATTTTAGATGGAGTTTTTTGGTGGTAACCAGAGGAAACCCCTCTGACAGATCAAAACGCATCTGATATCCAAACACGCTCTTGGTACCGGTTCCGGTACGATCCTCCTTGAGAGCGCCATGGTCTCGAACATGACGCATTAGATCCAGATACTGCTTCATCTCACCCCTTTTAACTGAAATTATCTGAGAGGTGAATTTACCATATAGGGAGAAGAGAGCACAGGACAGAATGTGGTTTGGGTACTACTGAATTGCATCACGCGTAGTGAGTCCATAAACGGATGACTTTTACTGTATTTTGTTCCTCTATTACCTGATAAACCAGTCTGTGCTGAATATTGATTCTACGAGAATATGCGCCCGCAAGATCTCCCACCAATTTTTCATATGGTGGCGGGTTTTGAAATGGATTAGATTGAATAATGGCTAAAAGATTTTCAGCTTTCTTCTTCAGCCTTGCTGATGTCAGTTTTTTTGCATCCTTCTGTGCCTGTTTAGTGTAGACCAGTCGCCAACTCACCAATCTAGTTCCGTTGCACAGTCAGCCGCACTCTCCTCCATTCCCTCTCTAATGGATTCTCTCATTCCTGGAATAGAGAGCAGATATAGTGTCTCATTAATATCATTCCAGTCGCCCTCAGAAACCAGAACTGCATTATTTCTTTTCCCTGTAATAAAAATAGGCTGATGTGATCGCTCTGCATCATCCATCAATGTGTAGAGTTTTGATCTTGCTTCTGTAACGTTAAGTGTCGTCATAATATCTGCTGTTTAGTTAGTCCGCTGACCTATTGTACGTTATAGCGTACGCAAAGTATAGGGCCTCCAACAGTTGATACTCTGCCATACTAATTTCTGTAACTACGTTGCAACAACAACATACCAAAGATAATCATGGGCAAAGATAACAGCTGCCCCATGGTCAACCACTCAAATGCCAGATACCCCAAGTGTGCATCAGGCTCTCTGGCGAACTCCACTAAAATCCTGAAACTTCCATAAAAAACCAGGAACATCGCTGAAACAGACGTTATTGGTCGCGACTTGCGTGAATAAATCCATAAAATAAGAAATAGCACTACCCCCTCCAACAGTGCCTCGTACAGTTGTGATGGATGGCGCAAAAGTAGCTGTGGGTCGGTATAGGGAAAGATCATCCCCCACGGCAGATCAGTCTCTCGCCCCCAGAGCTCGCCATTGATAAAATTACCGATACGCCCCGCCCCTAGACCAACAGGAACCAGTGGCGCTACAAAATCCGTAACCTGAAAAAATGTCTGTCCAATCTTGCGTCCATACAACCAGACCGAAATCAACACCCCGATCAGACCACCATGAAATGACATTCCACCCTGCCAAATCTTGAGGATATCGAGAGGCTCCTGGGTATATGCGGCAAGATCATAAAATAGTATATAGCCGACTCTGCCTCCAAGAATTACCCCAAGTGCAGCATAAAATATCAGATCACCAACCTGTTCCTTGGTCCATAAGGAGTCTGGCTGTTGCGCCCTATAGGTTCCAAGCCCCCAGGCTGCAAGAAAACCCACCATATACATAATGCCGTACCAATAGACTCTCAATGGCCCAATGTCAAAGTATGGCTGTATCTCAGGAGCAATCATCAGTTAGCCGGTAGAATCCGCCCAGTAAAACATTTGATGTACTCTGTCTCTGGAATGGCTGGATGAACAGGATGATCAGGACCCTGGTGACCCTCCTCCAGAATTGTAAGGTTGCGGTCAATATGACGGCTGGACTGCAGCAAGATATTTTTCAGCTGTGAACGTTGAAGGTGGTGTGAGCATGACGCACTTATCAAAATTCCATCACGACTCAACAGACGCATTGCCAACTCATTAACGCGACGATACGCCTGAAGACCATTCTTGTGATCCTTTTTGCGTTTAATAAATGCTGGTGGATCAACAATCACCACATCGAACTGCTCTCGCGCACCACGTAACTCTTTAAGTGCATCAAACACATCCCCATGCAGGGTTGCTACCTTATCGGTGACACTGTTAAGTGCAGCATTGCCGTGAACCTGCTCCAGAAAAGTCTCGGAACCGTCCACACATACAACCTCACTAGCCCCGGCAGTTGCAGCCTGTATACCCCAACCCCCTATATAGCTGAACAGATCCAATACTCGCTGCCCCTGTACATATGACTGCATCCGTTGGCGATTCATCCGGTGATCATAGTACCACCCGGTTTTTTGTCCAGAGAGAAGTGGTGCCTCAAACTGCGTCCCATTCTCTCTAAGCATTACCAACTCTGGAGCATCACCAACCACACACTCCACTCCTCGCTCCAACCCCTCTACATCACGAGCTGCCGTATCATTCTTCAGCAGAATAACCTCTGGCTTTAATACTTTCTCAAGAGCCGCAAGTAGATGAGGCCTAACCTGCTCCATACCTGCCGTAGTGATCTGTACCGAAAGAACATCACCAAAACGGTCCACCACCAATCCTGGCAGACCATCCGCATCACCATGCACCAGACGGTAACATGAATCAGAAAACAGCCTCTCCCTGATAGATAGAGCAATTTTCAGACGGTGGGTTATCAGAGATTGATCCAGCCTATATGACGGATTTCTACTTATCAGTCTGGCACTAATGAGGGTGTTTGGGTTTATATAGCCATTCCCCAACACTTTTCCGTTAGATGCCTGAATCTCGACCTGATCACCAGCCTCAAAACTACCGAGAGGGGTAGCTTTAACATCAATCTCATTGCTGTAGACCCAGAGGTGGCCTGCACGCAGACGGCGCTCCTCGCCTTTTTTAAGTTTTAGTGGTGACAATTTATTCATAAAATAAGTGGGGTCAAACCTGCTTTTTTAGCATTAAAAAAGGCGCCCGACTGGACGCCATTTTATCCATATTTCTGCCTCAGCAGAAATTATGGTCTTTGTTTACAAATAAAGTGTCATTGTATTTGATGCATCTCCAGCCTCATCAAAGAAGGTGGATGCACCAACAAACTCAACCCCATCAATGAAGTCACTATGCTCATAGCCGAATAGCTCAACCGTCATCTGGCAGGCAAGGAACTTTACCTCAAACTCCTGACAGATCTCACGCAGCTCCTCGATTGATGCAACACCGTGGTTCTTGGTGCTTTGTAACATCATCTTTGATGCGGCCCACTCGAAACCAGGCATATTGTTCATAAAGAGGTTAGGCAGCTTTGGTGCCCAATCAATCTTTCTGAGCCAATCTGGGCCAAAAGGCATCTTCATTGGCATTGATGGGTTACCAGATGGAGAGACGCGCAGTTTACTAGTATCTTTCAACAACAGGTTGAGGCCATAGAAGGTGAAAAACATGGATACCTCTTTACCCAGCGCAACTGCTGTGCTGCCCAGAATAAATGGTGGGTAGGCCCAGTCCAGGGTCCCCTTGGTACAGATCATTGCAACTTTTTCAGTTCCTGCCATTTTTCATTCCTCTTGCTATCTATATACAAAAACGGCCAGAGAACTCTCCAGCCGCTTTTTAACTTACAAATCTAGATCAAGACTTCTTGATCATAAATACAAACTTGCCACCCTCTTCACCAGATGACATAAGCTCATTACCTGTCTGATTACAGAATGCCTCGATATCCTTGACCGAACCTGGATCTGTTGCAACAACACGCAGAACCTGTCCAGCATCCATGGTGTTGATAGTCTTCTTAGTGCGCAAAATTGGTAGTGGGCAGTTTAGTCCTGATGCGTCCAGTTCTTGATCGAAATCAGCCATTCTTTCTCTCCATTCATCTGTTAAGCTAAAATAAAAAACCGATTATGCACCAAAACAGTGTTGAAATACATAACCATAACTAAAAATATGAGGATGTACTTATATTACATCATCGGATGGATAACAAGCATCAGGGCTGTTCTTTACTCCTGTCTGTTGACCTACATCACATCAACAACTCCTCTCAATGCTGGGGAGATCAGATTGCCGTCACTGGGCGGAGACTACTCAACATCAATTCTCTCACCAGAACAGGCAGAGCTTCTGGGAGAGTCATTTATGCGCTCCCTACGCAACCAGGTCACCTTCTCTGACGAGCCATCTGTCCAATACTATGTTAAGACTCTGGGGGAACAACTTGCGGCACAGTCTGACATTCCAGCGCAAGATTTTGAATTCTTTGTAATCGATAATCCAACCCTTAATGCATTTGCTGGTCCAGATGGAAAAATTGGAATACATACTGGTCTGATTGAAAAAACAGAGAGCGAGGGGGAGCTTGCGGCCGTACTGGCCCATGAGATTGCTCACGTCAGCCAGCGCCATCTGATGCGTCAATTAGAGAGCCAACAAGACCTATCCCTGCCAACCATAGCAACTGTTCTTGCAACAGTTGTAGCAGCCTCAGCAGATCCCCAGGCAGGGCAGGCTGTTGCTGCAACTGCAACTGGTCTTTCTCTGCAGAGACAGATCAACTTCACCCGTAGCAATGAGCAGGAGGCAGATAGGGTTGGTATGCAGATCCTGTACGATGCAGGTTATGACCCTGCCAATATGCCGGCCTTCTTTGGACGACTGCAACAGGCCAATCGGTATAGCGGAGATAATGTTCCGGAATATCTAAGCACCCACCCTCTGACGCTCTCAAGAATTTCTGATGCCGAGAGTCGGGCTGCACAGTTCCCACAACAGCAAAAAGGTAACGAGGATGAATTTCATAGAATCCGCCAGATTCTACTGATCGACCGGTTTAAAAATGCACAACGTGCTGTTCGTCACTACAAGATACTTTTGCAAAAAGCTGATACCCCCAATATCCGCAAATATCTACAATTTGGGCATGGTATAGCACTACTAAAGGCTGGACAGTCAACAGAGGCAGTCAAGCAGTTATTGGTTCTGCTACAGACAAACCCTGACAACCCAACACTGGCAACTACCATTGCCTACGCCTACATGGAAGATGGCAACAGAGATGCTGCACTCAAGATAATCAGGGATGTTCATCTGCTCTATCCATCACACCTACCCTTAACTCTTCTGCATGCAGACCTTTTGGTCTCATCAGGACGGAGTGATCAAGCTGTAAGATTACTGGAACAGCGCATTAACACTGCTACGGAGGTACCGGAACTCTACAACAAACTGTCGGCAGCATATGGATCGGCCAATCAACCAGTAAAATCTCATATCTCTCAAGCTCATTACCACTTCCTTCTGGGAGAGACAAAAAAGGCCATTAGTCAGCTCGATTACGCAGAACGTACTGCCAGAGATGGGCGAGGCAACTTTATCATCTTCTCTGCAATTGATGCCCGACGGCTTCTCTATGAGGAGAAGGAGAAGAGCGAGAAGGAGCAGGAATTCTGACTATCATGTGAAGAGAAAAAAGGAGCTACAGAAAATCTGTAACTCCTTTTTTGCTTTATATGGTGGGTCGTGAGCGATTCGAACGCTCGACCATCGGCTTAAAAGGCCGGTGCTCTACCAACTGAGCTAACGACCCTCAGTTTTGAGGTGCGCATCATACACATTTTTGGCAGAAAAATCATCAAGGAAATAACGCGTATTAAGAGGGTAATAGCGCTGGGTTAAGGTCAGAAATATCTGGTCGGATCCTCAATATCTGCTGCAGCAAATCCTGCACGACGGAGGTCACATGAATCACACTCTCCACATGCCAGGCCATTTTCATCTGCTTGATAACAGGATACCGTTGCCGAATAATCTACCCCCAGCCTACTCCCTCGTTGAATAATCTCAGCCTTGGTCAACTCAATCAGCGGAGTGTGAATAGTAAACGGTTCTCCCTCAACACCAGCTTTGGTTGCAAGATTTGCAGTTTGCTGAAAAGATTCAATAAAGGCGGGACGACAATCAGGATACCCTGAATAGTCCACAGCATTGACCCCAATAAAGATATCTCTTGCCTTCAATACCTCTGCCCAACCCAAAGCAAATGAGAGAAAAAGAAGATTCCGTGCAGGAACATAGGTAACCGGGATCCCGCTCTTCTGACTGGTTGGAACAGCAATTGATTCATCAGTCAGGGCAGAACCACCAACCTCTCCCAAACCAATATCTATGATCTTGTGCTCTACCACGCCACTACTCTCTGCCACTACTTTTGCCGCATCAAGTTCTGAATGGTGTCTCTGTCCATAATCAAAACTGATGGCATAGCAACTATATCCAGCAGACTCTGCTATCGCCAGCACTGTTGCCGAATCGAGGCCACCAGAAACCAACACAACTGCTCTCTTGTCATTCTGTTTACTCATCGTCCGGGTTCATCTCCCCAGAGAATTTTGTGTAATTGAATCTGAAAACGGACATTAAGACCGTCATCAAGTATCCATGATGCCAAAGCAGCAGGATCCATCTTCCCCTGTACTGGTGACAACAGCACCTCACAACGTTGCTCCAGATTATGTTTTTGCATAAGTGGCAGAAACCAGTCGTAATCATCCCGGTCCACCATAACAACCTTTAGTTGATCCTGCTCAGTCAGGAGGTCCAGATTCTTCCAGCAATTCTTATCATCCTCTCCTGAGCCAGGTGTTTTCAGATCAACCACTCGGCTTACCCGTGCATCAACTTCTGATATATCCACCATACCTCCGGTCTCAAGAGATACCCTGTATCCCTTATCACAAAGCTGCTCCAGCAAGCGATATACCCCCTTCTGCGCTAGTGGCTCACCACCAGTTACAGTGACATGCTCAGCCCCGTTTGAGTTAACCTGCTCTATGATAGATTGGATTGTCATCCGTTCACCACCGTGAAAAGCATACTCTGTATCACAGTAACTGCAACGTAGTGGACAACCAGCAAGGCGGATAAATGTAGTTGGCCAACCAACTGAACGCCCCTCTCCCTGTAGTGAGAGAAAGATCTCTATCACCTTCAGGTCGACAGGATGCCCTCTCATTTGTTAATTTTTTTCAGCTTTGCTGCGGCACGCTTGGCTCTCTCTGAGCCAGGGAATTTCTTTACTACGCTCTTCAGTATGGATTTTGCCTGGGCATAGGCAGTGGCTGTTCTCTTTTTATCCCCATTGATACTATGCAGACGCCCCATCCAGTACCAAGAGTCACCTGTGTACTCACCCTTTGGGAAATCCTTGATCAGTTGATCAAATGCCTGCAGAGCCTTTGTGGTCTGGTTTGCTCGAACCAGGGCAAAAGCACTATTGTATGCATCGCCCTCTCTCTTGTCTGTTGACTCCACGGAAGGACGCTTGGTACTAACTACCGTGCTCTTTTCATCCTCGATTGCCTTGATTCTCTGGTTCAGATCAATATAGCTAGTACTCTGCTGTTTTTTGAGCTCCTCCAGTTGGTGCACCATCTCCTCCACTGCACCATAATTCTCCTGCAGATCTTTCCTCAGATCCTGCATCTCCATGGTCAACACAGTCAGACGGCTCATCTGACGCTCCAGGCGCTCAAGACGCTGTTCAAACGAACCAGATGCCGAAACAGCAAAAGATGCCAATCCTGCAGTCAGGACCAGAAGATAACGATTCATGACAATCTACTGCGGATAGATTAGTTCAACACGCCTGTTCTGGGCCCAGAACCCCTCTTCAGTGCCTTGCTCCAGAGGATTCTCTTCGCCATAACTGATAATCTCAATCTGTCCACTCTTGACACCCTCAGCGATCAACAGATCACTCATGGTCTGTGCCCTGCGTTCTCCAAGAGAGAGATTATACTCACGGGAACCTCGTTCATCCGCATGTCCCTCCAGACGAACCAGCATCACTGGGTTGCTTACGAGATAAGCTGCATGAGCCTGGACTACAGTGAGATCCTCTCCACTCACACTGCTACTATCATAGTCAAAAAAGAATAGTCTCTGTGCTGGAGGCTCCATACCAACAACCATGCCCCCCTCTACAGGTGACACTGCACCCTGATAATCAACAGCCTCACCCTCAACTGTCAGTCGTTGATCTGCGCTACCGGCACTTACCAAGTCATTCTCTCCAACCTCAATCACCTCGACCGCACCAACCACCTCTCCATCCAGTGGATTATTGAGACTGCTACACCCACTCAATAAAACAACCACAAACAACAGAAAACTCATCAATCTCATTTCTTATCATCTCCAACAACTTCGTTTTCTGGATCAATAGCATCGGCAACCGAAGAAAGCGCACCAGCAACATCATCTCCAAGAGTCTTCACGGAACTGCAACCGCTCACAAGCATTCCTAGTAATAAAATTGAAACAATACGTTTCATACCAATATCTCCTTGATTAATATTTGAAAAATCATTAATTAGTAAATGGAGACCATGCCGGCTCTCTCACATCTTTTCCTGTCAGACTAAGCTGCTGAACACCCCCACCATCAACAGATGTGACCTCCAAAACACCTTGCCCGTCCTGTTGAGTAGCATACACGATCAGACGGCCATTAGGGGCAAAACTGGGGGATTCATCCTGTTTATTATCAGACAATACTCTCACCACTCCGCTCTGAATATTCTGTACCGCAATTCTGTAGCGTCCATTTTCACCACCAAGCATCGCAAGATATCTGCCGTCCGCAGATAAATCAGGACTGGTATTGTAGCGTCCCTTGAAGGTGAGGCGTTTAGCACGACCACCATCTTTACCTATCTGATAAATTTGTGGGCGCCCACTTCGGTCTGACAGAAAAATTATCTTATCTCCACCTACTGACCAAACTGGCTCTGTATCCACTGCCCGATTTCTTGTTACCCGATGCAATAACTGGCTTTCAAGATCAAGGGTGTAGATTTCTGAATTACCATCACGAGACAGGGAGAGAGCAAGACTTTTTCCATCTGGCGACCATGCTGGGGCGCTATTCTTCCCCTCAAAGCTGGCAATCTTTCTCCGTTCACCCGTATACACACCCTGAACCCATACCTCTGAACGCCTGTTCTCAAAGGAGACATAGGCAAGTTGACGACCATCAGGCGACCAGGATGGAGAGAGAATAGGTGCAGATGATCTCAACATTATCTGCGCATTCTCTCCATCTGCATCTGCAAGCTCCAGGGTATAGAAACGCTCACCATCATCTCTATTTTTGACGGATACATAAGCAATATGGGTACTGAATGCACCCCGCACACCGGTCAATTTTTGGTATATCAGATCACTTACAGCATGAGCTGTTTGGCGAATCTTCTTGTCGCTACCATCGCCCAATGGAAAACGGTAAGGTTTAATCAAGAGCTTCTGCTGGTATACATTGATTAACTGAACCTCTAGTTTCTTTCTCCCCTCAACAGTTACCACCTTGCCAGTCAACAGTGTTGGAATCTCAAGCATGCGCCAATCGGTAAAGTTGACATCACCGATATGGGTTGGCCTGGAGATCATCTGCTCTTCGGGTAGTGGAGCAAACTCGCCACTAAGATGAAAATCATTAGCTACAACTGCCGACCCAGGGAATGGGGCGATAGCAATAGGGAGTGCTGTCTCATTACCCTGGGTAATTGTGATCTCCAAGGCTAGTGCAGCTGGTGCAGCCATGCTCAATAATAAGATTAATCTACTTAACAAATGTCATCTCCAACTCGCTCAACTCCCTTCTCAAGGCTGCCGATTCTGGGACAGGGAAAGGGGCCGCCTGGTTAACTGCCTGTACCACAGATATATCAAAGGCCTCATTTCCGCTACTGGCAACAACTGTTACTTTGCCAACCTTACCCCCTGGAACCAGGATCACCTTGACTCTGCATGATCGTCCTTCCGGCGCACTTTTTGGTCTGTTCCATACCCGCTCAATTTGTTGACGAATAGTTGCTCGCAATTGTGCCAGCTTCTGTGGACTAGCTCCAGACTGTTGCCTGGAATTTGTCAGCTGTTCACTCTCAAGCTCTGCCTCAAGTAGCATCTCATTTCTTAGCTGCTCTTTCCTGCGTCGCTCTTTTCTCTTTTTTTCCTGCTCTTTTTTCTTTTTCAGCCTTTGCTGCCTAAGCTTCTTGTCTCTGGCCTTTTGCTGTTTTGCCTTTTTCTCTTTTTCTCGCTTCTTGCGATCCAGCTCTTTTTTTTTCTTTTTATCTTTGGCCCGCTTGGCTGCAGCTTTCTTCTCCTTCTCTCTCTTCTGTTTAAGCTTCTGCTTCTTCAGTTTTTTTGCTTTCTCTTTTTTTAACTTCTCTTGTCTTTTGCGCTCTTTATCCTTGGCCTTTTGCTCCGTAGCACGTTTGGCTGCAACCTTCTTTTCTTCTATCTTCTTAAGCTCAGCTATATTATTGGTCTCGAACAACCGTGAGTTGGTAACTGCATGAGCACGGATGACATTACTGAATTGCTGTTTTGCTGGCCTCTCCTGAAAAAAGCTGGCCCCAGCCAACAGAATAGTCAGCAACAGCAACAGATGGAGCAATACGGAGATACCAAGAGGGGGAATCTTTTGGCTCAGCACCCTCCAAAACTGATGCGCCCTTCTCAAATAGGGTTCAAGCATATGTTTTCAGCCATAAATTAAGTCCATCAGTCGAATCCGACCCGAGCTATTTTCTTGCTAATAATAATCCACTTCCCTTTGGTGACGTACAGCCAGAACAGTTACTGTTTTATTGTTCTCAACTTCAAACAGAGCAACATAGCCACTAGAACCAAATGAGATCAAAATCTCTCGCAAGAATGGGTTGCGTGGGTCAGCTTTACGGCAGGCAAAAGGGAAATCCTGTAAAAACAGCATACTTTTACCTATCTCTTCGCGTGCCCGTCTACCGATCTCGGGGTTATGTTTCAGCAGGAAACGGTAAAGCCGCTCAAGATCTTCTTTTGCTCCCTTGGTGTAACGAATTCGATAACCCATTAAGCTTCCGCTTGGGAAAGCATCTCATCAAGGGTATCAAGCACATCTTCAGCATCAAAATATTCGCCAGTTTGCATAGACTCATCTCGAGAGGCCAGTCCTCGCGCAATAAATTCTCTCTGCATCTGCCGATGCTCAATTCCATCTCGTAAAGACTGAATTACAAAACTGGACAGAGTTTCACCATTCTGAAGAATATTCTCTGCGGCATGCCGCAATTCTGGGTCGACACGAAGTGACGGTATAGTAGCTGTTTTCATTCTGTCTCCATATATTGCGTTGCATTTGCGATTCAATATAACACGGCAACCACAGAAGAACAATTCCGGGGCTGACAATTCAACCCCGACCACAATGTTATTTCACCGTAATTATCTCGCGATTTGCCTCAAAAGCCTTTTCACCAATTCCTCTGATTTTCATAATCTCGTCAATAGCACCAAATGGTGTTATCTCTCGATAATCTATAATCATCTGCGCTCTCTTCTCGCCAATGTGTTCCAACTGAATAAGTGTCTTGAGCCCAGCCTCATTGATATTAATCTCACCCTGAGCAAAAACAGCAAATGAAAACAGTAAGATAAACAGACCAGTCAAATATTTTGTAACCTTCATAATAACTCTCCTCTACTAAAATTAAGTGTAATAGTACTCTAAACAGATAGCGCAACTTCAGAGCAGTAACAGATCTACTCTCAATCGACCATCAACTTCAGTCTACCCATCAAAACAGAAAAGTCAACGGTTTGTTCTATATATGTTCTCTATACGATATCAAAAAAATAGTGACAGCTTCACTTTGTCGATGGCTGATCTGTTACCAGTCCAACACTCGGCACCCCGGATTGCTGTAGCAATGCCATTACTGAAACTACGGAGCCATAATCTACCTGGTGATCGCCACGTACCAATACCTGGGTTTCAGGTTTCTTGTTCATAATAAGAGAGACCCTTTTCTGTAAAACCTGCTGCTCAACCGGATCCTCCGGGTGGTCACCAATATTTAGATAAAAAAATCCATCTCTGCGCACGGTAACAACTACTGGCTCCTGCTGGCTATTCTCTACCAGCTCTGCATCGACCTTTGGTAACGCTACTTTAACCCCCTGGGTCAGCAGTGGTGCAGTCACCATGAAGATGATGAGCAAAACCAGCATGACATCAATATATGGCACTACATTGATTGAGGCCATAGGTCTTTTGCGGGCACGCTGACGACTCATGTCAGATCTTCGCCATCCTCTTCATGAGTATGGGTATGGGACTGATGCCTGAGAATGCTGGAGAACTCCTCCAGAAAAATATCATAACGATTATGCAATCGCTCGATCTCAGTTGAGAAGCGGTTATAAAATATAACCCCGGGAATAGCTGCAAACAACCCAATGGCGGTCGCCACCAGCGCCTCAGAGATGCCCGGAGCCACCATAGCAAGTGTTGCATTGCTGGTGGCACCAATAGCACTAAATGCATTCATTATTCCCCAAACCGTTCCAAACAGACCAATATATGGGCTGGTAGAGCCCACTGTAGCCAGAAACGATAGACTCTCCTCAAGCTGGTCAAGGTCACGATTAAGCGCCACCCGCATAGCGCGCCCGGAACCATCTACCACATCAGATGACCTCATCCCTGAACGTTTGCGCAGTCGAATGAATTCACGGAAACCGGAGACAAAAATACCCGCCATGCCATTTGGTTTTTTCCCCTCAAACTGGCGAAACAACGCACTCAGACTCTTGCCACTCCAAAACAGATCCTCAAAGCGATCTGCTTCCTCTATAGCCTGTCTAAAATCCTGCAACTTGCGAAAAATAATATTCCATGACCAGATAGATGCAACGACCAGTAAAAGCAGAATCAACTGCACTATCAGACTGGCATCCAGGATCAGCGCTGTAATTGAGAGTTCATGGTTCATGATTTATCTATCTTCTTATAAAGTTTCTCAGGCAATGGTACAGGTTTGAATGTCTCACTATGCAGGCTGGCAATCTTAACCGTTCCACTACACAACAGTCTCTTCTCACCAATGCGATAGATATCCTGCCTAAGAGATATACTCGCCCTACCAACTTTTTGGGTGGAGGTCACAACCTCAAGCTCATCATTGAAATAAGCTGGCGAATTGTAATCAACTGTAACTGAACGTACGGCAAATATTACTCCCTCATCCTTTACCATTTGGTCCTGCTCAAACCCTAATGAGCGCAACCACTCTGTTCTGGCCCGCTCCATATATTTAAGGTAGTTGGCATAATAGACTACCCCACCAGAATCGGTGTCCTCATAGTATATGCGCACTGGAAAACTGAAAGGGCTCATATCTATCTTTGTATGATGCACTTCGCAAGTGACCTTAGAAGAGGTCACCACTACGCTCATCCTGACGTGGTGTCAGTCCAAAGTGGAGATAGCCATTTTTGGTGACCACTCGCCCCCTTGGGGTTCTCATCATATACCCTTGCTGAATCAGATATGGCTCCAGCACATCCTCAATAGTGCCACGCTCCTCACCGATTGCTGCCGCAATACTGTCAATCCCGACTGGTCCACCATCAAATTTCTCAATCATGCTCAACAGCAGTCGACGATCCATATTATCAAACCCCTTCACATCCACGTCCAGTAGATCAAGTGCCTGTTGTGCAACCTCCATGGTAATGGTGCCATCTGCCTTTACCTCGGCATAATCTCGTACTCTACGAAGCAGTCGGTTGGCAATTCTTGGGGTACCACGAGCACGCCTGGCTATCTCCACTGCACCTCCACTATCTATGGAGACATCTTGAATCGAAGCCGCCCGCATCACAATAGATGCAAGATCCTTCTCACTATAGAACTCCAGTCTCTGCACAATCCCAAAACGATCTCGCAGGGGTGAGGTCAAGAGACCTGCACGTGTAGTCGCTCCAACTAAAGTGAAAGGTGGTAGATCCAGTTTAATGGAACGGGCTGCAGGCCCCTCCCCGATCATGATATCAAGCTGAAAATCCTCCATTGCTGGATAGAGCACCTCCTCTACTACCGGCCCAAGACGGTGGATCTCATCAACAAACAGAACATCATGTGGTTCCAGATTGGTCAGCAGTGCTGCCAGGTCACCCGGCTTCTCCAGTACAGGACCAGAGGTATGGCGCATACCGACCCCCATCTCATTGGCAATAACATGTGCCAATGTAGTTTTGCCGAGCCCTGGAGGGCCAAAAATCAGGGTATGATCCAGCGGCTCACCACGTCCACGTGCTGCCGGGATGAATATCTCCATCTGTTCGCTTACAACCTTCTGGCCTTCATACTCTTTTAGCAGTCGAGGGCGAATTGCACGATCAAGCCTCTCCTCATCAGGGGTTATATCTGAGGATATGGTACGAATATTTTCACTCATGATGTCACGCTCTGTCGGAGTGCACGACGAATTGTCTCTTCACTACTAAGCCCATCCTCACTTACCGATTTCACCAGTCGTGATGCCTCCTGGGGCTTGTAACCCAACGAGACAAGAGCATGAACTGCCTCATTATGTGATACTCTTGCGTCTCTCTCTTCAGGCAGAGCACTGACCTTTTCCGAGAATGTATCCCACTCACTAAGACGATCACGCATCTCTACAATCAAACGCTCTGCGGTCTTCTTGCCAACCCCCGGGAGTCGTACCAGGGCCGTGGTGTTCTCCTCATTTATACAGCAGACAAAGTCCTCTGCACTCATGCCGGAGAGAATTGCCAGCGCAAGTTTTGCCCCGACCCCACGTACTCGAATCAGCGCCCTGAACATCCGGCGTTCATTCTCAGCAGCAAACCCATAAAGGAGCTGTGCATCCTCCCTGACAACCAGATGAGTATACAGTGTTACCTCAGATCCGGTCTCTGGCAAGGCATAGAATGTCGACATCGAGGCCTCCAACTCATAACCGACCCCATTCACATCAACCAGCAACTCCGGCGGTTTACGCTCCAACAATATCCCCCTCAGCCGTCCTATCAACGCAACCTTCCCCCTTTCCATCCAGTCGAGAGCCCCATTCTATCCAGACTCTGTGAACGGTTGGCATGACATATCGCACAAGCCAATGCATCAGCCTCGTCTGCTTGTGGATTTGTCTGCAGCTTCAATAGTGCCCTAACCATCATCTGTACCTGAGGTTTGGCTGCATTTCCACGCCCCACCACAGCCTGTTTTATCTCTGCAGGCGTATACTCATACACCGTTAGATCACGATTTGCCGCCGTACAGATTGCGGCCCCACGCGCCTGCCCAAGCTTAAGCGCAGAATCGGCATTGCGATGCATAAAGACATTCTCGATCGCAAATTCATCAGGCCGGCAGCGGTCAAGAACCTCACTTACTGCCTCAAATATGGCGTGTAACCTCTCTGGCAGAGTCTCCCCCCTGATTCTCAGCGCACCACTCTCAATATGGCGATATCCCCCCTTCTCCATCTCGATCACCCCATATCCGGTGGTACGAGAGCCAGGATCGATACCGAGAATCCTTGTCATTCTATTACTGACTGAGAGCAGCCATCACCTCTTCCGAGATATCTGCATTACTGTAGACATTCTGCACATCATCCAGATCCTCCAGACGATCCACCAGCTTAAGAAGCTTCTCTGCACTATTCTGATCAAGCTCAGTCATTGTAGAGGCACGCTGAGTCAGATCTGCCGAGGATGGCTCCAGCCCTTCATCCACCATCGCCTGCTTAACATCCAGATATCCGGCCTCATCTGTAAGCACCTCGATTGAACCATCATCCTCAGTTACTACATCATCAGCCCCTGCCTCCAGGGCGGCATCCATGATTGCATCCTCGTCACTTCCCGGAGGATAGATCAGCACACCTGTTTTAGTAAAAAGGTAGGAGACAGACCCATCAGTCCCCAGATTACCACCATGCTTGGTAAAGGCGTGACGTACTTCGGATACAGTACGGTTACGATTATCAGTGAGGCAATCCACCATCACCGCCACCCCATTTGGTCCATATCCCTCGTAACGAATCTCATCAAAATTTTCACCATCGACATCACCACTACCACGCTTTACCGCACGCTCAATGGTATCTCTGGTCATGTTGGCGCCCAGCGCCTTGTCCACCGCAGCACGCAGACGTGGATTATCCGCCACATTGCCACCACCCATCTTTGCTGCCACCGTAATCTCACGGATTAGCTTGGTGAAGATCTTGCCGCGCTTTGCATCCTGCGCACCCTTACGGTGCTGGATGTTGTGCCATTTACTGTGTCCTGCCATCCCTCTATCCTAACTATATTGTTCTATCTTGATTATTCTTGTATGGATGGTTCTGTAATTCAAGTTACGCCACCAATTTGTGCTCAACTACAGGAGAAGTATCTGAGTGTCTGAGCAGAGCGAGTTTTCAGATACGCTGTAGTTGGGTTCATATTGGTGGAGATAAGTAACTTATGAAAGAACCATTCATACGAGGATTATCGCCTATAAAAATCAAGGTGACACCTCTAACATCCTCTCCAGTGCCAACCGCGCCTGCTCTGCCACCCCCTTATCCACCTTGATCTGATTAACCACATTCCCCTCCAACAGATTTTCCAGCGTCCACAATAGATGAGGTGGATCAATACGGAACATTGTAGAACACATACAGACAGTTGGGGACATAAAGTGGACTGACTTTCCTTCACTCTTGAATTGTTCATGAAGGCGATTCACCAGATTCAATTCAGTACCCACTAACCAACGTGTATCTGGCTCTGCCTCTGCAATGGTATTGATTATATATTCAGTCGAACCAACAAAATCCGACTTCTGACAGACCTCATACGATGACTCAGGATGAGAGATTATTTTTGTCTCCGGATGCATCTCCTTAAAACGATCAATCTGCTCTGGCCTGAACATCTGATGCACTGAACAGAAACCTTTCCAGAGAATTATCTTGGCATTACGAATCTGTTTCTCAGTCAGACCGCCCATTGGTAGCTCATAATCCCACACCACCATCTCCTCAAGCGGGATATTCATGGTGGCTCCAGTATTTCTACCCAAATGTTGATCAGGAAAGAAGAGCACTTTCTCTCTCTGCTCAAATGACCACTCCAACACATGGCGTGCATTGGTAGAGGTACAGACAATTCCACCATGGCGACCACAGAAACCCTTCAGATCTGCTGCAGAATTAATATAGGTAACAGGGGTAATCTGTTCATCTGGATCCAGCAGAGATGAAAGCTCCTGCCACGCCTTCTCAACCTGAGTTAGATCAGCCATATCTGCCATGGAACAGCCGGCACTTATGTCTGGGATAATGGAGACCTGATCAGGACGAGAGAGAATATCTGCCACCTCTGCCATAAAGTGGACTCCACAGAAGACAATATACTCGGCTTTGGAGTTAGCGGCCTGACGAGAGAGCTTTAGTGAGTCACCAGAGAAATCGGCATGGTGAAATACCTCCTCTCTCTGATAATGGTGCCCCAATATAACCAGACGCTCCCCAAGCTCCTCTTTTGCTGCAAGGATTCGCTTCTGACACTCCTCATCATCCTGTATTGAGAATGGATCTTCCAGTTTGTGAACCGCAGAACTTGCAACCATTAGTTATCCAACCATCTCTAAAACAAG
>CAYQBY010000019.1:0-9016 GCA_964415865.1 uncultured Piscirickettsiaceae bacterium | reverse complement strand
GTTTGTGAACCGCAGAACTTGCAACCATTAGTTATCCAACCATCTCTAAAACAAGGGGTTCAGTCTCGCAATAACACTAAAAACACAGACCTGACCCCTGAAAACACTATTCCTCAGCCTTCTGTACTTTGCGCAGACGTATATTGAGCTCACGTAGCTGACGATCACTTACATGATCTGGCGCACCAGTTAACAGGCAGTTGGCTGACTGAGTCTTGGGGAATGCCATAACATCACGAATAGAGTCTGCTCCAGCCATCAGCATTACCAATCGATCCAGACCAAAGGCCATACCACCATGAGGTGGGCACCCATACTTTAGGGCATCCAGAAGGAAACCAAACTTGTCCTGCGCCTCATCATCATCAATACCCAACACCTTGAGTACCTTCTCTTGTGTCTCTGGATCATGAATACGGATAGAGCCGCCACCAATCTCACTACCGTTAAGGATCATGTCATAGGCACGTGAATAGACCTTTCCAGGCTCACTATCCATCATCTCTAGTTGGCCACTGTTTGGGGCTGTAAATGGGTGGTGAATTGCATTCCAACGATCAGACTTCTCATCCCAATCAAACATTGGGAAGTCTACAACCCAGAGCGGTTTCCACTCATCAGACATAAGACCACGATCCTCACCTACCTTAACTCGCAGGGCACCCAGAGCCTCATTAACCACCTTGGCCTTATCTGCGCCAAAGAATATGAGATCACCGCTGTTGGCACCTGTACGCTCCAAAATCCCAGCAATAGTATCGTCAGGGAGGAATTTCACGATTGGGGATTGCAATCCATCACGTCCACCATCAACATCATTTACCTTGATATAGGCAAGACCACGGGCACCATAGATACTGACAAATTTGGTGTAACCATCAATATCCTTACGACTCAGACTATTGCCATCAGGAACACAAAGCGCTGCCACCCTTCCATTTGGATCATTGGCTGGACCAGAGAAGACCTTGAAGTCCACCTCACTCATCAGGTCAGCGACATCAATCAGCTCCAGCTTAACTCGCAGATCAGGGCGATCAGAGCCGTAACGACGCATCGCCTCGTCATAACTCATTTGTGGGAATGGCTCTGGAAGTTCTGTTCCCAGAACCTCCTGGAAGAGACCTCTGACCATATCCTCCATCAACCCCATAATCTGCTCCTCATTGAGGAATGCAGTCTCTATATCGAGCTGGGTAAATTCAGGCTGACGGTCAGCACGCAGATCCTCGTCACGGAAACAGCGCACCACCTGATAGTAACGATCCATTCCAGAGACCATCAACAACTGCTTGAATAGCTGAGGTGACTGCGGCAGTGCAAAGAACTCACCAGGATGGGTACGACTTGGAACCAGATAATCACGCGCACCCTCGGGGGTGGCACGGGTCAGCATAGGAGTCTCAATATCAAGAAAACCATTATTATCCAGATAGTTACGGATATGACGAGTCACTGCCGCTCTCAACTTCATTCGCTGTTGCATCACCGGACGACGCAGATCAATATAACGATAGCGCAGACGAATATCCTCGCCCATACTGTCATCATCAATCATAAATGGAGGGGTCTCGGCACGGTTCAGTACCTCTACCTCGGATACCAGCACTTCTACCTTTCCGGTAGGCATATCCTCATTGATTGTCCCTTCGGGACGCTCCCTAACCAACCCCTTGATATTTAATACATATTCAGAACGAACATGCTCGGCAATAGTAAACGAGTCTGCCCGATCAGGATCAAACACAATCTGCGCCAGCCCTTCACGATCACGCAGATCGATAAAGATAACACCACCATGATCACGGCGACGGTTAACCCATCCTGCTAACTGGATCTCCTGATCAATCAGGGACTCATTCAACTCTCCACAATAGTGGCTTCGCATATTTTTTCCTTGTTCTTTACTTAAACGGTTTAGTAACTTGTCAACAACCCCATCCAGACGTTATTCCCGCGAAGGCGGGGATCTAGATCCCCGCCTTCGCGGGAATGACGCGTTGTTTAGTCACACCCACAACATCCACCTGTTGAACAAGATGGTGCTGGGGCTGATTCACTCTTACCAGAGTCAGTCATGTTTTTCTTCTCTCCGGTCTTGAAGTCACTCTCATACCAACCACCCCCAGAGAGGCGGAAACCGGCGGCAGATACCTGCTTTTTCAGCTCAGGCTTGCCACAGGCAGGGCACTCCATCAGCGGAGCATCACTCATTTTTTGAAGTTTTTCCATGTGGTGGCCACACCCACCACAAACATACTCATAAATTGGCATTTATCTAATCCTTGGAACGCAATCGGGCTATTATACCGAATCCAAAATCTGACAGATAGAGCATAGAATCCAATAATGCATAATGCCTTCACCAAGATGCCATCATCTTCCAGGAAAGACTGGCGCACTATCAGGTCCCTTATGCCATATCTGTGGGACTACCGTTATCGTGCAGGTATGGCTATCGGCTCCCTTGTTCTGGCAAAACTGGCAAATGTCACCGTTCCACTTCTGCTTAAAGAGATTGTAGATATCCTTGATCAGAACAGCGAAACAGTGCTGGTGTTGCCACTGGCCCTGCTTGTCGGTTATGGATTGATGCGTGCCGGAAGCGCCTTCTTTAATGAGCTGCGAGACGCCATCTTTGCCAAGGTGCGGCACGGTATCGTAAGAGAGATCTCGATCCACTTTATGGCTCACCTTCACAACCTCTCCCTGCGCTTTCACCTGGACCGCAAGACCGGAGGAATAACCAGGGATATGGAGCGTGGCACCAGATCAATCAGCTCACTCTTCAATATGCTGCTTTTCAATATCATTCCCACCTTGATTGAGGTGACACTTATTGCCCTGATCCTGCTTGCCAACTACAACCCCTGGTTTGCCATCGTTACCTTCACCACTGTCGCAATCTATATCGCCACCACCTTTATCATCACCAACTGGCGCATGAAATATAGAGTAGCAATGAACAAACGGGATTCAGATGCCAGCACCCAGGCAGTCGACAGCCTGATTAACTATGAGACCGTAAAATATTTTGGCAATGAGCAGTATGAGCTGGATCAATATGATGAACAGATGAGAAGCTGGGAGGCAGCCGCCATCAAGAGTCAGACATCCATGTCCACCCTCAATTTTGTGCAGGCATTTATCATCGCTATTGGGGTTACCATTACTATGGTCATGGCTGGCCAAGGGGTTGTGGATGGTGATATGACCCTAGGTGACCTGGTGCTGGTCAATACGTTTCTGCTGCAGCTCTTCATCCCTCTAGGTTTTCTGGGGATGGTGTACACCCAGATAAAACACGCCCTCTCCGATATTGACATGATGTTCCAACTACTGGAGAAAAAGCCTGAGATCGAGGATCGTAGAGATGCCACCACTCTCAAACCCGGTGCTGGAGAGATTGAGTTCAGCAGGGTCAGTTTTAGTTACAACCCTGATCGACAAATTCTCCACAATGTAAGCTTTCGTGTGCCTGCTGGGAAAAAGGTGGCTGTTGTTGGACAGAGTGGTTCTGGGAAATCAACCCTGGCACGACTGCTGTTTCGCTTTTACGAGGTTGATGATGGCACCATCACCATCAATGGAACTGATATAAAAAGTGTTACCCAGGATAGCCTGAGAGAGTCAATCGGTATCGTGCCCCAGGACAGCGTTCTCTTTAACCACACAATCCACTACAACATCGAATATGCCAAGCCAGGGGCAACCCAGGAAGAGATTGAGCAGGCTGCAAGGATGGCCAACATCCATGACTTTATCACCACCCTCCCACAAGGATATGACTCCACTGTTGGGGAACGCGGACTGAAGCTCTCTGGTGGGGAAAAACAGCGTATAGCCATTGCTCGTGCCATTCTCAAGAACCCACCAATCATGGTCTTTGACGAGGCTACCTCCTCACTTGATTCAGCTGCTGAGAAGGTCATCAACCACTCCCTGAAAGAGATTAGTAGACAACACACCACATTGGTAATTGCTCATCGTCTCTCCACCATTGCCGATGCTGATGAGATTCTGGTTATGGATGCTGGACGTATTGTTGAGCGTGGAACACATAACGAACTGGTTAATATGCAAGGAGATTATGCTCGCATGTGGAGATTGCAACAGGAACAGAGGGACACGGAAGATCTGAAAAACAGGTAATAATACGTAACACGATAGCAGTACATTTTATGCGATAATTGATGCAACAGGAGAGATTAGAGGATGCAGGGATGAGCACGAGCACGAGCACGAAAGAAAACCACAACGAATCCTCTCGTTGGTATCTTCTTGCCAGTAAACCAAGAGATGAGGAGCGAGCCCGACTCAATCTGGAGCAGCAGGGCTATACAACCTATCTGCCAATGGTAAAACGGGAGCGTCGCCGTCTCGGCAGCAAGACCAAAGTTAATGTCGAGCCTCTATTCCCCCGCTACCTATTTATCAAACTGGATCGTGAGAACGACAACTGGGCACCCATCCGCTCCACTTTTGGAGTCTCTGGACTGGTTGGTTTTGGCTCGACCCGCACCAACTATATCCCAATCCCCGATCAGGTTGTTACATCAATAAAAAGTCATGAGGACGAATTGGGGCTGCATCAGTTGGAACGTGCCAAATGGTTCTGTGAGGGTGACTGTGTACGCATAACCAGCGGTCCTTTTGCCGAGATCGAGGGGGTATTCATGATAGATGATGGCCTCCACCGCTCCATGGTGCTTATTGAGATGCTAGGTAAACAGCAACATATTGCTGTTGAGAATGGTCAATTAGCACCCTGCTGCCACTAGTCAAGCTACCAGCAACTATAATTCGCTATACTGCCGTTCATGGCAGAACAGAAAAAATCTATTCTAATTACCGGTTGCTCCAGCGGTATTGGTCTACGTTGTGCCGAAATACTTACAGAGCGCGGGTGGCGAGTCTTCGCAACTACACGCCGTATTGAAGATGTTGTTTTCCTTAGAGAACAGGGATTTGACTCTGTTCAGCTTGATCTGGATAGTTCAGAAAGCATACAAACAGCCCTCAACACCACCTTTCAACAGACTGGTGGTACTCTGGATGCACTATTCAATAATGGTGCTTATGGACAGCCAGGAGCTGTGGAGGACTTGAGCCGAGATACACTGCGCAGACAGTTTGAGACCAATCTGTTTGGAACTGCCGAACTCACCAATGCAGTAATCCCGATCATGCGTAGACAAGAATATGGGCGTATTGTTTTTAATAGCTCGGTCCTGGGATTTGTGGTGATGCCATATCGTGGTGCCTACAATGCCAGCAAGTTCGCACTTGAAGGGCTTGCAGATACACTTCGACTTGAAATTGCTGGCAGTGGAATTCATGTCTCACTGATCCAACCTGGTCCTATTGAGTCCAGCTTTCGCAAGAACGCATATATCGCATTTAAACAGAACATTAACCCTGAAAACAGTTATCACAAAGCCAATTACGAAGCGATGGAGAGACGTCTAAAAAAACCTGGTCCTGCAGCACCGTTTACCCTGCCTGCAGATGCTGTTGCAGAGAAGTTGATCCACTTCCTGGAGAGCCGCCGACCCAAGACACGTTACCCGGTAACCTTTCCTACCCATCTATTTGCAATACTCAGACGAATCCTCCCTGACCGCTGGCTGGACAAACTGCTTATCAAGGCATCTGGTGACGGAGCTCGCTAAGAGCGCGCATCGATTGCTTTTATTGCCCCATTGATCTAGTATTTGGAATGCATAGTTATTCATAACACCATCTCCAAGGGGGAGAGAATTCAATGAGCGAAGAGGCACTAGCTGTTGTCAAGGCTGCGAAAATGCTTGGCATAAGCCGCAAGGATATCCAGAAAAAAATTCGCTCCGGAGAGCTGAAGACATTTGAGGGACAGGTAACACTATCTCAGCTGCAAGCGGCATTTCCAGCAGCTGAAAAGATGGAGACATCCTCCATTCTTGAGAAGATAAACTTCATCAAGGATAACGCTTATCTAAACCGGGTACAGACCGCACATATCCCCGACTCATACACCCTTATGGGACAGGTCCAACGGCTGCGGATGGAACTGCGAATGGCACGTGAAGAGAAGATGGCTAATCTTAGGCTTATCCATGCTCTGAACAGCAATCTTGAGGCAATGCAGAAAGATTGTGACGATAAACAGAAGGCGCTGGTTGGAAACCTTCTTAATATGATTGCTCGAGGTTCGGAACAGCAAAAGTAACTAGCTGAAAACCAACTCTTCCCCGCTCAGATCCACCTTAACCACGTCTCCCGGCAGATACTCTCCAGCCAGAATCTTCTGTGCCAGAGGGTTCTCGATCTGGTTCTGGATTGCCCGCTTGAGTGGGCGCGCCCCGTAAACCGGATCAAATCCAGCCTCACCGAGACGATCCAGAGCTGCCTCACTGATCTCTAGCCCAATCTCACGGTCGGCGAGACGCTGATGAAGGTACTCCACCTGAATTTTGGCGATGGCTCTAATCTCATCCCTGCCCAGAGGGTGGAAGACCACCGACTCATCAACCCGGTTGATAAACTCGGGACGGAAGTGGGAGCCGACAATCTCCATGACTGCCTCTTTCATCGTCTCATAATTCCCCTCCCCAGATAGTTGCTGAATCTGCTGTGACCCAAGGTTGGATGTCATCACAATAACAGTGTTACGGAAATCAACCGTACGCCCCTGACCATCGGTGAGGCGTCCATCATCCAACACCTGAAGCAGCACATTGAATACATCAGGGTGCGCCTTCTCCACCTCATCCATCAAAATAACAGAATATGGTTTTCTTCGTACCGCCTCGGTCAGGTAGCCGCCCTCCTCATAACCTACATAGCCGGGAGGGGCACCAATCAGGCGTGCCACTGAGTGCTTCTCCATAAACTCGGACATATCGATCCGCACCATCGCATCCTCGGTATCGAAGAGGAACTGTGCCAGAGCCTTGGTAAGTTCAGTCTTACCGACTCCGGTTGGACCAAGAAAGAGGAATGATCCATTGGGACGGTTGGGGTCAGAGAGCCCTGCCCGGGAGCGGCGAATCGCATTGGAGACTGCCTCCACCGCCTCATGCTGCCCGATAACTCGCTGCTTGATCTGTTCCTCCATCCGCAACAGCTTATCCCTCTCTCCCTCCAACATCTTGGAGACTGGAATTCCAGTCCACTTGGAGACCACCTCGGCGATCTCCTCATCGGTCACCTTATTGCGTAGCAGCTGGTTCTCCTTATGCTCTGACTCAACCTCTGCAGCGGCGGCAAGCTGCTGCTCCAGCTCTGGAATCTTTCCATACTGCAGCTCCGACATCCGTGCCAGATCACCGGCACGGCGTGCCGTCTCCAGCTCAATTCTTGACTGTTCCAGCTCCTCCTTGATGTGGGTTGTACCCTGTACCGCAGACTTCTCAGCCTTCCAGATCTCATCCAGATCGGAGTATTCACGCTCCAGACGATCCAACTCCCCCTGCAGATCATCCAGCCGTTTCTTCGATGCCTCGTCACTCTCTTTCTTCAGTGCCTCACGCTCGATCTTAAGCTGGATCACCCGGCGGTCAAGCTTGTCCATCTCCTCCGGCATGGAGTCGATCTCCATGCGGATCCTGGATCCAGCCTCATCCATCAAATCAATCGCCTTGTCCGGTAGCTGACGGTCGGTAATATAACGGTGTGACAGGGTTGCAGCTGCAACAATCGCAGGATCGGTAATATCAATGCCGTGGTGGACCTCATAACGCTCCTTGAGACCACGCAGAATAGCGATGGTATCCTCAACCGAGGGCTCATCCACCAGTACCTTCTGAAATCTTCTCTCCAGTGCCGCATCCTTCTCCACGTACTGACGATACTCATCGAGTGTGGTTGCCCCCACACAGTGGAGCTCACCACGCGCCAGCGCCGGCTTCAACATATTTCCGGCATCCATGGAGCCTTCAGCCTTACCGGCCCCAACCATGGTGTGAATCTCATCAATAAAGAGGATTACCTGCCCCTCCTGTTTGCTGAGATCATTGAGCACCCCTTTGAGGCGCTCCTCAAATTCACCGCGGAATTTTGCCCCGGCAATCAGTGCACCCATATCGAGTGAAAGCAGCCGCTTTCCCTTGATCCCCTCCGGAACCTCACCATTTACAATACGCTGCGCCAGCCCCTCGACAATTGCGGTCTTTCCAACCCCGGGCTCACCAATCAGTACCGGATTGTTCTTGGTACGGCGCTGTAGCACCTGAATGGCTCTGCGGATCTCATCATCTCGCCCAATTACCGGATCAAGCTTTCCCTGTTCAGCCCGTTCAGTCAGATCAATTGTATATTTTTCAAGTGCTTGTCTCTGCTCCTCAGCATTTGGATCATCCACACTTTCACCCCCACGCAGCTGCTCCACAGCCTGCTCCAGGGAACCCTTGGCAGCCCCGGATTTTCTCAACAGCTCCCCCAGGACCCCCTTGTCATCCGCGGCAGCCAATATAAAGAGCTCTGAGGAGATATACTGATCACCCCGTTTTTGAGCAAGTTTATCGGTTAGATTCAACAGCTTACCAAGATCATTGGATAGCTGAACATCCCCTCCCACACCCTCTACTGAGGCGAGACGATCCAGCGCCTCTCCCAGCTGGGAACGCAGTGGATTTACCTGGACTCCAGCCAAGGTAAGAAGATGACGAACTGTTCCACCCTCCTGATCCAGCAGCGCCAGCATAAGGTGAATCGGCTCAATAAACTGGTGGTCCTTACCTACAGCCAGTGACTGTGCATCAGAGAGGGCCGCCTGAAATTTCGTTGTTAGTTTGTCCATTCTCATGGGTACGTTGCTCCAATAGTTTTTGATCTCCCCTTTTAGTGGGGGCATTTTTTCACTTTTCAATATCTATCAATCCTTGCGAAAGTAATGACACACTCGCCCATGCGGCACGCTCAAGCACATCCATGTGTCGCTCGGCTGTGGCCTTCCTGGCCACAGACGGCCACCCGTGCGAATGTGTCATTACTTTCGCAAGGATTGATGCTTAATCAACCCCGTTGAAACGGTATA